>NZ_JBKFEH010000010.1:0-529996 GCF_053572355.1 Duganella kummerowiae
CCCCCCCCCCCCCCCCCCCCCCCCCCCCCCCCCCCCCCCCCCCCCCCCCCCCCCCCCCCCCCCCCCCCCCCCCCCCCGCTCTTCCTTGTGTGCCGGGTTCGCCGTATGATGGCGGCTCGGGAATCTCTACCGGAGCGGACTTGATGAGCAACTACGACGTGCAATGCCTCTGGGAGGCGAAAGCGCAGCTGGGCGAGGGTCCGCTGTGGGTGGCGGAACAGAAACGCCTGTATTTCGTGGACCTGAAGGGCAAGACCCTGCACGGCTATGACGCCCTGGATGGCAAGACCCACAGCTGGGCCATGCCCGACTACATCTGCTGGCTGGTGGCGCGCCGCGATGGCGACGGCTTCATGGCCGGCCTGCGCGACGGCATCGCCCGCCTGTGGCTGGAGCCGGAACTGCGCATCGACTACATCGCCCGTCCGTTCGCCGAAGGCGACGGCCTGCGCATGAACGACGCCAAGGCCGACCGCCATGGCCGCATCTGGGCCGGCTCCATGCACAACACCGACTACGCCCAGGCCGTGGGCCGCTTGTTCCGCCTCGATCCCGACCTGTCCCTGCACGTGGCCGACGACGGCTACCACATCTGCAACGGCCCGGCCTTCAGCCTGGACGGCGCCACCATGTACCACACCGACAGCTACGAAGGCCGCACCTACGCCTATCCGCTGGCGGCCGACGGCAGCCTGGGCGCACCGCGCGTGTGGCGCCAGTTCGACGCCGACAGCGAAGGCTCGCCGGACGGCATGACGGTCGACAGCGAAGGCTGCGTGTGGATAGGCCAGTGGGGCGGCGCCCGCGTGTGCCGCTACAGCCCGGATGGCGAACTGCTGCAGACCATCCCGGTGCCGGCCCGCAATCCGGCCTCCGTCGCCTTTGGCGGCGCCGACCTGAAAACCCTGTACATCGTCAGCGCAGCCGAGGACAACAGCCCCCAGCAGCTGGCCGACTACCCGCTCACCGGCGCCCTGTTCTCGGTGCGGGTGGAGGTGGCCGGCGTGAACCAGCCGCGCTTCGGCTGACGGGAGCGCGCATGGCCGACATCAGCAGCAGCGCGCGCAGCCTCAAGACGCGCCTGAAGACCCGGCAGCTGCTGTTGCTGATCGCGCTGGACGAGCAGCGCAACATCCACCGCGCGGCGGAGGAGATGGACATGACCCAGCCGGCCGCCTCCAAGCAGCTCAAGGAGCTGGAGGAACTGCTGGACGTGCAGCTGTTCGAGCGCACCACGCGCGGCGTGCTGCCCACCGTGTTCGGCGAAGCCATGATACGGCATGCGCGCATGGCCCTGGCCAACCTGGCCAACGCCCACGAGGACCTGGCCGCGCTCAAGGCCGGGCTGGTGGGACAGGTCAACATCGGCGCCATCATGACGCCCAGCGTGACCCTGCTGCCGGCCGCCGTCACCCGGGTCAAGCAGCACTCGCCGCTGCTGCGGGTGGGCATACAGGTCGACATGAGCAATACCCTGATCGGCCAGCTGCAGACCGGCGCCCTGGACTTCGTGATCGGCCGCCTGCTGGAGCAGCAGAGCAAGGCCCTGTTCCACTACGAGGAGCTGGCCAGCGAGCCGCTGTGCGTGGTGGCGCGGGTCGGCCATCCACTGCTCAAGGAACCGCGGCTGACGCTGCAGCAGATCGCCAGCTATGGCTGGGTGCTGTCGCCGCCGGGCAGCGTGCTGCGGCATAAATTCGACCTGATGTTCCGCCGCCTCGGCATCGAGCCGCCCAACAACGTCATCGAGACCAGCGAGATCCCCGTCATCAGCGAGCTGCTGCACCAGTCCGACCTGCTGCACGCCTTCCCGCGCGAACTGGCCAGCAACTACGCGCGCCTGAAAATCTTCGCCATCCTGCCGATCGACCTGCCGTGCCAGATGGATGCCTTCGGCATCATCACGCGCCAGAACCAGCTGCTGTCGCCGGGCGCCACCAGCCTGCTGAACGCGATCCGCGCCGTGGCCGGCGAAATCTACCCCCGATAAGACACTGGCCGCGAGCGCGGCCAGTGGTGCATCGATGTCCCGCCTGAGGCGTGGCGGGAGACGGCTGCTACCTTCCGTCCCCGCCGTGCCGCCATATCAGAACTTGTACTGCGCCGTCACGTAGAAGGTGCGGCCCAGGGGATCGGCGTAGCGGCCGTCGTAGCCGACCTGGTTGCCGCCGCCCGAGTTACGCACCGAGAACGGCGGGTCCTGGTCCAGCAGGTTGCGGATGCCGGCCGTCACGGTCAGGTTCTTCACGTAGTTCAGCTTGGCCTGGTAGTCCACCGTGGTGTAGGACTTGACGTCGCGCACCATGGCCGATACCGCGCCGATGCTGCCATCCGCGTTGACCACGCGCACCTGGGCGTCATCCTCGGTCAGCGGCTTGTCGTGGTAGCCGGAGCGGTAGTTGATGGTCAGCGAGTTGCTCAGCTTGTCCGAGGTCTTGAGCGCGAAGATCATGCGGCTGACCACGCGGAACACCACGTCGTCATAGGAGTTGAAGCGGCCGATGGATTTTTCCACGCCCACGCCCGGGGTTTCCTGCTCGGCTTTCAGCATGTAGGTGCCGGTCCAGTTGACGCTGGCCTTGCCGATCGGGGTGGCGGCGCGCAGGGTGGTGTCCCAGTCCAGGCCCTGGAAGTGCGAGGTTGCCAGGTTCATTGGCTGGCGTATCGCCACCAGCACATTGCTCTTCTGGATCGGATCGGCGTACACGGCGATCCACTGGTTGGCCAGGGTCGGGTTGGTGTACAGCTGGTCCTGCGAGAAGGTGCGGATCTGGTTCTTGAGCTTGACGTCCCACCAGTCCAGGCCGACCGACAGGGCGCTGAACGGCTCCAGGCGGAAGCCCAGCGTGGCTTGCTTGGAGGTTTCCGCCTTCAGCGCGTTGGCGCCGGTGGCCGGGTTGCCGCTGTCGAGCAGGCCGTATTCGGACGAGCCCGGACGGCAGTACACGGCGCGCGGATCGGGCGCCTTCACCGGGCAGGGGAAGGCGTTCGAGGAGCCGGCGTTCTTCAGCGGGTCGGCGATGTTGTTCATGGTCGGCGCCTTGAAGCCGGTGCCGTAGGAACCGCGCAGCAGCAGGGCCTGGCTCGGGGTGTAGCGCACGGCCAGCTTGTAGGTGGCTTTGGCCACGTCCTCGCCCAGTTTGCCGCTCTGGGCCACCTTGCCGGCCGTGTCGTAGCTGACGTTATGCTTTTGCACCGCGTCGTAGCTGTCGTAGCGGACTGCCGTGGTGGCTTCCAGGTTGGTGGCCACCGGCATCAGCAGTTCGGCAAACGCGCCCCAGTTGTTGCGGCTGGCGTCGAGCGCCTGCGAGCCGGTGCCGCCGCCGATTTCCACGTCGGTCCAGCCCGGGTTGCCGGGGCCGGGACCCATGGCGATCTGGGACGGGGTGTCCTCGTATTTCTGCTTGGTGTAGTCGGCGCCCAGGCCCAGGGCGGCCCTGCCGCCGGGCAGGTCGAACACTTCGCGCGAACCGTGCACGCTGACCACGTCCAGCTTGGACTTGATCACTTCCAGGTCCTGGTGCAGCACGGCCGGGGCCAGGATGGAGGCGGCGTTGGCAGTCGAGGCGAAGGGATTGTAGGCGCCGGTGCGTATCAGTTCCTCGAACTTGTTGCCGCTCATGTAGCCGGCCAGGGCCTTGTCGGTCTGCTTGTTCTGCGAGTGGGTATAGGCGGCGCCCAGGTCCCAGCCCGCGTAGTTGCTGTCCACGCCCAGCACGAAGTGAGCGGCGTCGGTGCGGTATTCGTCGGTGCGGCCGCCGGCGTCGGCGCCGCGGTAGTACAGGAAGGCGTCGGTGGCGTCGGCCGCGTTGATGCCCTGGCTGGCCAGCAGCGGCACGATGGACTTGTTGTAGGCGCCGATGTAGGCGCTGTTGATGGTCTTGACCTTGGTCACGGGGTCGGTGCTGAACACGGTCAGCGGCTGGGCCGCCGGCGCGTAGCGTGCGGTGTTGGTGAACTTGGACAGCACCAGTTCGCTGTAGGCGGTGGTGTCCTTGCCCAGTTTCAGCGAACCGTTGGCGAACACGCTGTCGCGTTTGAGTTCGGGCAGCAGCTGCACGGTGGCGGCGTAGTCGAAGCGGCAGGCGCCGCTGCGCGAGAAGGTGTTGGCCTGGGTGCAGGCCTTGTTGTTCAGCAGGTCGGTATTGAGCACCACGTCGTCATCGGCAGTCACCACCTCGACGTTGGCCGGGGTCGAGTTGATACTGGTCTGCCAGGTCACGTACTTCTTGCCGTTGTGGGTGAACGGCAGCACGCCGGACTTGGCGAAGTCGCGCTGGCTGGCGTTCAGCTCTTTCTGCTCGTCGTGGGCATAGGACAGCTGGACGTTGAAACCGTCATTGTCGAGGTTGCCCCAGCCCTTGCTGATCGAGAAGTTGCTGCTCTTGCCGCCCGATTTCTGCGGCGAGTTGTAGGTGCCTTCGACCACCAGGTCGGTCTGGTTTTTCTTCAGGATGAAGTTGATCACGCCGGCAATCGCGTCCGAGCCGTACAGGGTGGACGCGCCGTCGGTCAGGATCTCGACGCGCTCGACGGCCGCCAGCGGGATGCTGGCCAGGTTGACGGCGCTGCCGGTGCCGTAAGGCGCCATGCGGCGGCCGTTCAGCAGCACCAGCGTGTACTGGGTGCCGATGGCGTGGATGGAGGCGGTCTGGACGCCGCCGCCGCCGCCGTTGACGGAAGCCGAGGAAGTGATGAAGCCCTGCATGGAGGGCAGTTGCGCCACCAGGTCGGCCACGTTCTGCACGCCGCTCTGCTCGATATCGGAACGGGTCAGGGTCTGCACCGGCAAGGCGCCCTCGGCGGCGATGCGCTTGATCGAGGAGCCGGTGATTTCCACCCGCTGCATGGGGGCGTCTTCCGTCTGCGCCAGGGCGCCGGTGACGCCCAACAGCAGGCCACTTGCGCAGATCAGGCGGACTGAGCGCGACAATACAGTTTCCATCATCATTATTTCTCTACTCCCAATGTGTTTATTGGCACGTGTCGTGATTTTTTTATTTGCGGCGCAGCACCGCCGGCAGACCTTGTGTGTCTTACCTAAACGTCATCAAAGCACCGCGCTTGGCACAGTGTCAATGCACAAAATGGCCCTGTTGGGGCATGCAGAGGCTGCGCCGAATTGCACTGGAATAGTGCGCAAAACGCTCTAATTTGGTGCTGATAAGAAAATTAACGCGCCAAAACACCCAAAACAGGATTTTCAATGTTGAAAATCCGGCACGCCTTACTTGGGATGAAATATTTTGGTGCGTGAATACGAGCAATTGCCCGGTATTTTTGGCGAGAAATGTCTAGACGACGCGTTACTTTTATACGACAACGGAAGACGGTTTTATGCTGCGAAGCAGCAATTTAATGCATTCATGGAAACGTTTTCCGCAAAAAACAACAGTTTCATGTCTCATGAGCGTAGACCAGAATAAGGCCAGTTTCCGCATGATGCACCCATGCACGATAGAAAATGTAGTTTATTTGTGTATCAAATTGTAGCCTGTTGTTTGTGACAAACGGGTTACACGGCAGGCGTTGACCCCGGCTCCGGCCCCATGGTTTGATGGTTAATCGGGCAATAATTGCATTTATGAAATAAGTGTAATTTGGCAATCCACCCCATTCCTTGCCCGACCCTATCGTCCCATAAGGAGTTTTTGATGAAGTTGAAAATGAAGTCCATGCCGCTGGTAATCATGCAGCTTGCCGCCAGCGGCGCCCTGTCGGCGGCCATCAGCGCACCGGTCCTGGCCCAGAGCGGCGACGAGTCCATGCAGCGCGTGGTGGTGACCGGCTCCTACATCACCCGCGCCGACAAGGAAACCTCCAGCCCGGTGCAGGTCATCACCGCCGATGAGATGAAAAAGCAGGGCTACACCACGGTGTCCGAAGTGCTGCGCGACCTGACCGCCAACGGCCAGGGCACCATCTCCCAGAGCTTCAACCGCGCCTTTGCCGGCGGCGCCTCGGGCGTGTCGCTGCGCGGCCTGACGGTGGGCGCCACCCTGGTGCTGATCGACGGCCACCGCATGGCGCCGTATCCGCTGTCGGACGACGGCCAGCGCTCGTTTGTCGACATCTCCAACATCCCCTTCGACGCCATCGACCATATCGACGTGCTCAAGGATGGCGCTTCCTCCACCTACGGCTCGGATGCGATTGCCGGCGTGGTCAACGTGGTGCTGAAGAAAAGCTTCAAGGGCACGGCCATCAGCGCCGAGGGCGGTACTTCCGAGGCCGGCGGCGGCGAGACCGGCCACGTGACCCTGACCCATGGCTGGGGCGACCTGGACCAGGATGGCTGGACCGCCTTCGGCAGCATCGAATACCGCAAGCAAAAGAAAATCATGCTGACCCAGCGCGCCGACAAGGACTGGGCCCGCACCGACTGGCGCGGCGAGGGCGGCCTGGACCTGACCCCGGGCGCCGTCAACGACCTGACCCCGTTCCCGCGCACCCTGGTGCCGTATCTGTACAACCCGACCACGCGCAAGTACGCCATCTATGCCGGCGGCTGCCAACCCAGCGCCAGCAGCTGCGACTTCACCGACCCCTGGGCCCAGATCCAGCCGGAGACCTCCAACCTCAACGTGGTGGGCAGCTTCGTCAAGAAACTGGCCGGCGACTGGCAGCTGAACCTGAAGGCGTCCATGATGCAGAGCAAGGACGCGGTCGAGACCACGCCCGTGTTCTACCCGGCCGGCAGCTATGCCGGCAATACGGCGCTGGCGCCGGGCGTGGCCCCGACCCAGGTCGGCGTGATCCCGTCCTTCCTGGTGCCGGCCAACTACCCCGGCAACACCACCGGCGGCCCGGCCCGGGTGTACGGTTACCTCACCGACCTCGGCGGCCGCATGGACAATGTGGATTCCAAGTCCTACCGCGTGGTGGGCGAGGTGAGCGGCAGCGCCGCCGGCTGGGATTTGTCGGCAGCGCTAGGCTATACCCGCATCAACACCACCCAGACCTATAGCGGCTATGTCGACCGGCTGGCCCTGTACAACGCGCTGAACGACCCCACCAATCCGTACAAGATCACGGGCGGCAACAGCGCGGCCGCCAATGCCGCCATCTCGCCCACCTTCAGCTCGCGCCAGACCGACGAACTGGACTTCGCCGAAGTGCACGGCTCGCGCGCCATTGCCCAGCTGCCGGGCGGCGACCTGTCGCTGGCCCTGGGCGCTTCCTACATCTACAAGAAGCTGAACGCGCCGGCGGCCAACGAGTTCGCCAGCGGCCAGATCAACGGCAATACGGCGTTCGCCATGGGCACGGAGAAAAATGCCGCCGTGTTCGGCGAGCTGCGCGGCCTGGCGCTCAAGGAACTCGAGCTGGGCCTGTCCGGCCGCTACGACCATTACGACACCTATGGCCACTCGGCCACTCCCAAGGCCGACTTCAAGTACACGCCGAATAACTGGATCTCGGTGCGCGGCACCTATTCGCGCGGCTTCCGCGCGCCTGGTCCGGCCGAGAACGGCACCGCCGGTTCCAGCTTCAGCTTCAACCAGGTCAATGATCCGCAGCTGTGCCCGGGCGGCGATCCCAAGGCGGCTGGCGTGGTGTCGCAGTACTGCCTGTTCTCGCCCGGCTATGTGCAAGTCACCAGCAAGGACTTGCAGCCCGAGAAATCCAAGTCGCACACCCTGGGCCTGATACTGGAGCCGGTCAAGGGCTGGAGCACCACCATTGACTACTACTCGATCGAGATCAAGAACCAGATCGTGACGGCGGCCTCGTTGCCCGGCTATGTGCCGGCCTTCGTGCGCGGCACACCGACCCCGCAGGTGTATTCGGACGGCAAGGGCGGTACCTATGTCGCCACGCCGTCGGTGGGCCAGATCCTGTACGCCACCTCGGGCTACGTGAACGCCAACGCCACCAAGACCACCGGCGTCGACCTGAACACGGAATACACGTGGAAGAAGGGTGACCTGGGCAACTTCAAGGCCGGCCTCAACCTGAGCCACATGATCAGCTACACCCTGACCGCCGGCGGCCAGGACTATGAGCTGGCCGGCACCCACGGCCCCACCGTGATCTCGGGCGACACCGGCAATCCCAAGAACCGCGCCCAGCTGACCCTGGGCTACGAGAAGGGACCGTTCACCGCCAGCGCCACGGTCAACTGGATAGACAGCTACAGCGTGCTCGATCCGTCCACCGGCGGCGCCAACGACGATTGCGAGACTTCGCTGCAGAACTCCAACCTGTACTTCGCGTCCAGCACCTACCCGACCCACTACTGCCGGGTGAACTCGTTCACTACCACCAACCTTAACCTGACCTACAAGGTGAACGACAAGCTGACCCTGCGCGGCTCCATCCTCAACCTGTTCGACCGCCAGGCCCCGATCGACGCCCAGACCTACGGCGGCACCTCGATCGCGTCCGGCACCAACGCGCCCTACAACCCGTCGCTGCACCAGGCGGGCGCCGTGGGCCGCTACTTCAGCGTGGGCGCGAACTATACGTTCTAAGCCGAACGAACCACGTTCCCGTTGTATTGGCCCCGGGCTTGCCCGGGGCTTTTTTTTATGCGCGGCCCATGAAAAAAGGGACGGTGTCGCCACCGTCCCTGTGAGTTGCGCGCCAGGCCCAGCCCCGGCGCGCGGTGTATCCTTCTAGTTGGCTGTTATCCCATCAGAAGAACTTGTAGCTGGCGCCCAGCTTGAAGTAGCGGCCGATCGCGCCGGAGGCGTCCATCGGGTTGTAGCTCATGCCGCCGTAGGTCAGCGGGTCCAGCGGTGCGATCTTGTCGAACACGTTGTTGACCGATGCGAACAGCTGCAACTGCTTGCTGTAGTTCCAGCGCGCCGACATGTCGACCGTGGTGAACGAGGCGATCTTGCAGCCGTTCGGGGCGGCGGCGCCGCTGGCCAGGCTCGAGGCGCACAGGTCGCCTTCGAACAGCACGTTCTTCATGTCCGAACGGTAGTTGGCGATGGCGCTGAAGTTCCAGGCCTGGTTCGGATCCCAGGATGCGTTCAGGCTGATCTTGTCCTTGGGCGTACCGGCGCAGTTGGAGGTGTCGCAGTTGCCATGGGTGCCGGCGAACTGGTAGCGGGTGGTGGCCGACTCGGCGCGCACCCACGATGCCACGTGGGTCCAGGTCAGGCCGACCGAACCGCGGCCGTAGTCGCCCAGGCGCAGGCGCTGTTTCACGTCCAGGTCGATACCCTTGACTTCGGTGAAGCTGGAGTTGCGGTACGGGGCCTTGGTGATCAGCAGGGTGCCGGTGTTGGGCACCACCACGCCGTTGATGGTCAGGTTGTTGTCAGCACGCACGGCGGTCGGCAGGGCGGCCGCTTCGTTGTACGGCAGCGGGTTGATCTCGTCGGAACGCTTGATCTTCCAGCCGTCCAGCGACATCGACAGGTCGTTCAGCGGGTCCCACACCAGGCCCAGGGTGAAGCCTTTCGAGGTTTCCGGACGCAGGTTCGGATCGCCGATCTTGACCGCGGCCACCGAGGCGGCGCAGTCGGTCGAGGTCGCGCCCGGCAGCGGGGTGCCGTTCGGGCAGCGCACCGGATCGCGCACGGTCGAGGTGCCGGTCGATTGCGACTGCGCGCTGCTCTCGGCGGGGCCGGGAGCACGGAAGCCTTCCGAGTAGGTGCCGCGCAGGGCGAAGCTCTTGACCGGGGTCCATTTCACGCCGGCTTTCGGGGTGGTGGACGAGAAGCGGTCGTATTTGTCGTAGCGCACGGCGGCCGACAGTTCCACCGTCTTCAGCACCGGGGCCAGCAGTTCGACCGAGACGGCCGACACCTTGCTGTCGCCGAAGGCGGCCACGTAGCTGGAGTTGATGGTGCCGTTCTCGGTGCCCGACAGCGACGGGTTGGACAGCTTGTCCTTGCGGTGCTCGGCGCCGATTGCCAGGCCCAGGTCGCCGCCCGGCAGGGTCATCAGGCTACGGCTGGCCTTGAAGTCTATGATGTCCAGCTTGGTGACCGAATGCGAGTAGGCATGGGTGACCATGGCGGCGTACAGCGAGGCCGGATTCTTGTAGGCCTGGTCGCCGATGTAGTACGGGAAGTACTTGCTGGTCGGGTCGCCCAGGGCGGCTTTCACCACCGCCATGTTCAGCATGTTGCTGTAGTCCAGGTCCAGCTTGGACTCGGAGTGGGTAAAGCCGGTGTCGAAGTCCCAGCCGTAGGCCGAGCCTTTCAGGCCGACCACGAAGCGGGTGAAGTTGTTGTCCACGGCGCGGGTGCTGGGGCCGACGTCGAAGGCGGAGTAGCGCACGCGGGCGGCGGCGCCGAACGGGTTCTGCGGGTGCGACGGGGCCAGCACGATGGTGGTGCCGGCGCCCGAACCCCAGTTGATCACGCCGGACGGATTGCTGGCGTTGGGCGGGAAGGCCACGGTCGGGGTGATCGACGGCGGCACCAGGGTGAAGGCGGTGTTGCGCTGCGAGTAGCCGGCTTCGGCGTAAGCCTGGGTGGTTTCATTGATCTGCCAGGTGCCGCGGGTGTACAGGTTCACGCCTTCGATGTTGGGCTGCATGGAGCGGAACTGGTCCGCGTACCACAGGCAGCCGCCTTTCGGGTCTTGTGGCGAGGCGGTCGACAGTTTGGAGCAGCCCGGCAGCGACACGTAGTCGTTGGTGACCGGGTTGCGGATCGAGCCGGCCGGGCTGGCGGCGGCGTTGTTGTTGCCGCTGATGTAGCCGGACGCGAACTGGGTGCCGATCGGGTAGCCGTACGGACGCAGGTCGCCCTTGCCGATCCAGGCGCGGTCGGCGCGGTCGCTGTTCATCAGCATCTCGGACTTGAAGTATTCGGCGTTGATGACGACGTTGTACTTGTCCTCGTCCAGGTTGCCCTTGCCCCAGGTGATGGAGGCCTTGTGCTGCTTGGCGTCGCTGTAGCGCGAGGTGCCGGTGTCGCCCTTGACGGTCAGGCCGGTGAAGTCCTTGCGCAGGATGATGTTGACCACGCCGGCGATGGCGTCCGCGCCGTAGGTCGAGGAAGCGCCGTCCTTGAGGATCTCGATGCGCTCGACGATCTGCATGGGGATGGTGGACAGGTCGGTGAAGCTCTTCTGGCCGTCATCGGCGCGGGCGAACGGGGCCATGCGGCGGCCGTTCAGCAGCACCAGGGTCGAGGTGGCGCCCAGGCCGCGCAGCGAGATGGCGGTGGAGCCGGCCGCGAAGCCGTTGCCGAAGCCGGTAGGCAGCGAGCCGGCGCCGTCGGCGGTCAGGGTCTGCAGGTAGTCGGCTACGGTGGCCTTGCCGGATTTCAGCAGGTCGTCGCGGCTGATCACCTGGACCGGGGAGGCGGTTTCGGCGCTGGCGCGCTTGATGCTGGAACCGGTGATTTCCACGCGCTGCAGCGCGCCCTGGTTGTCCTGGGCCTGGGCCGCGCCGGCCAGGGTGGCGGCAGCCAGGCCGCCGGCGAACATCAGGCGCACCGAGCGCGCCAATACAGTCTCTATCATCATCGTTGATCTACTCCCGGAGTGGCTTTCTTGTTGAACGTTAAACGTTGCGATATGCTGAGAATTGCAATTTTTCTCAAGCGCGCCTATCAGATCACCCGTGGAAAATTGCGTCAATGCGGTGTTTTCCCGTATTCTTATGTGGTGAGCAACATTGGTGAAATGTTGTTGTAAGCGTGCAACACGGTATATTCCGGCTTCCTGCCTGCTTCTCCTTGTAATTTCCGGCAATTCGCGGCGCCGATTTGTTGTGTCAAACACAATTAGTTTCATGGAAACGCTTTCAAAATAAAACTCTTGCAATCCATAAATGTGCGATGCAAACCACACTTTGGGGATAAGATCAACCTTTCATGGGTAAAGTAATGTAGCTGAGCGTAAATTCATGTAAAGAGCTCCCGCCGATGGCGGGGCGCGGGACGCCGCGTTTTGCGTTAAGATATGAGGATGGCAAACTTAATCCTCCTGCTGCAGCAATACGGCGTACTGATCGTGTTCGCGGTCGTGCTCGTCGAGCAGATAGGCTTGCCCATCCCTGCCTTTCCCATCCTGATCGTGGCCGGCGCGCTGTCGGTGGACGGCGACAGCAATTGGCTGGCGGTGCTGGCGGTCAGCATGGCGGCCTGCTTGATCAGTGATTATTTCTGGTTCCGCGCCGGCCGCTACTACGGCAAGCGCATCCTCAAGCTGCTGTGCCGCATTTCCTTGTCCCCCGACTACTGCGTCAGCCAGACCGAGGACAATTTCAAGCGCTGGGGTCCCAAGGCCCTGGTGGTGGCCAAGTTCATCCCGGGCTTTAACACCATCGCGCCGCCGCTGGCCGGCGCCATGGGTACCCGCAATCCCGTGTTCCTGGGCTACAGCGTGCTGGGAGGCATGGTGTGGAGCGGGGCCGGGATCGCCATCGGCGCCTATTTCCACACCAGCGTCGACCAGGTGCTCGATATCCTCAGCACCATGGGCAGCACGGCGCTGATCGTGCTGGGCGTGCTGCTGGCCCTGTTCGTGGCCTTCAAGTATGTGGAGCGCAAGCGTTTCCACCAGTCGGTGCAGATAGGCCGCATCAGCATGGACGAACTCAAGGCGCTGCTGGAGCAGGGCCGCGAACCGGTGCTGGTGGACGCCCGCAGCGCCACCGCCCAGCTGCTCGAACCCGCCATCCCCGGCGCGCTGCTGTTCAATGGCGGCGAACCGAATGCCGAGATTTCCGCGCTGGACAAGGACCGTCATATCATTGTGTATTGCAGCTGCCCCAACGATGTCTCGGCCGCCCATGTGGCCAAGGAGCTGCATGGCCACGGCTTCCTGCGCGCCCGCCCCCTGCACGGAGGGCTCGATGCCTGGAACGCCGCCTTCCCCCGTGCTTCGGTGCTGGACGCCGAAGACCCCGCTTCCGTCTGACCATCGCTTCCCCGGCTGCCGTCCGGCACGGAGGTGTCAACGGCTGAGTAGTTGAACTACGCCAAAAAATCATCACTTTGTGTAAATCCGGTCATGGATGTACTAAAACTACAAACTTTGCTTGCGCAGGGATCAAGAAAACTTTAAGCTTGAGCCTCAACCATCACTGATCCATCATGACCGCACAGCCTTCGTCCACGCCTGCCTTCACCACTGCCAACTACGCCGGCGGCCCGCGCCTGCTGGCCGACGTGGGCGGCACCAATGCGCGTTTTGCGCTGGAGCCGGCGCCGGGCAAGGTCGAGGCCATCGAGGTGCTGGCCTGCGCCGACTATCCGACCCTGGCGGCGGCGCTGCTGGCCTACCTGGCTCTGCCCCAAGTGGCGGCGGCCGTGGCCGGCGGCATCCGCCATGGCGCCATCGCCATCGCCAATCCGGTTATCGGCGACTTCGTGCGCATGACCAACCATCACTGGGCCTTCTCCATCGAGGCGCTGCGCCGCGAAGTCGGGTTCGATACCCTGCTGGTGGTGAACGATTTCACGGCGCTGGCCCGTTCGCTGCCGCTGTTGTCGGCCCACCAGAAGCGCCAGGTGGGTGAGGGCGCTCCGGTACCAGGTACTCCGCTGGGCCTGATCGGCGCCGGCACCGGCCTGGGCGTGTCCGGCCTGGTGCCGGGCAAGGATGGCTGGACCGCGCTGCTGAGCGAGGGTGGCCATGTGAGCTTTTCGCCCGTCAACGAGCAGGAAGTGGCCATCCTGCGCTTTGCCTGGCGCGAGTTCGAGCACGTGTCGGCCGAGCGCCTGATGTCGGGCGTGGGCATAGAACTGATCTACCGCGCCCTGGCGGACCAGGCCGGCCAGGCGGCCGAGTCCTTGAGCGCGGCCGAGATCTCGCGCCGCGCCCTGGGGGGCGAGTGCCCCCTGTGCGATGAAGCCATCGAAGCCTTCTGCCGCATGCTGGGCACCATTGCCGGCAACCTGGCCGTGACCCTGGGCGCCCAGGGTGGCGTGTACATCGGCGGGGGCATCGTGCCCAAGCTGGGCCAGCGTTTCGACCGCTCCGGCTTCCGCGCCCGCTTCCAGCACAAGGGCCGCTTTGCCGGCTACTTGTCGCAGGTGCCGACTTTTGTGATCACGGCGCAGTACCCTGCTTTTGTTGGCGTTTCGGCAATCTTGTCCGAGAAACTTTCTCAATCGTAAGCGCTGTTACATTAAAGCGCGGAGGGAATTGCGCTTTTCTATCTTTTATCAGGTACAATTCAGGCAGTTTGCTTCGCGCCTGTCCGCCCGGACGTGCAAGCCTAGATAGTCCCGGATCGCGTTCCAGCCCGGTAGCATGTCTCTCTCTCCCGCCCGGCGCATGGCTCCGGGCGTCGGAAAAAACAGCTTCAGCGAGTCTTCCCGCCAGGCGGCATGGCCATGCCGGCCACCGCCTCACTGAATGTGATTGATTTCTTTCCTGCATGAGAATGCAGCCACAAGATAGCTTATGGATACAGCAGAGGCGAAAAAGGTCCTCGAAACCGCGTTGCTATGCGCGCATGAGCCGCTCTCGATCCACAGTCTGAAGAAGCTGTACGTCGAACTGGACGACCAGGGGGAAGCGCTGGGTCCGGGACTGGGCACGGAGACGCTCAAGGAGTTGCTGGAAGAATTGCAGTCGGACTGGTCCGGCAGGGGAGTGGAGCTGGTCAGCCTGGCAAGTGGCTGGCGTTTCCAGAGCCGCCCCGGCATGAAGATTTACCTGGACCGGCTGAACCCGGAAAAACCGCCCAAGTACTCGCGGGCGACGCTGGAGACCCTGGCCATCATCGCCTACCGCCAGCCGGTCACGCGCGGCGATATCGAGGAAATCCGCGGCGTGACCGTCAACTCGCAGACGATCAAGATGCTGGAAGACCGGGGCTGGATAGAAAGCATAGGCTACCGCGATGTGGTCGGCCGGCCCGCCCTGCTGGGCACCACCCGGCAGTTCCTGGATGACCTGGGCTTGAATTCGCTGTCCCAGCTGCCGCCCTTGCAGCAAATCAGCGATGGGCAGGGAAGCGGGCCGGACATGGCTGCGCTGGAAGCGGCCCTGCAGGAGAATTTTGAGAAGGCAGCGCACGACGCTGTGCAACAACCCGATGGTACGGAAGGCGCGGCGGCAGCGCCCGCCGCCGCTTTGACCCACGATATTGCGCCAGATTTAACGGTTGACGCTGAGCACAACCAAGATACGAACAATGAACAAACCTGATACCCAAGAGACGGTCGGCCAACAGGCCGATGTAGCGGCCAAACCCAAGCGCCGCACCAAGGCCCAGATCGAGGCCGACAAGGCGGCCGCCGCTGCTGCTGCTGTTGCCGCCGACGCGGCCGGCGCCGCCCCCGCCGCCAAGCCGAAGCGCAAGACCAAGGCCGCCGCCGCTGCCGGGGACGCCGAAGCGCCGGTGGCGGCTGCCGCCGCCGAACCCCAGGCTGATGCCCCGGCGCCCGTGAAGAAGCCGCGCGCCAAGGCCGCCAGGAAGACTGCCGAGGCGCCCGCAGTGGAAGCCGCCGCCGCTCCGGCAGCCGCCGCACCCGCGCCCGCCGGCGCTGCCGCACCTGCAGCCGTTGCTGCCTCGGCCCCCGCAGTTGCCGATGGCGCCGGCCCGGCCCGTGCGCGTGCCCGCAAGCCCAAGGCCGCCGCGCCGGCGTTTGCGTCTGAAGCCCAGGCTGCCGCTCCCGCCGCCGCTGCCGCCGACACGGCCCAGGCAGGCCAGGCGCCCGCCGCTGACGGCGAAGCCCGCCAGCGCGGCCCGCGCGGCCCGCGCCAGATGCGCGAGCAGCGCGCAGTGCGCCAGGCCCAGCAGCAGCAACAGCGCGCCGAACAGGGCGCCGCAGGGGAGGCCGCAACTGAAGGCGAAGCCGCCGCCGCGCCGGCTGGCGACCAGCCGCGCCAGCCCAGGGATGGCAAGCAGCGCCAGGAGCGCGGCCAGCGCAACGAGGCCCGTGGCGAACAGCGCAACGGCAAGCAGAAGGGCAAGAACAAACAGCAGCACGGCGGCAAGAACGGCGCCAAGGGCGGCGGCAAGGAAAACGAGGCTGACGCCGCGTTCTCGTTTGTCACCTCGGACGCCTACGACAGCGAGGATGGCGCCAAGGGCCGCACCCCGCAAAAGCCGGCGCGCCGCGACCTCACTGCCGAGGATGACGCGCCCAAGCTGCACAAGGTGCTGGCCGAGGCCGGCCTGGGTTCGCGCCGCGACATGGAGGAGCTGATCCTGGCCGGGCGCGTCTCGGTCAATGGCGAGCCGGCCCACATCGGCCAGCGCATCCTGGCCACCGACGCGGTGCGCATCAACGGCAAGCTGATACAGCGCCGCGTGAGCAAGAAGCCGCCGCGCGTGCTGATCTACCACAAGCCGGCCGGCGAGATCGTCAGCATGGACGATCCGGAAGGCCGCGCCTCGGTGTTCGAGCGCCTGCCCACCATGAAGTCGGGCAAGTGGCTGGCCGTCGGCCGCCTCGACTACAACACCGAAGGCCTGCTGCTGTTTACCACCTCGGGCGACCTGGCCAACCGGCTGATGCACCCGCGCTACGGCATCGACCGTGAATACGCGGTGCGCACCCTGGGCGTGCTGGAAGAAGGCATGCGCCAGAAGCTGCTGGCCGGCGTCGAGCTGGAAGACGGCGTGGCGCAATTCTCCAAGATCGCCGACGGCGGCGGCGAAGGCGTCAACAAGTGGTACCGGGTGGTGATCGGCGAGGGCCGCAACCGCGAGGTGCGCCGCATGTTCGAAGCCATCGGCCTGACCGTGTCGCGCCTGATCCGCACCCGCTACGGCGCCCTGACCCTGCCAAGCAGCCTCAAGCGCGGCCGCTGGGAAGAGATGGATGAGCACGCCGTGCGCGCGCTGCAGGCCGCCTACGGCGTCGAGAAGAAGGCCGAGGGCGACAAGCCGCCGCTGAACAAGGGGCCCAAGGCCAAGGGCGGCAAGCCCCAGCAACAGCCCCGGCAGCAGGCCAACGGCAACCGTGGCAACGAGCGCGACTACGACGATGACGACGAGGACGACGAGGACGAGCCGAACTTCAACCGCCTGGACCTGGACAACGGCAATGCCCTGCCGTTCGCCAAGCCCGCGCGCAACAAGAACCGCGGTGGCCAGGGCGGCCAGAATGGACGTCCGGGCGGCCGTCCGCAGGGCGTGGCCGGCTACGGCGGCGGCCGTCCTCTGGGTGAGGCGCCCGGCCGTGGCAACCGCAGCCAGGGCAGCCAGGGTGGCCAGGCCAAGGCCAAGGCGCCGCAGCAGCAGCGCGGCCCGCGCCAGCCCGATCCCTTGCAGACCACCTTCGGCTTCGGCGGCCCGTCGGCCCCGCGCCGTGGCCAGCCGCCGCGCGGCGGCGCCATGGACCACGGCGCGCGTCGCCGCAAGGGTTGATTTGGGTGCGTCCGGCCACATCTGTGGTGGCTGGACGCCCGTTTTGGCCTGTGCTGGCCAGTGTTTTGCCTCTGTTGTAACGTTATCCCAGCTGCTGTGCGGCATTGCAGCGTAATCAAGTTGGCGTTATAATAGGCAGCCTAGCAAAGTTTATCCCCGGCTAAACGCCTTGGTGGACTTGCATGAGGTGGCAACACAAGAAGATGGGCAATAGCCCATTTTTTTTTTGGTGTACCGTTTTGTATGGCCCGCTTTTGAGTATCAGAAACGGGTTTTGATCTGGAGAATTTCTTGCAGCTGCCGGAACTAATTGAAAAGACCGTATCGGGTCTGGGCTATGAGCTGGTTGATGTCGAACGGGCCGAGCGCGGACTGCTGCGCGTCTATATCGATTTCAGCGCCGCCGACGCCGAGGAAAAGGGTCCGATCACCGTGGAGGATTGCGCCACGGTCAGCCATCAGCTGTCGCACGTGCTGACGGTCGAGAACGTGAATTACGAGCGTCTCGAAATCTCGTCGCCGGGGCTGGACCGTCCGCTGCGCAAGCTGGCCGACTTCCAGCGCTTCGCGGGCTGCGAGGCGATCGTCAAGCTGCGCATCGCCATGCCGGGTACGAACAACCGGAAATCGTTCCAGGGCATCCTGCAGGAGCCCGAGGGCGAGCAATTGTCGTTGGAATTTGAAACTAATGAAGGTCCGGCCCAGCTGCAGTTCACGCTGGCCGACATGGATAAGGCACGTCTGGTGCCGCAGGTGGATTTTAAGGGACGCAAAGCATGAGTCGCGAAGTTTTGTTATTGGTGGACGCGCTGGCGCGTGAGAAAAACGTCGACAAGGAAGTCGTTTTCGGCGCACTGGAATTCGCGTTGGCGCAGGCCACGAAGAAACGCTATGAGGGTGAAGTGGACATCCGCGTTTCGATCGACCGCGAGTCGGGTGAGTTCGAATCCTTCCGCCGCTGGCACGTGGTGCCGGACGAGGCGGGCCTGCAGCTGCCGGACCAGGAAATCCTGCACTTCGAAGCCAAGGAACAAATCCCCGATATCGAAGTGGACGACCACATCGAGGAACCGATCGAATCCGTGGAATTCGGCCGCCGCTTCGCCCAGGACACCAAGCAGGTGGTCCTGCAGCGCGTGCGCGACGCCGAGCGTGAACAGATCCTGGCCGACTTCCTGGAACGCGGCGACTCGCTGGTCACCGGCACCATCAAGCGCATGGAGCGCGGCGACGCCATCGTCGAATCGGGCAAGATCGAAGCGCGCCTGCCGCGCGACCAGATGATCCCGAAAGAAAACCTGCGCATCGGCGACCGCGTGCGCGCCTACATCCTGCGCGTGGACCGCAATATGCGCGGCCCGCAGGTGATCCTGTCGCGCACCGCGCCCGAATTCATCATGAAGCTGTTCGAGCTGGAAGTGCCTGAAATCGAACAAGGCATGCTGGAGATCAAATCCGCCGCCCGCGACGCCGGCGTGCGCGCCAAGATCGCCGTGTACACGGCCGACAAGCGCATCGACCCGATCGGCACCTGCGTCGGCATGCGCGGTTCGCGCGTGCAGGCCGTGACCGGCGAGCTGGGCGGTGAGCGCGTGGATATCGTGCTGTGGTCGGAAGATCCGGCCCAGTTCGTGATTGGCGCGCTGGCCCCGGCCAATGTCTCGTCCATCGTGGTCGATGAAGAGAAGCATGCCATGGATGTGGTGGTGGACGAGGAAAACCTGGCCATCGCCATCGGCCGCTCCGGCCAGAACGTGCGCCTGGCGTCGGAACTGACCGGCTGGAAGATCAACATCATGACGGCCGAGGAATCGGCCGACAAATCGGCCGCCGAAACCGCCGCCGTGCGTGCCCTGTTCATGGAAAAACTGGACGTCGACCAGGAAGTGGCCGACATCCTGGTGGAAGAAGGCTTCGCCAGCCTGGAAGAGATCGCCTACGTGCCGATCTCGGAAATGCTGGACATCGAATCGTTCGACGAAGACACCGTCAACGAGCTGCGCACCCGCGCCCGCGACGCCCTGGTGACCGAGGCCATTGCCTCGGAAGAGGGCCTGGAGGGCATGGAAGAGGCGCTGGTGGGCCTGGAGGGGATGGACCGCATCACGGCCGGCAAGCTGGGCCTGGCGGGCATCAAGACTGTCGCAGGCTTCGCCGGTCTGGCCTACGACGAATTCGGCGCGATCCTGGCCCTGTCGGCCGACCGCGCACGGGAACTGATCAAGACTGAATTTGCAGATGTGACCGATGATGAGATGAAGCTGGTCGACGCCAAGTACGACGACCGCGCCAAGGCCCTGCAGGCCAAGGCATGGAGCCTGGCGGAAGCGGCCAAGGCTTGAGCAATATCTTTATCATCTACGCGACACATAGAAAAGAGGACTGAATGGCGAGTAACAACGTAGCCCAATTTGCCACCGAACTGAAGATGCCTGCAGACTTGCTGCTGACGCAGCTGCGTTCCGCCGGCGTCGAAAAAAGTTCGGCGTCAGATCCATTGTCGAAAGAGGATAAGGATAAGCTGCTCGATCACCTGCGCCGTACCCACGGCGCCAGCGCGGACACGGAAAAGAAAAAGATCACCCTGACCCGCAAGGAAACCACCGAGATCAAGCAGGCCGACGCCACCGGTAAATCGCGCACCATCCAGGTCGCGGTGAAAAAGGTGCGCACCTTCGTCCAGCGCGACGACGTGCCGCCGCCGGCGCCGCCCGCTCCCGTGGTGGACGCGGCTGAAATCGCCCGCCGCGAGGAAGAGGCCCGCAAGCAGGCCGAGCTGATCGCCCGCCAGGAAGCCGAGCTGCGCGAGAAACAGGAGCGCCTGGCCAAGCTGGACGCGGAGAAGGAAGCCCAGGCCAAGGCCAACGCCGAAGCCGAGGCACGCGCCAAGAAGGCCGCCGAGGACGAGGCCGCGCGCGCCGCCGCCGCCAAGTCGGCTGCCGCCAACGCCAGCGCCGCCGCCGCCGCCGAGGATGCGCAGAAGAAAGCCGCCGCCGAGGAAGCCAAGCAGAAAGCTGAAGCCGCCGCCAAGGAAGCGGCCGAACGCGCCGCCGCCACCGAGCGTGCACGCAAGGCCGTGGCCGACGAAGTGGCCCAGATCAAGGCCATGATGAACGCGCCGCGGCGCGCCATCAAGGCGCCGGAACCGGCCCCGGCCCCGGTCAAGCCCAAGGTGGCGGAAGGTACGCTGCACAAGCCGGCGGACAAGAAGCCGGCCGCCGGCGCCGCCACGGACAAGAAAGACGACAAGAAACCCGCCACCGGCGACAAGAAATCCATCAAGTCGGCCAATGTGTCGTCGACCTGGTCGGACGACGCCAAGAAGCGCGGCGCACCGGGCCCCAAAGGCCGTGGCGGCGCCAACGCCAACGCCAACGGCCGCGACAGCTGGCGCGGCGGCGCCAAGGGCGGCCGCCGCCATGGCCACTCGGAAGAACGCGAAAGCAACTTCCAGGCCCCGACCGAGGCCGTGGTCAAGGACGTGTACGTGCCGGAAACCATCACCGTGGCCGAACTGGCGCACAAGATGTCGGTCAAGGCATCCGAGGTCATCAAGCAGCTGATGAAGCTGGGCCAGATGTGCACCATCAATCAGGTGCTGGACCAGGAAACCGCCATGATCGTGGTGGAAGAAATGGGCCACAAGGCGCACGCTGCCGCCGAGGACGATCCGGAAGCCATCCTGGCCGACCAGGGCGAGCACGCCCACTTCGAGGCCACCCCGCGCGCACCGGTCGTCACCGTGATGGGCCACGTCGACCACGGCAAGACCTCGCTGCTGGACTACATCCGCCGCGCCAAGGTGGCATCGGGCGAAGCGGGCGGCATCACGCAGCACATCGGCGCCTACCACGTGGACACCCCGCGCGGCATGATCACCTTCCTGGACACCCCGGGCCACGAGGCGTTCACCGCCATGCGTGCCCGCGGCGCGAAAGCGACCGACATCGTGATCCTGGTGGTGGCGGCCGACGACGGCGTCATGCCGCAGACCAAGGAAGCCATCGCCCACGCGAAAGCGGCCGGCGTGCCGCTGGTGGTGGCGATCAACAAGATCGACAAGCCGGGCGGCAACGTCGACCGCGTCACCCAGGAACTGGTGGCCGAAGGCGTGGTGCCGGAAGAATACGGCGGCGATTCGCCGTTCGTGCCGGTGTCGGCCAAGACCGGCGTCGGTATCGACGCCCTGCTGGAACAGGTGCTGCTGCAGGCCGAGGTGCTGGAACTGACCGCGCCGGTGGAAGCCCCGGCCCGTGGCCTGGTGGTGGAAGCCCGCCTGGACAAGGGCCGTGGTCCGGTGGCCACCATCCTGGTGCAGTCCGGTACCCTGAAGCGCGGCGACGTGGTGCTGGCCGGTTCCTCCTATGGCCGCGTGCGCGCCATGCTGGACGAGAACGGCAAGCCCATCAGCGAAGCCGGTCCTTCGATCCCGGTCGAGATCCAGGGCCTGACCGAAGTGCCGGCCGCCGGCGAGGAAGCCATGGTCATGGCCGACGAGCGCAAGGCGCGTGAAATCGGCCTGTTCCGTCAAGGGAAGTTCCGCGACGTGAAACTGGCCAAGCAGCAGGCCGCCAAGCTGGAGAACATGTTCGACCAGATGGCCGAAGGCGAAGTGAAGAACCTGCCGCTGATCGTCAAGACCGACGTGCAGGGTTCCCAGGAAGCGCTGGTCAGCTCGCTGCAGAAGCTGTCGACCTCGGAAGTGCGGGTGCAGATCGTGCACGCGGCCGTGGGCGGCATCTCGGAATCGGACGTCAACCTGGCGGTGGCCTCGAAAGCGGTCATCATCGGCTTCAACGCCCGTGCCGACGGCCAGGCCCGCAAGCTGGCCGAGTCGAATGGCGTGGACATCCGCTACTACAACATCATCTACGATGCGATCGAAGAGGTGAAGGCTGCGCTGTCGGGCATGCTGGCGCCGGAGAAACGCGAAACCATCACCGGCCAGGTGGAAATCCGCCAGGTCATCCTGGTGTCCAAGGTCGGCGCCATCGCCGGCTGCCTGGTCACCGATGGCGTGGTCAAGCGTTCCTCGTCGGTACGCCTGCTGCGCAACAACATCGTGGTGTGGACCGGCGAGATCGATTCGCTCAAGCGCTTCAAGGACGACGCCAAGGAAGTGCGCGCCGGCCTGGAATGCGGCCTGTCGCTGAAGAACTACAACGATATCCAGGTTGGCGACACCCTGGAAGTGTTCGAAGTCCAGGAAATCGCCCGTACCCTGTAATCTGGCAGGACCGGGTAGCATCAAGGTGAAGTGGACGGGGGCGTCGCAGCTCCCGTCCATTTGCCGTTTTAGAAAGCAGTCGCCATCATGGCCAAACACAGCAAAAACATTCCACAGCGCGGCCTGCGCGTGGCGGACCAGATCCAGCGCGACCTGTCCGAAATCATCGCCTTCGAACTGAAGGATCCGCGCATCGGCATGGTGACCTTGACCGAGGTCCAGCTGACGCCCGACTATGCCCACGCCAAGGTGTATTTCACCCTGCTCAAGGACAGCCCGGAAGAGGTGAAGAACACCCTGGACGGCCTGACCAAGGCGGCCGGCTTCATGCGCAACCTGCTGGGCAAGCGCCTGCACATCCACACGCTGCCCTCGCTGCACTTCGTGCACGACCGCTCGACCGCGCGCGGCATGGAGATGTCGGCCCTGATCGACCAGGCCAACGCCACCCGCGCCCTGGACGATGGCGAGGACGCCGAGTAATTCCCACAGCATGAACAAACCGATGAAGAAGCCGCGCGACCTGGTCGACGGCGTGCTGCTGCTCGACAAGCCGGTCGGCTTTTCCAGCAACGACGCCCTGATCAAGGCCAAGCGCGTGCTCAACGCCAAAAAGGCCGGCCACACCGGCACCCTCGATCCCTTCGCCACCGGCCTGCTGCCGCTATGTTTTGGGGAAGCCACCAAGTTCTCGCAGGACTTGCTGGAAGCGGACAAGACCTACGAAACCATCGTCCACCTGGGCATCACCACCGACACCGGCGACACCGAAGGCGAGGTGCAGGAAACGCGTCCGGTGGACGTGAGCCTGGCGCAGATAGCGCAGGTGCTGGAACGCTTCCGGGGCGCTATCGAGCAAGTGCCGCCCATGTACTCGGCCCTCAAGCGCGACGGCAAGCCGCTGTACGAATACGCGCGCGCCGGCATCACGCTGGAGCGCGAGGCGCGCCACGTGGTGATCCACAAGCTGGAACTGGTGTCGTACGAAGCGCCGTTCCTCAAGCTGTCGGTCACCTGCAGCAAGGGCACCTACATCCGCGTGCTGGGCCAGGACATCGGCAAGGCGCTGGGCTGCGGCGCCCACCTGAACGCGCTGCGCCGCACCCAGGTCGGGGCCCTGACGGCGGACGGCATGATCACGATGGAAGCCCTGCTGGCGCATGAGGCGCCGCTGTCACTGCTGGCCCCGGTGGACGCGCTGCTGCAATCGTTCCCGGCCATCATGCTGACGGCAGAGCTGGCCAAGCGCTTCCTGCAAGGCCAGCGCCTGCCGCTGGGCAAGGAGCCGGCGGTACAGGTGCCGGCCGAGCAGGGCAGGGTGCGCATCTACCAGGATGGCAAGCTGCTGGGCACCGGCCAACTGGGCGAGTACAGCATCCTCGCCCCCGAACGCCTGATCGCCGCCGCGCAGAGTTAAGCGGCCAGGGCCGGATCGATAACGCGTCCGGCTTCGGCGGCAGGAATGCCGAACAGCTTGATGAAGCCGTCGGCGCCCAGCACGGCCTCGCAGCGCAGGGCTGTGATGCGCTGCGCTTCCGAGTTCAGGTTCAGGTAATCAGCCTTGGCCAGGGAACCCAAGCTCAACTGCTTATACAGCGAGGCCAGTGAAGCGCGCAACTCGGTCTGCAAGGCCTGGATTTGCTCAAGCTTGTCTTCGTCGAAGCCAGCCCCGAGCGTGGCCTTGGCCATTTCCTTGAATTCGGCGTCCATCATTGCACCTCCTGAGAAGTAAATCCGATAAGCCTTTTAACAAATATACGCCACTTAAAAAAGTTAGGGGCGTCTGCACATTTGTAATTGGCGCCATGGGCGCCGTACTGGATGACAGGACTTGAAGCTGGCCGCATCCAGCCCGTACGGTCCGTACACAAACACCGACCAGCCGTAGCCGCGCGCCCCGCAAACGGTCTGGCCGCAGGCGTACAGTATCCTGTTGGCTATCTGATGGCACACCCCGGTCACGCTGTACACGATGCCGGCCTGGTTATCCGCCCCAGCGAGGCAACGCGCCAGCCGCAGGTTTCCTGGCGCCTGGCAGATCAGCGCGCCGCCAGCGCAGCGGCCGCCGCACGGCCACCTGTCTCCGGCATCGCTGAGGGCATAGGTGTGATCGGCGGGTAGGCCCGGGATAGCGATTGCGTATCCTTTAAGTAATTGGTTGGACATGGCCTGCTCCCTGTGGTCGCGTATCCAGCAGCGTCCCACTCATCCACGCAGGCCAATATCGATTTCATCAAAGCGGCTGCGAATATTTGTCGCATCGCCGCGCTGTAAAAGCAACCCTTTGAAAATATTCAGGATTTCCCCGAGGGGTTGCAGCGCAACATGGTATACTACGCGGTTTCAGAAAATCGGCTCCGGCCACCCCTCTTGCCTGCGCCCGCGTGGGCCGGCTATCCAGCAAGACTATCAGCACAATATAACGATCATGTCTAATACTAAACGCGCAATCCGCAACATCGCCATCATCGCCCACGTGGACCATGGCAAGACCACCCTGGTGGACCAACTGCTGCGCCAGTCCGGTACCTTCCGTGAAAACCAGGCCGTCGACACCCGCGTCATGGACTCCAACGACCTCGAAAAAGAGCGTGGCATCACGATTCTGTCGAAGAACTGCGCCGTCGAGTACGAAGGCACCCACATCAACATCGTCGACACCCCCGGCCACGCCGACTTCGGCGGCGAGGTGGAGCGCGTGCTGTCCATGGTCGACTCCGTGCTGCTGCTGGTCGACGCCCAGGAAGGCCCGATGCCGCAGACCCGCTTCGTGACCCGCAAGGCGCTGGCCCTGGGCCTGAAGCCCATCGTCGTGGTCAACAAGATCGACCGCCCCGGCGCGCGCGCCGACTGGGCCATCAACCAGACCTTCGAACTGTTCGACAAGCTGGGCGCCACCGATGAGCAGCTGGACTTCCCCATCGTCTACGCCTCGGGCCT
Source organism: Duganella kummerowiae (assembly GCF_053572355.1). Lineage (NCBI taxonomy): Bacteria > Pseudomonadati > Pseudomonadota > Betaproteobacteria > Burkholderiales > Oxalobacteraceae > Duganella > Duganella kummerowiae. The sequence goes on from NZ_JBKFEH010000010.1 coordinate 25,413, forward strand.
GAACGGCTACGCCGGCCTGACCGAAGACGTGCGCGGCGGCGACATGAAGCCGCTGTTCGAAGCCATCCTGAAATACGTGCCGGTGCGCGACGACAATCCGGACGGCCCGCTGCAAATGCAAATCACCTCGCTGGACTACTCGTCCTACGTGGGCAAGATCGGCATCGGCCGCGTCTCGCGCGGCCGCGTCAAGGCCGGCATGGACGTGGTATTCCTGAACGGTCCCGGCGACACTCCGACCAAGGGCCGCATCAACCAGGTGCTGAACTTCAAGGGCCTGGAGCGCGTGCTGGTCGATGAAGCCGTGGCCGGCGACATCATCCTGATCAATGGTATCGAAGACATCGGCATCGGCTCCACCGTGTGCGCCCCGGATACCCCGGAAGCGCTGCCCATGCTGACCGTGGACGAGCCCACCCTGACCATGAACTTCATGGTCAACACCTCGCCGCTGGCCGGCCGCGAAGGCAAATTCGTGACCTCGCGCCAGCTGCGCGACCGCCTGGACAAGGAACTGAAATCCAACGTGGCCCTGCGCGTGCTGCCGACCGACGACGACACCATCTTCGAAGTCTCGGGCCGCGGCGAGCTGCACCTGACCATCCTGATCGAAAACATGCGCCGCGAAGGCTTCGAGCTGGCCGTGTCGCGTCCGCGCGTGGTGTTCAAGATGGTCGACGGCGTGCGCCATGAGCCGTACGAAATGCTGTCGGTGGATGTGGAAGAAGCCAATCAGGGCGGCGTGATGGAAGAACTGGGCCGCCGCCGTGGCGACCTGCAGAACATGGAATCGGACGGCAAGGGCCGCGTGCGCCTCGAGTACCGCATCCCGGCCCGTGGCCTGATCGGCTTCCAGGGCGAGTTCATGACCCTGACCCGCGGCACCGGCCTGATGAGCCACGTGTTCGACGCCTACGCCCCGGTCGACACCTCGAAAGGTGAGCTGGCCGGCCGCCGCAACGGCGTGCTGATCTCGCAGGACGACGGCGCCGCCGTCGCCTACGCCCTGTGGAAGCTGCAGGACCGCGGCCGCATGTTCGTCGAGCACAACACCCCCGTGTACGAAGGCATGATCATCGGTATCCACTCGCGCGACAACGATCTGGTGGTCAACCCCATCAAGGGCAAGCAGCTGACCAACGTGCGCGCTTCCGGTACCGACGAAGCCGTGCGCCTGGTGCCGCCCATCCAGCTGTCGCTGGAATACGCGGTCGAGTTCATCGAGGATGACGAGCTGGTGGAGATCACCCCGAAATCGATCCGCCTGCGCAAGCGCTACCTGAAAGAGCACGAGCGCAAGAAGGCTTCGCGCGAAGGCGCATAAGCACAGCGCCCCTGGGCGCCGCCGCACCAGAAACCCGCCGCCGGCGGGTTTTTTTTCGGCCCCGGTATGTTGCATCGCGCAAGAGACTGAGGATACGGAGGGTTAACGATTTTGCAGTGCTATACTAGCGCGCAGGTCGTGGCTCCGGTCAGGATGGACCGGACGCGTATGGTGCGGTGCACAGCGCCGCTAATGGCATGGAGGAGTGCGTGTGACTGACTTCAAGTTCGAACCGCTGCAAAGCTGGTTTCCCTTCAACTTCGCCGCCGCCGCACAGCCGGCCGCGTCCGCTTCCTGGCCCGGCTGGCCGGCCAACCCGTTTGAACTGGGCAAGCAGGCCGTCGAATACTGGACCGACGCCACCCAGCGCTCCATCCTGTTCCTGGACGTATTGCGCCAGCGCGGCGACGACTACAACCAGCGCGCCGCCCAACTGGCGCCCAATGTGCTGCACTTCGGCCATGAGCTGATCATGTCCGGGCGCGACCTGGAGCGGCCCTGCAACTATGGCCTGCTGCGCATCGCCAACCCCGAGGGCATGCCCGAGCCCGATCCGTGCAAGCGTCCCTTCATCGTGTTCGACCCGCGCGCCGGCCACGGCCCCGGCATCGGCGGGATGAAGCAGGACAGCGAGATCGGCGTGGTGCTGCGCGCCGGCCATCCCTGCTATTTCGTCGGCTTCACCCCGCATCCGGTGCCGGGCCAGACCATCGAGGACGTGTGCTCGGCCGAGGCCCAGTTCATTGCCAAGGTGGCCTCGCTGCATCCGCATGCGGACGGCAAGCCGGCCCTGATCGGCAACTGCCAGGCCGGCTGGCAGATCATGATGACCAGCGCCCTGCATCCGGACCTGACCGGGCCGCTGGTGCTGGCCGGCGCGCCGCTGTCCTACTGGGCCGGGGTGCGCGGCAAGAATCCGCTGCGCTACCTGGGCGGCCTGCTGGGCGGCACCTGGCTGACCTCGCTCTCGGGCGACCTCGGCAACGGCATCTTCGACGGCGCCCACCTGGTGCAGAATTTCGAGAACATGCATCCCTCGAACACCTACTGGGGCAAGAACTACAATGTGTATTCCAAGATCGACACCGAGGCGCCGCGCTTCCTGGAGTTTGAAAAATGGTGGGGCAACCCGGTACTGCTGAACGCCGGGGAAATCCAGTACATCACCGATTCCCTGTTCGTCGGCAACCGCCTGAGCGACGCCGCGCTGCTGGACAGCCAGGGCCGCCGCATCGACCTGCGCAACGTCAAGGCGCCCATTGTCGTGTTCTGCTCCTGGGGCGACGACATCACCCCGCCGCAGCAGGCGCTGGGCTGGGTGCTGGACCTGTACGAGGACGACGAGGCGCTGGTGGCGGGCGGCCAGACCATCATCTATTGCATGCACGAGACCATAGGCCACCTGGGCATCTTCGTGTCGGCCTCGGTGGCCAACAAGGAGCATGAGGAATTCACCGAAGCCATGGACATGATAGACATCATGCCGCCCGGGCTGTACGAGGCCGTGTTCCTGGAAAAGAACGAACACACCGTGCACTCCGACATGCTGGACGGGAATTACGTGCTGCGCTTCGAGCGCCGCAACCTCGATGCGCTACGGGCACTGGGCGGCAACGACGTCAACGACGAGCGCCGCTTCGCCACCGTGGCGCGCCTGTCGGAAATCAACCAGGGCCTGTACCGCACCTTCCTCAGCCCGCTGGTGCGCGCCTCAGTCAACGACGCCAGCGCCGAGCGCATGCGCGAGCTGCATCCGTCGCGCCTGCGCTACCGCCTGTACTCCAGCCAGAACCCGCTGCTGCACGGGATCGAGGGCCTGGCAGCCCAGGTGCGGGCGCGGCGCCAGCAGGCCGCGCCGGACAATATCTTCCTGCGCCTGCAGGGCATCGTCTCGGACCAGATCATCGCGGCCTGGGACGGCTACCAGCAGGTGCGTGACACGGCGGTGGAGAATTTCTTCCTGTCCGTGTACGGCTCGCCGGTGCTGCAGGCCCTGGTCGGGCTGCGCACCGATGGCGGCCGCCCGCGCCGCATCGGCCGCGACATCGCGCGCGAAGCCGCCATCCAGGCCCACAAGCACGCGCTGGCGCAGCGCACCGCCGAGGGCGGCGTGACCGAGGCCATCGTGCGCGCGCTGCTGTACATCTACCGCAGCCCGGAAATGAGCGCGGCCGACGAACGCGCCTTCGCCACCCTGCGCGAGCTGCGCCTGCGGTCCTCGGGCGGCGCCGACCTCAGCCTGGTGCAATTCAAGACTATCGTGCGCGAACAGTACGTGATCCTGCAGCTGGCCGAGAAGGAAGCGCTGCGCGACCTGCCGCTGCTGCTGCCGGAAAGCCAGGAAGGGCGCGAACACGCCTTGGCCGTGGTGCGCCAGGTGGCCGGCGCCGAGGGCGCGCTGTCCGGCGACGGCGCCGAGCGCCTGCGCCGCGTCGAAATCCTGTTCGGCCACACGGCGCCGCAGCTGGCCGCGCCGCGCGCCAAGGCCAGGGCCAGGGCCGTGAAGGAGAATGCATGACCGGGTCCGCCGTACCGCACCCGCATTACGACCGCCTGATCGCCGCCGCCCGCGCCCGTCCCGCGACCCGCGTGGCGGTGGCCCATCCCTGCGACCGCTACGCGCTGGAGGCGGCGCTGGATGCCGCCGGCATGGGCCTGATGGCGCCGCTGCTGGTGGGACCCGAGGCGCGCATCCGCCAGGCCGCCGACGAGGCGCGGCTCGATATCTCGGGCCTGCCGCTGGTCGATACCGAACACAGCCACGCTTCGGCCGAGCGCGCCGTGGCCCTGGTGCGTGAAGGGCAGGCCGCCGCCCTGATGAAGGGCAGCCTGCATACCGATGAACTGATGGGCGCCGTGGTGCGGTCCGACACCGGGCTGCGCACGGCGCGCCGCCTGAGCCACTGCTTCGTGATGGACGTGCCGGGCTATCCCGACCCGCTGATCGTCACCGACGCCGCCGTCAACATCGTGCCCACCCTGGCCGACAAGGTGGACATCGTGCAGAACGCCATCGACCTGGCCCAGGTGCTGGGTTTCGAGCAGGTCCGGGTGGCCATCCTGGCGGCGGTGGAAACCGTCAATCCCAAAATGCCCAGCACCATCGAGGCGGCGGCCCTGTGCAAGATGGCCGACCGGGGCCAGATCACGGGCGCCGTGCTGGATGGCCCGCTGGCCATGGACAACGCCGTCAATCCGCAGGCGGCCGCCGTCAAGCACCTGGTGTCGCCGGTGGCAGGGCGCGCCAACGTGCTGCTGGCGCCCGACCTGGAGGCCGGCAACATGCTGGCCAAGAGCCTGACTTTCATGGCCGGCGCGGCGGCGGCCGGCATCGTGCTGGGCGCGCGCGTGCCCATCATCCTCACCAGCCGCGCCGACAGCGTGGCGGCGCGCCTGGCCTCGTGCGCCGTGGCCTCGCTGATCGCGCACCACCGCGCCGCGCACACACCGCTGGCGGGGAGCTGAGCATGGCGCCCAGCGATTGCATCGTCGTCATCAATGCTGGCTCGTCCAGCATCAAGTTCTCGCTGTTCATCGGCGACGGGCTGGACGTGGGGCTGACCGGCAAGGTCGAAGGCCTGGGCACGCCGCATGCCCATTTCATCGTGCGCGACGCGGCCGGCGCCGTGGTAGGCGAGCGGCGCTGGGAGCATGGCCTGACCCATGCCGAGGCCATGGCCTTCCTGGTCGATTTTTCGCACGGCCACCTGGACGGACACCGGGTGGCCGCCATCGGTCACCGCATCGTGCATGGCGGCGCCAGCTACAGCCGTCCGCTGGTGCTGGATGCGGAAGTGGTCGAACAGTTGGAGCGCTTGACGCCGCTGGCGCCGCTGCACCAGCCGCACAACCTGGCGCCGGTGCGCGCCATGGCCGCGATGGCGCCGCAGGTGCTGCAGGTGGGCTGCTTCGACACAGCCTTCCACACCACCCAGCCACCGCTGGCGCAGGCCTATGCGCTGCCGGCCTCGGTCACCTCGCGCGGCGTCAAGCGTTATGGCTTCCACGGGCTGGCCTTCGAATACCTGGCCAGCCACTTGCCGCAGGCCGACGCCCGGCTGGCCGGCGCACGCGTAGTGGCCGCGCACCTGGGCAATGGCGCCAGCATGTGCGCGCTGCAGGGCGGACGCAGCGTGGCCGCCACCACCGGTTTTACCGCGCTGGACGGCCTGCCCATGGGCACCCGCTGCGGCGCCCTCGATCCCGGCGTGGTGCTGTACCTGATGGAGGAACTCAAGATGGAGCCGGCCGCCATCGAACACCTGCTGTATGCGGAATCGGGCCTGCTGGGCGTGTCCGGGCTGTCGTCCGACATGCGCGAACTGGAGGCCAGCGACGATCCGCGCGCGCGGCTGGCCATCGAACTGCTGGTGTACCGTATCGGCCGTGAGCTGGGGTCGCTGGCGGCGGCGCTGGGCGGCATCGACGCGCTGGTGTTTTCCGGCGGCATAGGCGAGAACAGCGTGCGCTTGCGCGCCGCCGTCTGCGCTGGCGCCGCCTGGCTGGGCGTGGCGCTGGACCAGGAGCGCAACCGCACGCCGGGCGCCGGCGTGGAACGCATCAGCACCCCGGACAGCCGGGTTGCCGTGTGGGTGGTGCCGGCCAACGAGGAATTGATGATCGCGCGCCACACCCTGGCGCTACTGGAGCGGCAGCCATGAGTATCCCCACCAAATATCCCATCCTGCAGGGCAAGCGCGCGCTGGTGGTCGGCGTCGCCAACGAGCATTCGATCGCCTATGGCTGCGCCAAGGTATTCCGCGAACTGGGCGCCGAGCTGGCGCTGACCTATCTGAACGACAAGGCCAAACCGCACGTGGAGCCGCTGGCGCGGGAACTGGAGGCGCAGCTGCTGCTGCCGCTGGACGTGGCGCACCCCGGCCAGCTGGAAGCGGTGTTCGCGGCCGTGGAGCAGCAGTGGGGCGGGCTGGACATCCTGGTGCACTCGATCGCCTACGCCCCCAAGGACGATTTGCAGGGTGGACTGCTGGACTGCTCGCTGGACGGCTTCCTGGGCGCCATGGACGTGTCCTGCCATTCCTTCGTGCGCATGGCCAAGCTGGCCGCGCCCCTGATGCCGCATGGCGGCAGCATGTTCGCCATGAGCTACCACGGCGCCCAGAAGGTGGTGGCCAACTACAACGTGATGGGGCCGGTGAAGGCGGCGCTGGAAGCGTGCTGCCGCTACCTGGCCTTCGAGCTGGGACCGCGCGGCATCCGCGTGCATGCGGTGTCGCCAGGCCCGCTGCAGACGCGCGCGGCGTCCGGGCTGAAGGATTTCGACCTGCTGCTGTCGGAAGCGGTGGCGCGCGCGCCGATCGGCGAGCTGGTCGACATCATGGACGTCGGCGCCACCTGCGCCTACCTGGCCTCGCCCTACGCCAGGCGGCTGACCGGCAGCACCGTCTATGTGGACGGCGGCCTCAACATCGTGGCCTGAGGAGGGCGCATGCAGATCATCCTGTCCGGCCTGACTGGCGACGTCACTGAAGACAGCATTCAGCATGAGCTGTCGCGCTTCTTCCATGTCGTTGGCGTGCGCCTGGTGCGCGAGGGCGACGGCGACAGTCCGTGGGCGCTGGTGGAAGTCTGCGATCCCTATGCCCACGTCTGGAACAAATGCAACCAGCTGCGCGGCGTATTCCACCGCGGCAAGCGACTGCACTTCTACATCCCCATGCACCAGGAAGAACAGCCCTACGAGCTGCTGCATCCGCACGAGCGCATCGACATCGCCTGAGTGCCGCCTGCGGGCAAACCGGCGCCGGACCAGTTCGCCCCGCCGCGCCCTGCAGCCGGCGGCGGCGCGGGCCGGCTCAGCCGGCTGACTGCGTAGTCATGCCATCCACCGCCTGCGCGGCTGCGCCGTGCTGGCGCTCCGGCCGGGCTCGCATGCGCTCCGTGCCGGCCTGGCGTATAATGACGGCCCTTCATCAGTTCCCATATAGTTGCCGTCATGACCATCATTGCCACCGCCGACACCGCCGCGCCCGCCATCGGGACTGGCCGCCGCCTGTCCGTGGCCCCGATGATGGACTGGACCGACCGCCACTGCCGCATGTTCCACCGCGCCATCACCCGTCACACCTGGCTGTACACGGAGATGGTCACCACCGGCGCCCTGGTGTATGGCGACGTCGAGCGCCACCTGCGCTTCAACGAGGAAGAGCACCCGGTGGCCCTGCAACTGGGCGGCAGCGATCCGGCCGACCTGGCCACCAGCGCCAGGCTGGGCGAGCAATGGGGCTATGACGAGATCAACCTGAACTGCGGCTGCCCCTCGGAACGGGTGCAGAAGGGCGCTTTCGGCGCCTGCCTGATGGCTGAGCCGCAACTGGTGGCCGACTGCGTGAAAGCCATGCGCGACGCCGTCAGCATCGATGTGACGGTCAAGCACCGCATCGGCATCGACAAGAACGAGAGCTATGACTTCGTGCGCGACTTCGTCGGCACGGTGGCCGAGGCCGGCTGCACGACCTTCATCGTGCACGCCCGCAACGCCATCCTGAAGGGCTTGTCGCCCAAGGAAAACCGCGAGATTCCACCGCTGAAGTACGAGGTCGCCTATCAGCTCAAGCGCGACTTTCCTGACTTTGAAATCATCATCAACGGCGGCATCAAGACCGAGGCCGAGATCGATGTGCACCTGCAGCATGTGGATGGCGTCATGCTGGGCCGCGAGGCTTACCACAACCCCTTCCTGATGGCCACCTTCGACCAGCGCTACTATGGCGGCGCGGCGCCGGCGCCCACCCGCGAGCAGGTGCTGCAGGCCATGGTGCCGTATATCCAGGCCCAGCTCGCCAAATATGGCCCGCTGGGTTTGAAGCTCAATTCCATCACCCGCCACATGCTGGGCCTCATGCAAGGCCTGCCCGGTGCGCGCACCTTCCGCCAGACCCTGTCGGACTCCAAGAAGCTCGCCGCAGGCGACGCCCAGCTCCTGCTGGAAGCGGCCGCGCGCCTGCGCGCCTGAGGTTTGCTGACTGAGCGGCTTGCGCTGTGCAAGCGCAGCATCTGCGTCAGCGGTAAACCCAAAATTAATTTCCGTCAAGAAAAATAATTTTCTGTTGTTATTTCCACGCAGAAATCTTCACTGTGCATTTTTCAGGCAGTATTTGCTTGCCCTACGGAAAAATTTGCATCTATAATTCACGAATACACACACATATCCACCGTTGTTCTGCGTCTGTGTAGGGCAGTTTTAATGCTAGTTGGCCGGGGTGGAACAGCCAAGTTTGCATGCGCAGTCAAGTGTGGCGAAGCCTAAAAAAGTGCTTGTCACAAAGGTACGGTGGGGCCGCCAGGCGTACAGGAGCAGGCCGGCGGTCCTGGGGAAATATAAGCAGTGTCACTTACGAAGAGACCAAATGAATTTATCCAAAATGAAAGTCGGTATGCGCCTGGGCCTCGGATTCGCCCTGGTACTGATCTTCCTGGTCGCCGTCACCGCCGTCGGCATCGTGCGCATGGCGCAGATCCAGGACCGTCTCGACCACGTGATCAGCGTGAACAATGTGGTGTCGCGCCTGGTGGTCGACATGCGCAACAACGTCAGCGAACGCATCAACTCGCTGCGCGTGCTGACCATGATCGCCGATCCGGCCGACATGGAAGCTGACCTGAACCGCATCAAGGATCTGGCTGCCAAATACGCCGATCAACAGAACAAGCTGAGCGCCCAGTTCGCCAAGGAATCCAGCGCGGAAGAAAAAGCCCTGCTGGCCACCGTGAAGGAAAGCGAAGCCGTGGCCCTCCCGGCCATTGCCAAGGCCTCGGAACTGTGGCTGGCCGGTAAGGCCGAGGAAGCCACCCGCGTGCTGGTGAAGGAAATCCGTCCGGCCCAGAAAAAATGGATGACCGCTCTGGAATCCCTGGGCGGCCTGGAAGACAAGCTCAACGCCCAGATGCAGGTGGACGCCGCCAACGGCTTTTCCAGCGCCCGCACCTTCATGATCATCATGGGCCTGCTGGCCGTGGCGATCTCCGTGACCGCCGCCATCATCATCACCCGTGGCCTGCTGAAGCAGCTCGGTGGCGAGCCTGACTACACCGCCTCCATTGCCGGCAGCATTGCCAACGGCGACCTGTCGATCGCCATCGACACCAGCAGCGCTTCGAAAGACAGCCTGCTGTCCGAAATGGACGCCATGCGTAACAGCCTGGTCAGCATCGTCGGCCAGGTGCGCACCGGCACCGAGACCATCGGTACCGCCTCGCGTGAAATCGCCGCCGGCAACATCGACCTGTCCTCGCGTACTGAAATGCAGGCCAGCTCGCTGGAGAAAACCGCCTCGGCCATGGAAGAGCTCACCTCGACCGTGAAGCAGAACGCCGACAATGCCCGTGAAGCCAACCAGCTGGCCTCGGCCGCCTCCGACGTCGCCATTCGCGGCGGCAAGGTGGTCTCGCAAGTGGTCGACACCATGAGCTCGATCGACGCCTCCGCCAAGAAGATCGTGGACATCATCGGCGTGATCGACGGCATCGCATTCCAGACCAACATCCTGGCGCTGAACGCCGCTGTCGAGGCAGCCCGCGCCGGTGAACAAGGCCGCGGCTTCGCCGTGGTGGCTTCCGAGGTGCGTAACCTGGCCCAGCGTTCGGCCGGCGCCGCCAAGGAAATCAAGTCGCTGATCGATGACTCGGTCGAGAAAGTCGGCGCCGGCACCAAGCTGGTCGGCCAGGCCGGCGTGACCATGGATGAAGTGGTGTCCTCGGTGCGCCGCGTGACCGACATCATGAGCGAGATCGCCAACGCCAGCCAGGAACAAAGCGCCGGCATCGCCCAGGTCAACCAGTCCATCATCGAGATGGACGCCATGACCCAGCAGAACGCCGCGTTGGTGGAAGAAGCCGCCGCCGCCGCCCAGAGCCTGCAGGACCAGGCTTCCGAGCTGCAGCGCGTGGTCAGCATCTTCAAGCTGGCCGAAGGCGACCAGCCGGCTCCTGTGGCTGCCGTGGCCGCCCCGGTCAAGGCCGTGGTCAAGCCCCTGGCCCGTCCGGTCAAGAAGCTGGCCGCCGCCGCACCGGCCGCAGCGCCCGCCGCGCCGGCCCGTCCCAAGAAAGTCGCCGCCGCTGCCGCCACCGCCGGCAATGACGAGTGGGAAGAGTTCTAAGTTTTAGTTGTTCAGTTTCTCAGTTTTTTAAGTGGCCGGGATTTCCGGCCGAATCGAACCCCAGCAGCCACCGGCTGCCAATAACAAGATCGTAGGAATCCATATCATGAACAAATTTATCGCCGCCATCATCCTGACCGCCACCAGCGCCGCCGCTTTCGCCGCCGAAGTGCCCGCCACCGTCGACGCCTCCAAGTGCAAGGCTGAATACCCGAAAACCTCGCTGCTGAACGAAGAGCAGGGCACCGTCAGCATGGCCTTCCTGGTCGGGGCTGATGGCAACGTGGTGGACTCCAAGATCGACAAGTCGAGCGGTTTCAAGAACCTGGACAAGGCCGCCATCAAGGCCCTGACCGCATGCAAGTTCAAGCCGGGCACCAAGGATGGCGCCGTGGCGCAAACCTGGGCCAAGGTCGATTACGCCTGGAAGCTGTAAGTTTTTGTAGTAGCGAGCGGCGCATGGGGCGCCGCATAAATCAAGCTGTTGTCCATATAAATCATTGAATTATTGGGGAAAACAAATGTCTACTAAAAAAGTTCTGATGGGTCTGGTTGCTGCCGCCGTGGTGTCGGGTTCCGCTTTCGCCGCCGAAGTGCCGGCCAGCTTCGATTCCAAAAACTGCAAGGCCGAATATCCGAAAGCCTCGCTGATGAATGAAGAGCAGGGCACCGTGACCATGATGTTCCTGGTGAAACCCGACGGCACCGTGGCCGATTCCAAGATTGACAAGTCGAGCGGCTTCAAGAACCTGGACAAGGCCGCCATCAAGGCCCTGTCCGCCTGCAAGTTCAAGCCGGGCACCAAGGATGGCGCCCCGGCCGAGACCTGGACCAAGGTCGACTACGCCTGGAAACTGGACTGATTATTTCCCCGCCGGCCTAGCCGACGTTTGCAAGGGACCGCGCTGCGGTCCCTTTTTTATTTCGTGTTGCTGCGGCGTGTAACAGGCTGTAAATCTGCGTACGGGACCCGGAAACGGATTTATAGTACGGGAATCAAGGAGGATGTTTACCATGAAAGCTTTGTTCGCAGTGGCCGCCGTGGCGGCCTTGGCAGGCTGCGCCGTACAGCAGCCGCAATATGCGCGTGTCGTGCAGCCGTCCGATCCCTACCAGTGGCACACGGTGTCGGTGGAGCCGTCCAACCGGGTGTCCGGCAGCCCGAACGTGGTGTACAGCACCGAGCCGGTGGTGCAGCAACAGGCATCGACCACCGTGGTGTACACCGAGCCCGTGTACGCATCGCCGGTGTACAGCCCGGTGTACGTGGCGCCGCCCGTGTATGCCGCGCCGTCCTACTACTACCCGCCGGTGACGGTCGGTTTCGACTTCGTGTTCGGCAACTGGGGCCACCGCTGGGGCGGCTACAGGGGCGGTTACCGCGGCGGCTACCACCACCGCTAAGCAACTGCTACACCAATAGAAAATCCCGCTGGGGCTTGCGCCGCAGCGGGATTTTTTATTGGGGCCCGCACTTTAGCGCACCAGGTAAAGCGAGGTATGGCTGGCGGTCATGGTGGGGGTGTCGTCGGACACCACCACGTAGGTGGAAACGGCTGCAATGCTCAGCAGCAGGGTACCGTATGCGAGGGGGAGATAGCGTGCCATGGTGTGCTCCTGTCGGTCCTGGGTGGATGGAAAGTCGGTATGACTCCAGCATAGGACAGGCAGGGCTGAGCCGGCATCGGCCTATAGTCCGAGATCTTGTAGGACTAGAAGCCGTGTTATTTCCTACTGAAAATTCTTTATTTCTTACCCCAGACTACCACCGCGTCGGCCGGCGCCGTATCGAGGGCATTGGCCAGCGCCAGCCATTGCTGCAGGCGTTCCGGGCGCTTGAGATTGATGCCCATGCCGTCGATGGTGCCGATCTGTTCCAGCATGCGGGCGTCGATCTTGGCCTTGGAAACGGTGGGGGCGCTCATCACCATGCGGTCATAGGCCTTGCGGGCCTTGTTTTCCCACTTGTGCAGGCTGGTTTCGTCGAAGCGGTTGCCTTCGAAGTAGACGGTGAGGGAGCCATCGGGGTTGCCGAAGCCGACAATGCCGGAACCCTTGCGGATGGCGGCATTGGCGGCGGCGTCAAAGGCCTCGGTGGGGACGAACACGCCGGCGCGGCCGTCGGTGTCAGGGCGGCCTACGGGAGTATCCTTGCTGTAGGTGCTGACTTCGGAGAGTTTGATGTCGGACATTGGCTTTGATGCCCCGCGCGACGCTTGGGCGCGGCGGCAATCCTTGTAGAGGGTCTGTTTGGCTTTGCATGGGGATGCAAAGGCTATACATATTGTAGCCGCAAACTAATTCCACATGGCAATAGCCAGCGGGAATTTTATGTAACAGCGCGGTAGCGGTATCCTAGCGCCAGGGCCGCCAGCCAGGCCGGTATCAGGTACACGGACAGGCGCAAGTCCGGCGTCAGGAACATCACCACCAGGATGCCGGCCAGGAAGGCCATGCACAGGTAATTGGTGAGCGGATAGCCCAGGCTGCGGAAGCCCGTGGCCTGCCCGGCGGCGCGCTTGGCGGCACGGAAGCGCAGGTGTATCCAGCTGATCATGCCCCAGTTGATGATGAGGGCCGACACCACCAGTCCCATCAGCAGTTCAAAGGCCTTGCCGGGAATGAAGTAGTTGACCGCAACGCAGATCGCCGTGGCGCCGGCCGATACCGCCAGCGCCGCCAGCGGCACGCCGCGCGCGTTCACCCGCAGCAGCAGGCGCGGCGCGTTGCCCTGGCGCGCCAGGCCGTACAGCATGCGGGTGTTGCTGTACACGCAGCTGTTGTAGACCGACAGGGCGGCCGTCAGCACCACCACGTTCAGCACATGGGCCACGGCGTTGCTGTTCAGGGCGTGGAAGATCAGCACGAAGGGGCTGCCGCCGCCGGCCACCTTCTGCCACGGATACAGCGACAGCAATATGCCCAGCGCGCCGATGTAGAAGATCAGGATGCGGTAGATGGCCTGGTTGGTGGCGCGCGGGATGGAATGCGCGGGATCGTCGGCCTCGGCCGCCGTGATGCCGACCAGCTCCAGTCCGCCAAAGGAAAACATGATCACGGCCATGGCCATCACCAGGCCGCTGGCGCCGTTGGGGAAGAAGCCGCCGTGCCGCCACAGGTTGGCCACGGATGCTTCCGGCCCGGCCGCGCCGGACAGCAGCAGCCAGCCGCCAAATCCTATCATGCCGACGATGGCGGCCACCTTGATGATGGAGAACCAGAATTCCATCTCGCCAAAGGCCTTTACGTTGCTGAGGCTGATGGCGTTGATGATGAGGAAGCAGGCCAGCGCCGACGCCCAGGTCGGGATGCCCGGCCACCAGTACTGGATGTAGATGCCGACCGCCGTCAGCTCGGCCATGCTGACCAGCACATACAGCACCCAGTAGTTCCAGCCCGACATGAAACCCGCCCAGTGGCCGCAATACTTGTCGGCAAAATGGCTGAAGGAGCCGGCCACAGGTTCATCGACCACCATTTCGCCCAGCTGGCGCATGATGAAGAAGGCGATCATGCCGGCCACGGCATAGCCCAGCAGCACCGAGGGCCCGGCCATCTGTATGGTCTGGGCGATGCCGAGGAACAGGCCAGTGCCGATGGCGCCGCCCAGGGCGATCAGCTGGATGTGGCGGCTCTTGAGGCCCCGCTTGAGTTCTGTGCTGCCTTGATGCATGGGGATCCCCCGTAAGTACAAGCGGGCGATCTTTTCATAATTAACCAGGCATTACAAGTCTTTCTTGGGGGCCAGCTTGACCAGCACCACGTCGTTGCGGCGCATGGGGATGGTGAGCACGGCCCGGCCGCGCGCGTCGGCGCGCACGGTGCGCGTTTCGGGGCGGTCGGCCGTCAGCGACTGCAGCTGCGCCAGCTGCTTGCTGTCCAGGGTGACGGGCGAGCCCATGCGCAGGTAGGCGGTATGGGCGTCATTGGCCTGGTAGCCGGTGCGGTCGATCTGCACCGCGTAGCGGCCCGGGCGCAGGCCCTGGAATTGCAGGCGCAGCGAGGGCGCCGGCGTGGCCGGCTGCACGCTGGTGTACCAGGGCCGGTTGCTGCGGTCCTGCTGCGGCGTGGTGAAATCCCAGGCCAGCACCTGCAGGGCCTGGCCGCTGCGGGCGATATGGCTGCGGGCGTCGGCGCCGGCCAGGGCGGTGTCGCCCAGCTGGTGCAGGTATTTATAGGCGAACCAGGCCGGCTTGCGTATGCCCTGCGGGTTCATCAGGCCGAAGCCGCCCTGGAAGGGCGCCGTGGGCGGGCCGGGTTCCTCGAACAGGTCGCTATAGGTCCAGTAGCTCATGCCCTGGGCCAGGCCTTGGGCGGCTTTCAGCTTGTCCAGGATGTAGGCCGCGCTGAGATAGGCATCGTGCACCGGGTCGCGCGGCGTGTAGCTGGTGCTCCATTCGGTGAAGTACAGCGGCAGGTTGGGCAGGTGGCTGGCCTGGATTTGCTGGCGCACGCGGCGCACGTCGCCCGTGATGGCGTCCGGGGACGGGGACAGCTTGGTGTCGTCCTTGCCCTGTTCGTCGAGGAAGCCGCCGTCCACGCCATAGGTATGGGTGGTGACGAAATCGACGGCGCTGCCGCTTTGCCTGGCATGGGCCAGGAATTCCGGCACCCAGGCCGCGCCGGCTGTCGAGGGGCCGCCCACGCGCAGCGCGGGGTCGATGGCCTTCAGGGTGCGGGCGGTGACATCGTACAGGGCGAAATAGGCGGCCTGGTCGGCTTTTTCCCAGAAGCCGTCCAGGTTGGGTTCGTTCCAGACTTCGAACGGCCAGGAGCGCACTTCCTCGGCGCCGTAGCGCTGGCGCAGGTGGCGCACGAAGGCGTCCACCAGGGCTGCCCACTTGGCCGGATCGGGATGGGATGTATTGCCCTTCCAGTAGAAAATGGTTTGCTCGGACGAGCGCATGGCGTGCGGCGTGAAGCCCAGTTCGACAAAGGGCTTGATGCCTATCTTCAGCATGCGGTCGTACAGGGTATCGATCTTGCTCCAGTCGTAGACCGCCTGGCCGTCCACTTCCTTGTAGGTGCCCAGCACGTCGTGGAAGATGGCGTGGAAGCGCAGGTAGCGGAAGCCCAGTTCATCGTGGGCGGTCTTCAGCTGCGCCAGGCTGTCCTCGCGCAGCAGGGTGCCGGGATAGTCGGAGCCCACCGACAGGTCGGCAAACTTGTCGCGCGGCGTGGCGGGTGCGTTGGCGTCCACGGTGATGGTGCGTATGCCCTGCGCCCAGGCGGTGTGGGCGGACAGGGCCAGCAGCATGGCGGCGGCCAGCGCCGCGCCCGGCTTTTCGATCTGCATCGGTGTCGTCTCCGTGATGGGAATGCAGACCACATTCTGCGAGGCCGTGCTGGGGGCGGCAATTGCGAAATCCACCAAGCGGGGAAACGATATCCGGCAGGCGCGGAAAAAGAAAAAGCCGGCTTGCGCCGGCTTGATCTTGAAATCTTGGGGTGGCTGATGGGACTCGAACCCACGACGACAGGAATCACAATCCTGGACTCTACCAACTGAGCTACAGCCACCACTGGTGTATTTCTCTCACTGCCTTCGCGTTAGCAACGGCAGGCCCGCATTATACAAGCCGGGGTGCTTTCATGCAAACCCTTATTGTGGATTATTTTTCCTGGTGCCTAAATGGCAAGTTCTTCCACCTTCACCTCCAGCCCCAGCAGGGTGCGGAAGGCGCTGCCCAGGGCTGCCGCGCTGCCGGTGGTGTAGCCGACGATCTGGCCCTGCGCGGCCGGGCGCTGCAGGGCGCCGGCTTCCAGCAGGCGGTTGAGCTGGCGCGCCACGGCGGTGCCGGTGTCGATCAGCTCGATGGGGCCACCGGCAGCCTGCGCGGCCACCTGGCCTATCGCATCCTTGACGAAGGGGTAGTGGGTGCAGCCCAGCACCAGGGTGTCGGCGCCCTGTGCGATCAGTGGGTCGACGTAGCGGTGCAGCAGTTCCATCGTGGCCGGCGTATCGAGCTGGCCTTCCTCGATCAGCTGCACCAGGCCGACGCAGGGCTGCAGCAGGAATTCGGCCTGGGTGGCGGCGTGGATCTGGTCGCGCAGCAGCAGGAATTTTTCGCCGCGCAGGGTGCGCGCTGTGGCCAGTACGCCGACCTTGCCGCTGTGAGTGGCGGCCGCGCCGGGCTTAAGGCCCGGTTCTACGCCCACCACCGGTAATTCCGGATAGCGCGCCCGCACAGCCTTGATGGCGGCCACGGTGGCGGTATTGCAGGCCACCACCAGCGCCTTCACGCCGCGCTCCACCAGGAAGGCGGCCACGGCCAGGGCGCGCCCGGCCACGTAGTCCTCGGTCTTGTCGCCGTAGGGGGCGTGGGCGGTGTCGGCCACGTAGATCAGGTGTTCGGCGGGCAGCAGCGCGCGGATGTGGCGCAGCACCGACAGGCCGCCGACGCCGGAATCGAAGATGCCGACCGGGGCGTCGGCGGGATCGCTGAAGGGAGGCAGGGGGATCAACTCGGGTGTCCTTGTTGAGAGGCGCGGCGGGAGTCCAGGCGGCGGGTTCGCGGATTCAGCATGGAGGAAATCCGGGTAGTGCCCGGATTTCCGCGTGCGCGGCGGTCCGCCGATGCGGAGTGATGGATCAGGCGGTGACGATGGGCACGTTCAGCTGCTCGATCTTGGCTTGCCACTCTTTCGGGCCGGTGTTGTGCACCGAGGTGCCGGAGGCATCCACGGCCACGGTCACCGGCATGTCTTCCACCTCGAACTCGTAGATGGCTTCCATGCCCATGTCGGCAAAGCCCAGCACCTTCGATTGCTTGATCGCTTTCGACACCAGGTAGGCCGAGCCGCCCACCGCCATCAGGTAGGCCGACTTGTGCTTCTGGATCGCCTCGATGGCGGCCGGGCCGCGCTCGGCCTTGCCGATCATGGCGATCAGGCCGGTCTTCTCCAGCATCATCTCGGTGAACTTGTCCATGCGGGTGGCGGTGGTCGGACCGGCCGGACCCACCACTTCGTCGCGCACCGGATCGACCGGACCCACGTAGTAGATCACGCGGTTCTTGAAGTCCACCGGCAGCGGCTCGCCCTTGGCCAGCATGTCCTGGATGCGCTTGTGGGCGGCGTCGCGGCCGGTCAGCATCTTGCCATTCAGGAGCAGGGTCTGGCCTGGCTTCCACGAAGCGACTTCTTCCTTGGTCAGGGTGTCCAGGTTGACGCGCTTGGATTTCTCGGTATCCGGCGCCCACGACACATCAGGCCAGGTCGACAGCGGCGGCGGGGTCATGTAGGCCGGGCCGGAGCCGTCCAGCACGAAGTGGCCGTGGCGGGTGGCGGCGCAGTTGGGGATCATGGCGACCGGCTTGGAGGCGGCGTGGGTCGGGTAGGTCATGATTTTCACGTCCAGCACGGTGGTCAGGCCACCCAGGCCCTGCGCGCCTATGCCGAGGGCGTTGATCTTGTCGCACAGTTCGATACGCAGTTCTTCCAGCTTGTTCTGCGGGCCGCGCTGCTTCAGTTCGAACATGTCGATGTCTTCCATCAGCACTTCCTTGGCCATCAGCATGGCTTTCTCGGCGGTGCCGCCTATGCCTATGCCCAGCATGCCCGGCGGGCACCAGCCTGCGCCCATGGTCGGCACGGTTTTCAGCACCCAGTCCACCAGCGAGTCGGACGGGTTCATCATGATCATCTTGGACTTGTTCTCGGAGCCGCCGCCTTTCGCCGCGACCTTGACGTCGACGGTATTGCCTTCGACCAGTTCCATGTGGACCACGGCCGGGGTATTGTCCTTGGTGTTCTTGCGGTCGAAGTGCGGGTCGGCCACGATGGAGGCGCGCAGCTTGTTGTCGTCGTAGTTGTAGGCGCGGCGCACGCCTTCATTGACGGCGTCGGTGACGGTGCCGGTGAAGCCTTCGAAGCGCACACCCATGCCGATCTTCAGGAAGACGTTGACGATGCCGGTATCCTGGCAGATCGGACGCTTGCCCTCGGCGCACATGCGCGAGTTGGTCAGGATCTGCGCGATGGCGTCCTTGGCGGCCGGGCTCTGCTCGTATTCGTAGGCGCGCGCCAGGTGCTCGATGTAGTCGGCCGGATGGTAGTAGCTGATGTACTGCAGGGCGGCGGCGACGGATTCGATCAGGTCTTCTTGCTTTATGATGGTCATGATGTTCTCGCGAGAATTAATGGTGTTTGGATTCGTTGTGGGTGTTGGTCGTAATGCGGTCGGTGTAGGCGATGGCCAGTGCCGACAGCAGGAATACGATGTGGATCACGGTCTGCGAAATCAGTACCTTGGGCTCGTAGACGGCGGCGTTGATGAAGGTCTTCAGCAAATGGATGGACGAGATGCCTATGATGGCCATGGCCAGCTTGGTCTTCAGTACGGAGGCGTTCACATGCGACAGCCATTCCGGCTGGTCCGGGTGGCCTTCCAGGTTCATGCGCGAGATGAAGGTTTCGTAGCCGCCGATAATCACCATCACCAGCAGGTTGGAGATCATGACCACGTCGATCAGGCCCAGCACCACCAGCATGATGGTGGTCTCGTTGAGTTTGTCCGGTACCGGCGCGCCCGGCACGGCGACGGCCTGGAAGATGTGCTGCAGCGAAGCCTCATTGCCCATGGCGGCGCCGATCAGATCCTTCAACTCGACCCAGAAGTGGAACACGTACACGCATTGCGCCAGGATCAGGCCGATGTAAAGCGGCAGCTGCAGCCAGCGCGTCATGAAGATGAAGGCCGGGATGGGGCGCAGTCTGGGTTCTGGTTTCTTGGAATACGGATCGGTCATGCGGCGGTTCTCCGGAAAGGGGCAAAATCGAACTGCCGACATTTTACACGGGCTGAGGGGCAATCGCACTGGCGCAGGGCCCGTCGGCGCAAATGAAAGATTGGTAGAATGGCCAAGGCGCTGTCCGTCCAGCCAGCGCCGTTATGTAAGGCATCAGTAAGCGATGGCAGTTAAGGTATTAGCAAACGATTACTACACTGGAGACCCAACATGAGCAGCACCACCACCCAGCAAGGTCCACAAGAATCCCGCGTGTTCGCCCCGCCGGCCGCCTTCGCGGCGCAGGCCGCGGTCTCCGGGATGGAGGGCTACAACGCCCTGTGCGCGGAAGCGGAAGCCGACTACGAAGGCTTCTGGGCGCGCCTGGCGAAGGAGCACATCGAATGGAAGCAGCCCTTCACCCGCACCCTGAACGAAGACAACGCGCCGTTCTACAAATGGTTCGAGGACGGCAAGCTGAACGTCTCCTACAACTGCCTGGACCGCAACCTCGCCAACGGCAACGCGGACAAGACCGCCATCATCTTCGAGGCCGACGACGGCCAGGTCACCAACGTCACCTACAAGCAGCTGCACGAGAAGGTCTGCAAGTTCGCCAACGGCCTGAAAGCGCGCGGCATCAAGAAGGGCGACCGCGTGGTGATCTACATGTCGATGTCGGTGGAAGGCGTGGCCGCCATGCAGGCGTGCGCGCGCATCGGCGCCACGCACTCGGTGGTGTTTGGCGGCTTCTCCGCCAAGTCGCTGCAGGAGCGCATCATCGACGCCGGCGCGGTGGCGGTGATCACGGCTGACGAACAATCGCGCGGCGGCAAGCACTTGCCGCTGAAAGCCATCGTGGATGAAGCGCTGGCGCTGGGCGGCTGCGACACCATCAAGGACGTGATCGTCTACAAGCGCACTGGCGGCAACATCAACTTCAAGGAAGGCCGCGACCTGTGGCTGCACGAGCTGGTGGAAGGCCAATCGGCCGAGTGCGAGCCGGAATGGGTGGAGGCCGAGCATCCGCTGTTCATCCTGTACACCTCCGGTTCGACCGGCACCCCGAAAGGCGTGCAGCACTCGTCGGGCGGCTACCTGCTGTGGGCCGCGCTGACCATGAAGTGGAGCTTCGACATCAAGCCGTCCGACGTGTACTGGTGCACGGCGGACATCGGCTGGGTGACGGGCCACAGCTACATCGCCTACGGCCCAACGGCGGTGGGCGCGACGCAAGTGGTGTTCGAAGGCGTGCCGACCTATCCCAACGCGGGGCGCTTCTGGGAGACCATCGCCAAGCACAAGGTCAGCATTTTCTACACGGCGCCGACGGCGATCCGGTCGCTGATCAAGGCCTCGGACGTGGACGCCAAGGTGCATCCGAAGAATTTCGATTTGTCCTCGCTGCGCCTGCTGGGCACGGTGGGCGAGCCCATCAATCCCGAAGCGTGGATGTGGTACTACACGCAGGTCGGCGGCGAGCGCTGCCCCATCGTGGACACCTTCTGGCAGACCGAGACGGGCGGCCACATGATCACCCCGCTGCCGGGCTCGACGCCGATGGTGCCGGGTTCCTGCACCTTGCCGCTGCCGGGCATCATGGCGGCCATCGTGGACGAGGTCGGGCATGACGTGCCGAACGGGCAGGGCGGCATCCTGGTGGTGAAGCGTCCGTGGCCGTCCATGATACGGACCATCTGGAACAATCCGGACCGCTTCAAGGCCGGCTACTTCCCGGAGGAGCTGGGCGGCAAGATGTATCTGGCCGGCGACGGCGCCATCCGCAACAAGGATACCGGCTACTTCACCATTACCGGGCGCATCGATGACGTGCTGAACGTGTCGGGCCACCGCATGGGCACGATGGAGATCGAATCGGCGCTGGTGGCCAACCCGCTGGTGGCCGAGGCGGCGGTGGTGGGCAAGCCGGACGACACGACGGGCGAATCGATCTGCGCCTTCGTGGTGCTCAAGCAGGCGCGGCCGACCGGTGAGGAAGCGAAGAAGCTGGCGCTGGAGCTGCGCAACTGGGTCGGCAAGGAGATCGGTCCGATCGCCAAGCCGAAGGAAATCCGCTTCGGGGACAACCTGCCCAAGACGCGTTCGGGCAAGATCATGCGGCGGCTGCTGCGGGTGCTGGCCAAGGGCGAGACGATCACGCAGGATGTGTCGACCCTGGAGAATCCGGCGATCCTGGAGCAGCTCAAGGAGACTTCGTAACGCGGCCTGGAAAAGGGTTGGTGGTACGGAAAATCTTTGCTATAATACGCCGCTCCCGAATGCGGGAGAGCAGGAGAGATGGATG
Source organism: Duganella kummerowiae (assembly GCF_053572355.1). Classification (NCBI taxonomy): domain Bacteria; kingdom Pseudomonadati; phylum Pseudomonadota; class Betaproteobacteria; order Burkholderiales; family Oxalobacteraceae; genus Duganella; species Duganella kummerowiae. The sequence continues at coordinate 46,890 of NZ_JBKFEH010000010.1, forward strand.
AGTGGTTTAAGTCGCACGCCTGGAAAGCGTGTATAGGTTCATAGCCTATCGGGGGTTCGAATCCCCCTCTCTCCGCCAGGAACACAAATGTAGAAAGGCCACCCTCGGGTGGCCTTTTTGCATTTGTTTCATGGCGGAGAGAAGCAAGGCCCCTGCGGGCCTTGCGCGGGGGATTCGAAGGGCTCCGCTTGCAAGCGGAGCCCTCTCCGAATCGCCCATCTGCCACCGCTGCGCGGTGGCGCGCCGGGAGGCGCCGGGGCAAAGCGCAAAATTCCTGACTAGAAAACGACGGCAGGCCCCAGAGCGCGATATAATATTGACAATCAACCACTGCCTTTGTCGATCATGAAATTTTCGACCCTGCTGTCGAACACCATTCGCGGCATTTCAATGACGTTTGGATGCCTTATAGTCGTCGCAAGCATCCCGCTGGCGCTACTCGGTGGCGCAGCGCCTCAGGATACGGTCCCCACCTTCTCGCCATTGCTGACTACACCTCTGGCTGCTTTTATTCTGGCATCCGGCTTCTTTTACGTCGCCATATTTGGACGGCGTCTTGCCACATCTCGGTGGCAATATTGGTTCGGCGGTTTACTGCTCGCAATACCATTGGGCGTGGGCATCTCGCTTTTGCGAACCCCTGAAGAGCAAAGATTGCACTTTCCGGGCCTTTTCTTCTTTGTTCCCGCATGCCTGTTATTCCTATGCTCAATCTGGCCGCTGCAGCTGACGGTGCTGGATAGTAAAAAAGACAAAAGTCGAAAGTCGGCCACATAGCGATCAAAAATGCCGTTCAGCAAAAACTAAGCGCTGGTTAGGCGTGCATGCACCCGGTTGACTGCCATACTGATCAACGAAGCAGCCAGATAGTGAAATCCGACCCAGCCTAGCAGGCAAAAAGCCCAGCCGACTCCACTGGGAAGGCATATGAAATTGGCGCAGGAAGACAACTTCATCCCCATCCATTCCAGTATCAGAGCCGGTCCCATCGCAGCGATGAGCCAGAAATCCCACATCAATTCGACCGCAAACCAAGTCAGGATCAAGTGAGAGCTAACTAACGCTACAAACAGCGTCCATTTCACATGCGATGAGCTGCGCATACCTACCCTCCATACGTTCTGTTGGCGAAAGCCAAGCATGAACGTTCTCGTAGGGTGTGGTTCTGCGCTATCTAAACTTGCGTTGAGATTGGTGACATGAACCTCAATCCCGCTGCGCCTGCCCAATCACACTAGCCACCTTGGTGGTAATCATATCCACCGCCGGCCCATTGGCTCCGTGCGGAATGATGATATCGGCATGGCGCTTGGTCGGCTCGATGAATTGCTTGTGCATGGGCCGCACGGTCTCCAGGTATTGCCCGACCACGCTGGCCACCGAGCGCCCGCGCTCAGTGATGTCGCGCTGCATGCGCCGGATGAAGCGGATATCCGACGCGGTATCGACAAAGATCTTGAGCGACATCATGTCGCGCAAATCCGGGTCATACAGGGCGAACAGCCCCTCGATCACGATCACCGGCGCCGGCTTGACGCGGATGGTGCGGGTGGAGCGGTTGTGGATGGTGAAGTCGTACTCGGGCATGTCGATCGCCTCGCCATTGCGCAAGGCCTGGACATGCTGCACCAGCAAGGGCCACTCGAAGGCCTCGGGATGGTCGTAATTCTTCTGGTCGCGGACTTCGGGGCTGACGTGGGTCTGGTCGCAATAGTAGTCGTCCTGCATCACTACCGAGACCATCTCCGAGCCGAACGCGGCCAGCACTTTCTGGGACACGGTGGACTTGCCACTGCCGCTACCGCCTGCGACACCAATGATAAACGGTTGGAAAGAAATCGTATTCATGCCGAATGATACCGGAACTGCGGCCGCAGCGGCAGGCCCCGGGCGCTATTACGGCCGCTGCAACTGCCCGATCACACTGGCCACCTTGGTGGTGATCATGTCCACCGCCGGCCCATTGGCGCCATGTGGAATGATGACGTCGGCATGGCGCTTGGTCGGCTCGATGAACTGCTTGTGCATGGGCCGCACGGTGCCCAGGTACTGGCTGACCACGCTTTCCACCGAACGTCCGCGCTCCGTGATATCGCGCTGCATGCGGCGGATGAAGCGGATGTCGGAAGCGGTGTCGACGTAGATTTTCAGCGACATCATGTCGCGCAAGTCGGGGTCGTACAAGGCGAACAAGCCCTCGATCACGATCACCGGGGCCGGCTTGACGGGGATGGTGCGGTCGGAGCGGTTGTCGATGGTGAAATCGTATTCCGGCATGGCGATCGGCTCGCCATTGCGCAGGGCCTGGACGTGCTGCACCAGCAGGGGCCAGTCGAAAGCCTGGGGATGGTCGTAGTTCTGCTGGCGGCGCACTTCCGGGGTGAGGTGGGTCTGGTCGCAGTAGTAATCGTCCTGCATGACCACCGAGACCATGTCGGCGCCAAACGAAGCCAGCACTTGCTGCGACACCGTGGACTTGCCGCTGCCGCTGCCGCCGGCAACGCCGATGACGAAAGGAGAGAAAGAAATCGTGCTCATGCTGAATGATACCGGAATCGCGCCCAGGCTGACAGTAGCCCATATGACAGGCAGTCCCATGCCGAGGGTCCAATAATCAGCAAATTGAACCACAAAATGCGCTCTATCCGGGCTGCTTGCCTTAGCATGGCGATCGTCACCCATCTCGGAAGGTTTCCATGACCACCAACGCCATCACCCGCCGCCGTTTGACCCTGTCCATGCTTGCCGCGCCCCTGCTGGCCGCCGTCCCGGCAATTGCCCAGGAACCCAAACGCGCCAACATCACCGATTTCGGCGCCGTGGCAGACGACGCCACCATCAACACCCGGGCCATCCAGTCCGCCATCGACCAGCTGGCCGCGCAGGGGGGCGGCACGGTGGTGGTGCCGCCTGGCGTCTTTGTCAGCGGCGCGCTGTTCCTCAAGCCCGGCGTGCACCTGCATCTGGACCAGGGCGCGGTGCTGAAGTGCTCGACCGACATGAGCAACTTCCCGCCCCGTCGCACCCGCATCGAAGGCCACTTCGAGGACAAGTTCAATCCGGCCCTGATCAACGCCAGCGGCTGCGACGGCCTGAGGATCACCGGGCAAGGCACGCTGGACGGCGCCGGCCGCCCGATCTGGGACCTGTTCTGGAAGCTGCGCGCCCAGGTCAAGGACCAGGGCAACTTCCCCAACCTGGGCGTGCCGCGCGCGCGTCTGGCGCTGATCGACAACTCGCGCGGGGTGGTGGTGGAGGGCGTCACCTTCAAGGATTCGCAATTCTGGAATCTGCACCTGTACCGCTGCCAGGACGTGGTGGTGCGCAACGCCCGCTTCCAGGTGCCGGACGACTACAAGCAAGCGCCCAGCACGGACGGCATCGACCTGGACAGCTGCCAGAACGTGCTGGTGGAAGGCTGCCATTTCTCCGTCACCGACGACTGCATTGCCGCCAAGGGGTCCAAGGGCCCGCGCGCCATGGAAGACCAGGACAGCCCGCCTGTCGAGCACATCCTGGTGCGCAATTGCGTGTTCAGGCGCGGCCACGCCATGATGACGGCCGGCAGCGAGGCGACCATCGTGCGCGACGTCATCGTGGAAAACTGCACGGTGCAGGATGTCGGCATCGTGCTGCACCTGAAGCTGCGGCCGGATACGCCGCAGCGCTACGAGAACATCCACATCCGCAATATCACGCTGGATGCGCGGGACGGGCGCATCATTTCCATCGTCCCTTGGAGCCAGTACAAGGACTTGAAGGGCGAGGCGCCGCCCAAGTCCACGGTGCGCAACATCAGCGCGATCGGCGTCAAGGGACGCTTCGGCAGCTTTGGCGCCATCCAGCCCAATCCAGGCCAGACCACCATCAGCGACATCCTGTTGAAGGACTTCGACGTGACGCTGGGGCAGGCCCAGCTCCAGGTGACGGGCGCCACTAACGTGGTGAAGGAAAACGTCACCGTCAACGGCAAGCCGGCCGCTTGATGGCGCCCGCTTGCCGCCGCAGGCTTACCACTGCATCTCGCCCTTGTTGACCTTGGCGCCGATGTCGAGCGCGATGCCCAGGCCGGCCTGCGGATAGGCTTGCTGCATGGCGGCGATCAGTTCGGCGCTGTTGCGGGCCTTGGCCGCTTCGCTCTCGAAGCGCTGCAGGTAGTTGCGGGTGTAGCGCACGGCGCTCACGTCCAGCGCCGTGCCGGCCGCCATGTGGCCAGGGATGACGGTGGCCGGATGCAGGGCTTCGATCTCATCGAGCTGCGCCAGCCAGGCCTTGCGTTCGCTGGCCTTCTGCGTATCGGCAGTCCACACGTGCAGGTTGCCGAAGATGGCGATATTGCCTGCCACGGTCTTGATCGACGGGATCCAGACGTAGGGCCGATGCGCCAGTTCGCCCGTGGTGCCGCGCAGTTCAACGGTTTCGCCATCCACGCTCAGCGTGTTGCCGGACAGGGCTTCCGGCACGATGGGCTGGCGCGGCGCGTTGGCGCCCATCTTCGGCCCCCAGAAAGCCAGCTTGCCGGCCAGCTTGGCCTGGATTTTTTCGCGCACGGCAGGCGTGGCCACCACGCGCGCTTGCGGGAAGATGGTTTTCAGGGTCTCGGCGCCGAAGTAGTAATCGGGATCGGCGTTGCTGACGAGGATGGTTTTCAGGGTCTTGCCGCTGTCCAGCACGTTGGCGGCCACGCGCAGGGCATCGGCGCGGGTAAAGCCGCTGTCGATCACCAGTGCTTCGCTCTTGCCGCTGACCACCACGGCGTTGACGTGGAAGCTGTTGGCGTCGGCGTTGTAGACCTTGATGGTCAGGGGCGGGGTGTCGGCGGCGCTGGCGGCGCCGGCGGCCATCACGGCCATGGCTGGGAAGACGAGGCGCAGGAATTTGCTGGTGTAGGACATGCTGGGCTTTCAGTGTGGTTGTAGTGAGCACACTGTAAGTCCGGCGAACTATTTGATAAAGTTCACTGTAATTGATTATTTATTGCGTGGATCGATGAAATGGATAGGTTGACGGCAGCAAAAGTCTTCGTGGCGGTGGCTGACCGGGGCAGCCTGACCCAGGCGGCCGAGCACCTGGACATGTCGGCCGCCATGGTCAGCCGCTACCTGGCGGCCATCGAGGAATGGTTTGCCGCGCGCCTGCTGCACCGGACCACGCGCAAGGTCAGCCTGACCGACGCCGGGCTGGCGGCGCTGCCGGCCTGCCGCCAGATGCTCGATATCGCGGAGGAGGCGCGCCACCTGGCGGCCGAGCGCAGCCGCGAACCAGCCGGCGTGCTGCGCGTGACCACGGCCAGCTCCTTTGCCGACGCCCAGCTGACGGACGCGCTGGTGGACTTCCAGCGCCTGTACGAGCAGGTGGAAATCGTGCTGTCGGTGGGCGACAAGGCGGCCGACCTGGTGGGCGACCGGGTCGACCTGGCGGTACGCATCACCAACACGCTGGACCCGGCCATGATCGCGCGCCCGCTGGCGCGGTGCCGCTCCATGCTGTGCGCCTCGCCCCAGTATTTGGAGCGCTACGGCGTGCCGGTCACGGTGGACGAGTTGCGCAAGCACCGCTGCATCGCGCACGCTTTCGGCATCGGCAAGCAGTACCGGTTCACACGCGATGGGGTGACGCGCGAGGCGCCCGTGCAATGGACTTTCCACACCAACGAAACCTCGGTGCTGCGGCGCGCCGTGCTGTCCGGCGCCGGCATCGCCATGCTGCCGACTTACTACCTGGGCGATGATGTGCGCAGCGGCCGCCTGGTCCAGCTGCTGCCGGACGAGGAGCCGGAAGTGCTGGGCATACACGCGATTTATCTATCGCGCCAGCACCAGCCGCTGGCCTTGCGCCTGCTGGTGGATTTCCTGGCGCAGCGCTTCGGCGGCCCGGTGGCGCCCTGGGATGCTAAGCCGCGCTGAGCAGCTGGCAAGCGTCGTCGCGCGAGACGTGGGCTGATTCGACATACACCACCATGCGGGTGGCCGAGGTGAGGTTGAACCAGCGCCCGGTGCTGCCTTCCTGATCGAGCTTGCCGCAGAGAACATCCCCCGGTGACGCGTTGCCGACCAGGAGGTTGCAGACGCTGTAGCCGCCGTCCGTTTCGACGGCGATGCGGCAGTGCTTGTCCGTGAATCCGACCGTGCCTTCCATGCTGATCTCCTGAAGAAAATCATGGTGTACGAAGTTTATGTTAGCGCGGTTTTACACGAAAATCGAGTGATATTTTGCGTTGCACAAAAGCAGTGTTTTCAGCGCAGCGCCGCCTTCCCGTAGTACACCGGGGCGCCGTCGTAGCTGATTTCCACCCGGTCCAGCACGAAACCGGGATCAAGCGCATGGATGGCCAGTTGGTGGCGGCCCGGGGGCAAATCGGGCAGCGCCAGTGTGCGCACGGCGGCGTTGGAAAGCACATTGTTCTTCCATTCGTCGCTGCGGCCGTGGGTGGCATAGTCCAGCACCTGCCAGGGCTGCTGGTCGATGCGCACGGCAATGCGCAGCTGATTGCCGGCGGTCAGGGGATGCACCGGCACCGCGACGATTTTCAGCCGGGCCGCGCCCTTGCTGTTACTTTGGAAGGCGTAGCGCAGCGCCGGTGCGGCTTCGGCCTGCGCCGCATCGCGCGAGGGCAGGGACAAGTCCGAGCGCATGGCCGTGCCGAAGCTGCCCACGTCGATGGCGGACCAGCCTGCGCTTGCGCTGGCCGTGGCGGCGGGCAGGGTGATGATGCTCTCGTGCTCGGTGGCCAATCCGTCCGGCGCGCCGGGCGCCAGCTGTACCTTGACTTGCAGTTGCGCCGCGCCGCAGCGGATGCGCAGCGGCGTGACGGCGCCCTTGCCGTCGTAGCGCACGTCGATGCGCTGTTCGTAGCCATTGGCTTCCTCCAGCTTGCCGCCGCTGGCGGACAGCCCCAGTCCCGCCGGCGCAGACGCCGACCAGTCCAGCGGCGTGGCGCCATACTGGATCACGGTCAGGGTCTTGGTCTCGGGACGGCCGCTGGTGTAGGCCAGCGTGGCGCCCTGTGCCGACAGCGGCGTCGGGTAGGCCAGGCCGCAGTCGCTGCGCGCCGGCTTGCCGTAGCTGGGGAACAGCGGTGGCAGGAACACCGGCAGGCGGCGCGGAGCAGCGTCCATCATGGCGCGCCACTTGCCGCCCTTGAGCGCGTTGTAGTGCGCCGTATCGGCGGCAATGGCGTCCTGCGCGGCCTGCGCCTGGCGCGCGTACAGCTGGGCCGAGGGCCGCCCCATGCGGGCGTATTGCGCGGCCAGGTCCAGCTTGAGGATGCGCGTGTTCAGGCTGGCGGCGGCGCGCACCGGGTACAGCACCAGCTGGTAGTAGGCGTCCTGGCGTTCGGCTGGCAGGTCGGCGGCGACGGCTTGCGCGCGCAGTGTGAGCGCCTGGTAGCGCGCCAGGCGCTGCTCGGCTTCCTCGCCACCGGACTGCAGGTAGTCGGTCTGGCGCGTGGGCGTGGTGGGTTCGGTCTGGCTAAAGCCCATGAATTCCGGGCGCCGTTCCCAGGCCAGGTCGTAATATTCCTGCAGGATGTCGGCAATGGCGCCGGCCTGGCGCTGGCCGAACTGGATGGCGGTCCAGGCTTGCAGGTGCTGCCTGGCGCCTTGCCCCAGCAGGCGGTGGTCGAAGGCCAGGTCGAGGAAGTACTGGGTCAGGTATTCGCCGGGCTTGATGTCGCCCACGTTGGCGATCCAGAGGCGGTCGGACCCGGTAGCGGCGGCGCGCTGCAGCTGGTCGCGCACCAGGCCCGGATGGGTAGTGGCCAGCCACAGGTAGTCATGCGGGCGGCCCCAGTAGGACAGGTGGTAGTAGATACCCGCGCCGCCGCCGCGCCTGGCCTCTGCCGGGGTGCTGAGCTGGTGCAGGTAGCCATAGTTATCGTCGGGCCAGACCAGGGTGATGTCGTCCGGGAGCTGCAGGCCGCTGTTGTAGATGTCCAGCACCTCCTTGTACACGGTGAGCGCCTGCGGCACCTGTGCCGGCGGCTTGCCGGTTGCGCGCGACAGCAGGCCGCGCTGGATATCGATAACGCCCGCCACGCCCTCGCGCGCCTGGTCCACGGTGGTTGCACCCTCCATGGCCGAGTCGTGCACGCCGCGTATGCCCACCGAGTAGATGTTTTCGTGGTCCTTGACCTCATGTACGCGCTGCTCCCAGTAGCGCACCAGGGCGTCGCGGTTGGTGAAGAAGTTGAATGCGCCATCGCTTTTTTGCCATTCGCGCACGTTGTTGCGCATCATGGGCTCGGCGTGCGAGGTGCCGACCACGATGGCGTACTCGCTGGCTGTCCTGGCGTTGCCTTCGATCTGGTAAAAGGGTTTGGTGGAGTCATGCATGGCGGGCCAGATGGTGTTGGCCTTGAGGCGCCACAGCAGCTCGAAGATGCGGGCATAGGTGGTGGGGCCGATGTCGTGCACCGGGTCGTGGGTCCGGGCGGCCCAGGGCTGCAGGCCCCAATCCTCGTCGTTGAGGAAGATGCCGCGATAGCGCACCGAGGGTCGTTGGGAGACGATGCGTGCGGCGCTGACCTCTACCTTGCTGCGCGCCGTGGGCGTGACGTCGGCCCACCATTCCCAGGCCGAGACGCCCAGGTCGCGGGTCAGGTCCACCACGCCGTAGATGGCGCCGCGCGCGTCGGAACCGGCGATCACCAGCAGCTGCGTGCCGGGCTTGCCCTTAGGCGTGGCGACGGTGCGCACGTAGCGCTCCCATTCGCCCTGGAGCGGGGCGAAGTCCAGCTGCTCGCGCTGCGCCAGCTGGCGCAGCAGCGGTGCGTCATGCCGGCCGATGACGATGCAGACCCGGGCGCAATCGTCCAGCCGGGTGATGGTGCGTACCTCGCGGCCGGCGACGGCCTTCAGGTCGCGCCGCAGCAGGTCGGCGGCCAGGCGCATGGTGGCGTCATCCTCGGCCAGGACGGTGGCGGCGCCTTGCGGGCCGGACAAGGCTATGGTGGCGGCGTGCGCCGGGCCGGCCAACAAGGCGAGGAGCAGGGCAGGGCGCCAGAAAATCGGCATGCTTGGACGGGCTGAGTTGGGATACTAAAATATTAGCATGTGCAAGCGTGCATATATTGCAGGCAAAGCTCATCCGGCTGATTGTTTGTAATTCTGATATAGTCAGGCAGCCTGATTAACTAGCTGGACTTATTTTGTATTCCTGGACCCTCACCATCACGCTGGCCGGCCTGGCGATGATAGGCGCTTTTTCCGTCGATACCTTCCTGCCATCCCTCCACGCGATCGGAGCCGAATTCGGGGTCGGCATGGCGACCGTGCAGCAGACGCTGAGCGCCTACCTGCTGGCGTTCTCCTTCATGAGTTTGTTCTACGGCACGCTGTCCGACGCCTTCGGGCGGCGGCCCGTGATCCTGGTGTCGCTGGTCATGTTCACTCTAGCCTCGGCCGGGGCGGCGTTCGCGCCCAGCTTCGGCTGGCTGCTGGTATTCCGCGTGCTGCAGGGCTTGTCGGCCGGGGCCGGGCGGGTGGTGGGCCAGGCCATCGTGCGCGACCGCTTCCAGGGCGCCGATGCGCAGCGCCTGATGGCCCACATCACCATGGTGTTCGGGCTGGCGCCGGCCATCGCGCCGGTGATGGGCGGCTACCTGCAGGCGGCCTTCGGCTGGCGTTCCGTGTTCTTTTTCCTGACCCTGGTGGGGGCCGTGCTGCTGCTGGCCACCTGGCGCGGCGTGGCGGAAAGCCTGCCGCCGGCAGGCCGGATCGCATTCCATCCGGCGATTTTGCTGCGCAACTACGGGCGCGCGCTGCGCCATCCGCGCTTTTTGGCCGGGGCGCTGGCGGTCAGCTGCGCCTTTGGCGGCCAGGCCATCTACATCGCCTCCGGCGCCAGCTACGTGGTCAACATCCTGGGCCTGCCGGAGACCGCCTTTGCCTGGCTGTTCGTGCCCATGATAGGCGGGCTGGTGATCGGTTCGGCCGCCAGCGCGCGCCTGGCTACGCGCATGGCGCCCGCGCGCGTGATACGGCTGGGGATGATCTGCCTGGGCGTGGCGGCGCTGGCCAACGTGGGCTACAACAGCCTGCTGCCGCCGCTGCTGCCGTGGTGCGTGCTGCCCATGATGCTGTTCGCCTTTGGCCTGGGTTTGAGCCTGCCGTCCATGAACCTGGCCACGCTGGACATCTTCCCCGAAATGCGCGGCCTGTGCGCCTCGCTGGTGACCTTCATCCAGATGCTGGTGTTCACGGCCATTTCCGGCCTGGTGGCGCCGCTGGTATTCGATAGCGCCCTGCATCTGGGAGGGGTGGAACTGGCTTGCTTCCTGCTGGCGCTGGCGTGCTGGACTTACGCGTCGCGACCGTCCGTGAAGTAAAGAGGTAAGAGAGTGGAATGCGGGCCGCGCGGACGGCGGCCCGGGAGTGGTGGTTTAGCTGGCGATGAATTGGCTGGGGATTTCGATGCCGCCGTTGCGGGCTGCCTCGGCATACGCCTGCAGCTGCTTGATGGCGGCGTCCAGCTGTTCCTCACCAGGATTGGCCTGGAAGGTCTTGATGCTTTCGTTCAGCAGGGATACCTGCCGGCTCCAGTCCAGTCGATTACTCTTGCTCATAATGGCTCCATGCTAAAAAAACCAGTATAGACCAAATGATAAAGTTTCTCTGCGTACCAACGCACATTTCTTAGCGCAATACGCTGCGCAGGAAGAGATCGACGCCCAGCCGTGCCTGCGCCTGCAGTGACGCCTCGTCCGGGTCCTGCGCGCGCGGGAACAGCATGCGCATCATGCTGTCGCCCATGATGCAGTTCAGCAGGTGCACGCACAGCACTTCGGTGCCGAGCTCGGGCCGCAAGCGGGCGCGGATGTCGGGCCGTGAAAACAGCTTGGTCAGCTCGTCGCGGGTGCGCTTGGGACCGGCCTCGAAGAAGGATTCGGCCAGTTCCGGGATGGCGATGGCCTCGGCCACCACCATGCGGTGCAGGCTGAGAAAGGACGGAGCGCTGACCAGGTCCAGGAAGCGCAGGGCGAACCCGTCCAGGATGGCTTCCAGCGGGCGGCTGTCGGTTTCCATGCTGTCCATGCCGGCGAAGAAGCGCGCCCGTCCGGCCGCGATCACGGCCTGCAGCAGCCCGGCCTTGCCGCCGAATTTCACATAGATGGTGCGCACCGCCACGTGGGCCTCGCGGGCGATCATCTCCAGGCTGACCTTGCTGTAGCCCTTTTCCAGGAACAGGCGGCCGGCCGTCTCCAGCAGCGCCAGCAGGCGCGCCTCCTTGTCGGCGGCGCGCGGCCGCCCGGCCGGCGGCTTGAGGCAGGGCAGGATGGCGTCGCTGATATTGACCCCGTTCAGTTCCGGACAATCCAGGTCCGGTTCTGCGGCAGCCGTGGGTGTGGTCGTATTCATGGCCTGTATTGTCGGCCAAATTAAAATGAAATGCAATCGTTTCATTTCTTGACTTTGGCCGGCAGCTCGCCAATAATGCACCTATCTCATTTCATTTATTCCCTGGAGTAGCCCATGTCCACCCCCCAAGCAGACCAAAAAGTGCTCAGCGCCGTGCCTCCGACCGCCGCGCCCGCGCCGGCCGCCGCTCCAGCAGCCCCTGCCAAGTCCAACCGCAAGGTGCTGATCGGCGCCGCCGTGGTGGCCGCCGTGGCCATCGGCGTTGGCGGCCATATGTGGTACCGCAGCGCCAACTTCGTCGAGACCGAGAATGCCTACGTGGCCGGCCACGTGCACCCGGTCTCGTCGCGCATTGCCGGCGTGGTGACCAAGGTCTACATCGATGACAACCAGATGGTGAAGGCGGGCGACCCGATCGCCGACCTGGATCCGTTCGACCAGGGCGTGAAAGTGGAGCAGATCCAGGCCCAGATCGCCAGCGCCGAGCAACAGGTGCAGCAGCAGGACGCCCAGATCGCCCAGGTGAAAGCCCAGGCCAGCGCCGCCGCCGCCCAGGTGGCCCAGTCGGAAGCCCAGCTGGTGCGCGCCAAACAGGACGCCGAGCGCTACGGCCAGCTGTACAACAGCCAGATGAAAGCCGTGTCCAAGGCCGAACTGGACGCCGCCGTGGCGGCCCGCGCCAGCGCCACCGCCGACGTGGCCGCGCGCCGCGACAGCGCTGCCGCCGCCAAGTCGCAGATTGCCTCGGCCACCGCCGCACGCGACGTGCTGAAAGCCCAGGTCAATGTGCTGAAGGTGCAGCTGAAGGACGCCCAGCAGCAGCTGGCCTACAACAGGATCGTGGCGCCGGTGTCGGGCCGCATCGGCAAGCGCACCCTGGAAGTGGGCCAGCGCGTCACGGCCGGCCAGTCGCTGACCGCCATCGTGCAGGAAAACGTATGGCTGACCGCCAACTTCAAGGAAACCCAGCTGGCCAGCATGAAGCCCGGCCAGGAAGTGAAGGTCACCATCGACGCCATCCCCGGCAAGGAATTGATCGGCAAGGTGGACAGCTTCGCCCCGGCTTCGGGCGCCCAGTTCGCACTGCTGCCGGCCGATAACGCCACCGGCAACTTCACCAAGATCGTACAGCGCGTGCCGGTCAAGATCACCTTCAAGCCGGAAGACGTGAAGGCTCTGAGTGGCCGCCTGGTGCCGGGCATGTCGGCCATTGCCGAAGTCAAGATCAAGCAGTAAGCGCGGGGTTCCGACATGAGCAGCACCACACAACAACTGCCCGCCGGCGCCAGGCCGCTGGGTCCGCCGGCCGTGGGCGAGAAGGTGTCCGGCCGCACCTGGATCGCAGTGGCGGCCGGCATGCTGGGCGCCTTCATGGCGGTGCTCGACATCCAGATCACCAACTCCTCGCTGAAGGATATCCTCGGCACGCTGTCCGCCACCCAGGAGGAGGGTTCCTGGATCGCCACCGCCTACCTGGTGGCGGAAATCATCGTGATTCCCATGACCGGCCTGCTGACCCGCGTGTTCGGCATGCGCGCCTACATGATGGGCACCACGGCGCTGTTCCTGGGCTTTTCCACGCTGTGCGGCTTCGCCTGGAACCTGCCGTCCATGATCGCCTTCCGCATGCTGCAGGGCTTCACCGGCGGCGCCCTGATCCCCATGGCCATGACGCTGGTGATGGCCAAGCTGCCGGCCTCCAAGCGCGCCACCGGCATGGCCATCTTCGGCCTGACCGCGACCCTGGCGCCGTCCATGGGCCCGACCCTGGGCGGCTACCTGAGCGAGCTGTATGGCTGGCCCTCCATTTTCTACATCAATTGGGTGCCGGGCCTGCTGCTGATCGGCGGCATCGCCTATGGCCTGGATAGCGAGAAGGCCAGGCTGGAGCAGCTGTTCAATGCCGACTGGCTGGGCATCGCCTTCATGGCCGTGGGCCTGGGCAGCCTGACCGTGTTCCTGGAAGAGGGCAACAGCAAGGACTGGTTCGATTCCGCCTTCATCAACACCTTTGCCGCGCTGGCCGTGGTTGGCCTCTTGGGCTGGGTGGTGACGGCCGCCACCCGCAAGCAGCCCTTCGTCAACCTGGGGCTGTACGGCCAGCGCAACTTCTTCGCGGCCACCGCGCTGTCGATGGCGATGGGCATGGGCCTGTACGGTTCGGCCTTCATCCTGCCGCTGTTCCTGGCGCAGATCCCCGGCTATTCGCCCATGCAGATCGGCGAGGTGATCATGTGGGCCGGCCTGCCGCAGCTGTTCATCATGCCTTTCGTGGCCAAGCTGTCGGCCAGGATCGACAACCGCATCCTGTGCACCTTCGGCCTGCTGCTGTTCGGCGGCTCCTGCCTGATGAACGCCTACATGGACGCCACCACCGGCTACGACCAGCTGCTGGTGTCGCAAGTGGTGCGCGCCCTGGGCCAGCCCTTCGTGATGCTGACCCTGTCCAACTTCGCCATGAACGGCATCGCGCCCAAGGACATTCCGTCGGCATCGAGCCTGATCAACATGACCCGCAACCTGGGCGGCTCGATCGGCATCGCCCTGCTGGCCACGGCGCTGACCTCGCGCGAGCACTTCCACTCGCAGCGCATCGGCGAATCGGTGACCGGCTACGCGGCCGCCACCCAGGAGCGCCTGGATGCGCTGACCGCGTCCTTCATGAGCAAGGGCTTCGATTCCACCGCGGCCTACGACATGGCCCTGAAGGCGGTGGACGGCATCGTGCGGCGCGAGGCTTACGTGATGGCCTATAACGATGGCTTCTTCCTGGTGGCCGCCGTGCTGTTCGGCTGCATCGCCGTGCTGTGGTTCTCCGACAAGGTCAAAGCCCCTTCCGGCGGCGGTGGCGGCGGCGCGCACTGAACGCCCGCGCTGAAAACAATTTATACAAATTCGAGGTAGCCATGCAAACATCCCTGAACTCCGCCCTCAAGCGCCTGACCGCGGCCGTGGCCGTGGCGCTGGCCGCCACCGGCTGCGCCACCGTGGGCACTGACTTCACCGCGCCGAAAAACGTGGCCGACGCCAGCTTCCGCCACGCCCCGCAAGGTGCGGCACAGGACAGCGCCGCGCGCCTGCCGGCCCAGTGGTGGACCGTGTTCAACGACGAGACCCTGAACCGCCTCGAGCAGACCGCGCTGCGCGACAACCCCAGCGTCAAGGCCGCCGCCCAGCGCCTGGTGCAGGCGCAGCAGCAGTCCAACCTGTCGCGCGCCAACGAGCAGGTCAACCTGAGCGTGAACGCCGGCATATCCAACTCGCGCACCTCGGCCAACACCTCGCAGGGCCTGGCCCTGGGCGGCCGTTCCATCGAAGGCAACAACTACCAGGTGGGCGCCGCGCTGTCGTATGAAGTCGACCTGCTGGGCCGCGTGCGCCGCCTGGTCGAAGCATCGGACGCGCAAGCGCTGGCGGCCGAGGCGGACCGCGACGGCGTGCTGCTGGTGCTGTCCTCGCAACTGGCCACCACCTACTGGCAGCTGCGCGGCCTGGATGCGGAAATCGCCATCCTGAACGGCGCCCTGGACACCCGCAAGGAAAGCGAGGAACTGGTGACGGCACGCTTCGACGCCGGCCTGTCGAATGAGCTGGACGTGTCTCGCGCCCGCATCGAGCGCGCCAACGCCCAGGCCGACCTGCACGAGGTGCAGCGCCAGCGCAACCTGCTGGAGCACACCCTGGCCACCCTGGTGGGCGCCTCGCCCTCCAGCCTGCAGCTGCCGGCCACCGCCAGCGCCCAGGCGCTGCCGCAGCCGCCGGCCATTCCGGTCGGCTTGCCGGCCAGCCTGCTGTCCCAGCGTCCCGACCTGGCCGGCAGCGTGGCCACGCTGCGCGCGGCCAATGCCCAGATCGGCGTGGCCGAAGGCGCCTTTTATCCTTCGCTGTCGCTGACCAGCAATTTCGGCTTTGCGTCCGAGAGCCTGCGCGAACTGGCCAAGGGCGGTTCGCGCCAGTTCAGCGTCGGCCCGCTGGCGCTGTCGCTGCCCATCTTCGACGGTGGCCGCAACAAGTCCAACCTGGCCATCGCCAAGTCGCGCTACGAGGAAGCCATCGCCAACCACGAGGGCAAGCTGCTGACCGCGCTGCGTGAAGTGGAAGATGCGCTGTCCGACGTCCAGCAGCGCCAGCTGCAGGGCCAGGCGCAGCAGGCGTCGCAAGTGGCGGCGGCGCGCGGCTACCTGGTGGCGCGCGCCCGCTACGAGCGCGGCGTGTCGACCTACCTGGACGTGACCGACGCCCAGCGCAGCGCGCTGGCGGCCGACCGCGCCGCCGTGCAGATCCAGACCCAGCGCCTGCTGGCGACGGTGGCCGTGGCCCGTTCGCTGGGCGCCGGCTGGCAGCCTTCGCCGGCGCTGGCCTCGGTGGCGCAGAACGGCGGCATCAAGCAGTAAGAACCCGTTGCAAAAAGACCATGGCGTCGTTGCCGCTCCTTGCCGTGCAGGCGCACCGCCTGCGTCGCCGCGCCTGGCCCTGCTCATTTTGAAACGGGTTCCAAGCCACGCTTCAAACGGTTACGCGAAGAGGCCAGCGGCAGCGGTGCCGCTGGTCCGTAGCGTTACCGATGCCAGGCGTGCACGGGGGGCTGGCCGTAAAGGTTTGCAAGGTCTGGCAAGGCGGGGGTGGAAATGGCACAATGGCCCGCTACCATCACCACCCCTTAGGCCCCATGAAAAAACTCCTGATTCCCCTGGCCCTGGCTGTCGCCGGCGCCAGCGTACAAGCGGCGCCCGCCAGCTTGGACGACCTGGCCAAGATGACACGGCGCTATGCGCCGGTCGAACTGAAAGCCGATACCTCCCACCTGTCCGCCGGCGACAAGCGCGCCATCGCCAAGCTGATCGAAGCGGCCAGGATCCTGGACGTGCTGCAGTTGCGCCAGCGCTGGGAAGGCAACGAAGCCCTGTGGGCCGCGCTGAAGAAGGACACCACCCCGCTGGGCAAGGCGCGCCTGGACTACTTCTGGCTCAACAAGGGCCCGTGGTCCATCCTGGACGACCACCAGTCCTTCCTGCCGGCCGAGGTGGGCGGCGTGCAGGTGCCGGCCAAGAAGCCGGAAGGCGGCAATTTCTATCCGGCCGGTGCCAGCAAGGCGGCGCTGGAGAGCTGGATGAACGGCCTGCCGGCCGACCAGAAAAACCAGGCGCAGTGGTTCTTCACCACCATCCGCAGCGGCGCCGATGGCCAGTTCAAGATCGTCAAGTATTCGGATGAGTACCGGCCCGAGCTGGAAAAGGCCGCCGCCCTGCTGCGCGGCGCCGCCGCCGATACCGATAACGCCTCGCTGAAGAAGTTCCTGAGCCTGCGCGCCGATGCGCTGCTGTCCAACGACTACCTGGCGTCGGACTTCGCCTGGATGGACCTGGACGCCCCGGTCGACATCACCTTCGGTCCCTACGAAACCTACAACGACGAGCTGTTCGGCTACAAGGCCGCCTTCGAAGCCTATGTGAACGTGCGCGACGAGAAGGAAACCCGCAAGCTGGACTTCTTCGCCAAGCACCTGCAGGAGCTGGAGGACAACCTGCCGCTGGACGCCCAGTACCGTAATCCCAAGGTGGGCGGGGCGGCGCCCATGGTGGTGGTGAACCAGGTTTACGGCGCAGGCGATGGCAACATGGGCGTGCAGACCGCCGCCTACAACCTGCCCAACGATGAGCGCATCATCAGCCAGCGCGGCTCCAAGCGCGTGATGCTGAAGAATGTGCAGCAGGCCAAGTTCAAGGCCACCTTGACGCCCATCGCCAGGCTGGTGCTCAAGCCTGCGGACCAGAAGGATGTCGATTTCGATTCCTTCTTCACCCACATCCTGGCGCACGAGATCACGCACGGCCTGGGACCGCACATCACCAAGGCGGGCGGCAAGGAATCGACCCCGCGCCAGGACTTGAAGGAAGCCTATTCCACCATCGAGGAAGCCAAGGCCGACATCACCGGCCTGTACGCGCTGCGCTACATGATGGACCAGGGCCAGTTGAAAGGCGTGCTGGGGCAGGGCGAGGCGGCCGAGCGCAAGCTGTACACCACCTTCCTGGCTTCCGGCTTCCGCACCCTGCATTTCGGCCTGACCGACTCGCACGCGCGCGGCATGGCGATACAGATGAACTACCTGCTGGACAAGGGCGGCTTCGTCTCGCACGGCGAAGGCACCTTCGCGGTGGACTTCAGGAAGATCAAACAGGCCGTGGCGGACCTGGACCGCGAGTTCCTGACCATCGAAGCCACCGGCGACTATGCGCGCGCCAGGGACATGATGGCCAAGTACGTGGTGATACGTCCCGACGTGCAGAAGGCGCTGGACAAGATGAAGGCCGTGCCCAACGATATCCGCCCATCGTTCACGACGGCCAATAGCTTGTTGGGCAAGTAACTGTACAGTTTCGTCTACGTAGTAATAAATCTGTTGTACGCATGCCTTGCGGCAATTTGATTGCTGTAAGGCATGCTAGAGTGGGTGCAAGGACTCCAGCCATGCACAAACTCATCTACTCCCTGTTTTCTTCTCTATGCCTGCTGAGCGGCGGGTCTTGCGCGGCTGATCTCACTGAGATGGAAACGCGCTGGCTGACCGCCGCGCTGCCGGTCATCAACTACGCCAAGCAGGAATTGAAGCTGCCCATGGATATCGTGGTGCAGCCGCAAGCCGGTCCCAACGACGTGCCGCTGGCCATGGGCTACATGAACGGGCGCTGCAAGCTGGTGCTGTCGCTGCGCGGCAATCCGGCTGCCGAAACCATCCTGGAAAAACTGCCGCAAGCGCAGCGCGGCCTGATGATAGAAGCCATGGCGGCGCATGAAATTGGCCATTGCTGGCGCCAGGCGCAGGGTGTGTGGCACGAGTTGCCGGCCGGTTTCGCGGCATCCGCGCAGAACAGCCTGCAGGCCGAGCAGTTGCTGCAGACCCAGCGCGAGGAAGGCTACGCCGACCTGCGGGCGCTGGCCTGGATGCAGCAGCGCCATCCGGGCCAGTATGCCGAGGTGGCCGGCTGGCTGCGCCAGGTGCGCGAACCGGAGCCCGGCGCGGCAGTGGCGATTTCGCACGATACCCGGAACTGGCTGCAACTGGCCGCCAGCGGCGCAGCCTTTGAAGCGGCGTTGCCGCTGACCGAGCAGGCCGGCCAGCTGTGGCGCAGGGGTTTGGCTAGCGGGGAGTGATGGCAGCCGCTGGTGGTGGCTGCGGTACGGCGGTATAGGGCGGCGCAGCCGTGCGCGCAATAAAATATGTTACCGCCACCAGACTTGCCACCACGCCTATCAGCTTCCATAGCAGGGCATTGGTCGCCTTGAGCAGGTCGTCTTTTGTCACGTAGTTGGACTTGATCACAGCCACTTCCGCAGCCAGTTTTGCCAGGTCTTCCTTGGTCGCCGAATTCGCGCGCATGACTGCGGCGCTGAGTTCTAGCGTGCCTAACCGCTCGGCCATATTGTCGGCGACTTCCTCGGGAATGTGTGGGCGATCAGTCATCCGGCCATGGTGTTCCCGCGCCCCATTCCTGTCAATGAAATGCATCAAACCGCGCGTGTTTCGTTGCGCAACAGATAGCATTCTGCGTACGTTCCCGCACAGATAGTCTGTTATCGCGGAGGTTTAATGGACACCGTTAACCACCACAACAAAGGGATGCATCATGAAAAAGCTAGTCTTCCTCGCTCTGGCCAGCGCTGTCAGCGCCAGCTTCGCCGCTACCGCTCCGAATAATGACAAGGTGGCTTATAAACAAATGGTCGACCAGGCCGCCGCCGACTACAAGACCGCCAAGGCGGCCTGCGACTCGCAATCCGGCAACGCCAAGGATGTGTGCCAGGAAGAGGCCAAGGCCAACCGCGCCCGCGCCGAAGCCGACGCCACCATGAAATACAAGAACGATAAAAAGTCGGTGCAAAAAGCCCGTATCGACGTGGCCGACGCCGAGTACGACGTGGCCAAGGCCAAGTGCGCTCCCATGGCCGGCGCCGACAAGGACTCCTGCCTGAGCTCGGCCAAATCGACCCAGGTCGCCGCCATCAACGACGCCAAGGCGGACAAGCAGGCTGCCGACATGGCCCAGACCGGCGAGGATTGCAGCAACCTGAGCGGCACCGAAAAAGCCTCGTGCATGACCCGCACCAAGACTGCCCTGGCAGCCGACGCCGTGGCCGATTCCGTCATCACCACCAAGGTGAAAGCGGAACTGGTGGCCGAGCCGGCCCTGAAATCCATGGATGTGCACGTGGAAACCCAGAACGGCACCGTGATGCTGAGCGGCTTCGTGCCCTCGCAAGCCGAGGTGGACAAGGCCGTCAATGTGGCCAGGAACGTCAAGGGCGTCAACAATGTGCAGAGCTCGCTGCGCATCAAACAATAACAGCCAGAAAAACGCTGACCATCCGTGTAGAGGCAGGGCGTCCATCGGACGCCATTGCCGGACTTGGGGCCGCCGCTGCGGCCCTTCTTTTTGATTGCATTCATGATGACCGTAATTTAAAATGGCTACCCATCCATTTTCGAGGACGCATCATGCTTGCACGACCACTGGCCGGCTGGCTGCAGCGGCGCGGCATCCATTTTTCCTGGGTGATTGTCGCCATCACCTTCCTGACCGCGCTCAGTTCCTCCGCCGCGCTGGGCCTGCCCGGCGCGCTGCTGCAGCCGCTGAGCCGCGAGTTCGGCTGGGACGTGGAGCAGATCTCGTCCGCGCTGGCGGTGCGCTTCGTGCTGTTCGGGCTGATGGGGCCGTTCGCGGCCATCCTGATGGAGCGTTTCGGCCTGCGCAACGTGGTGGTGACGGCGCTGGCGCTGGTGGCCGGCGGGCTGGGCCTGGCCACGCAAATGACGCAGTTCTGGCAGCTGGTGCTGTTCTGGGGCGTGATGCTGGGCGTGGGTTCCGGCATGACGGCCCTGGTACTATCCGCGGTGGTGTCCAACCGCTGGTTCGACACCCATCGCGGCCTGGTGGTCGGCATCCTGACCGCCAGTTCCGCCACCGGGCAGCTGATCTTCCTGCCGGTCGGCGCCTGGCTGATCGAACACTTCGGCTGGCGCATGGCGGTGCTGCCGGTGCTGCTGGCCAGCGCCGTGATGGCGGTGCTGGTGTTCCTGCTGATGCGCAACCGTCCGGCCGATCTCGGACTGGCCCCGTATGGCGCCGCGCCCGGCACGCCGCCGGCCGCCCCCCCGGCCATGAAGATCACCTTCGCTACCCCGTTCCAGATCCTGGCCGGCGTGGCCACCAACCGCGTGTTCCTGATCCTGTTCGCCACCTTCTTCATCTGCGGCCTCAGTACCAACGGCCTGATCCAGACCCACTTCATTTCGCTGTGCGGCGACGCCGGCCTGGGGCCGGTGCCGGCCGCCTCGGTGCTGGCCATGATGGGCGCCTTCGACCTGGTCGGCACTGTCCTGTCGGGCTGGCTGTCTGACCGCTACGACAACCGCAAGCTGCTGGCCTGGTACTACGGTCTGCGCGGGCTGTCGCTGCTGTGGCTGCCGTATTCGGAATTCACGCTGTACGGCCTGTCGCTGTTTGCCATGTTCTACGGCCTGGACTGGATAGCCACCGTGCCGCCCACGGTGCGCCTGGCGGGCGCCACCTTCGGCAAAGAGAGGGCGGGCATGGTGTTCGGCTGGGTGTTTGCCGGCCACCAGCTGGGCGCTGCCGTGGCCGCCTATGGCGCCGGCCGCGTGCGCACCCTGATGATGACCTACAACCCGGCCCTGTTTGCGGCCGGTGCGGCTTGCCTGGTGGCGGCCGGCATCATCATGCTGATACGGCGTCCGGCGGCGGCAGCCGTGGCTACTCCCGCCAAGGCTGCCGCATGAAAAATGTATGAGAGCGTTTCCATTTTGTAGTCAGCCTGTCATTTTTGCATGTGAGAATCGCGCTCCATTACACAACCATAATGGAGTAGAGCATGAAAACAAAGCTACCCGCCGCGCTCGTGCTGGCGACGGTGCTGGCCGGCTGCGGCAGCGATGGCAAGCCGCCCGTCACGGCGGCCACCGAGGATCCGGTGCTGCTGCCCAGCGTGGCGTTCATGAGCGACGTGCACTTTGAGAATGTGTACGGCGACCTGAAGAGCAGCAAATTCTCCGGCATCCCGACCAAGGATGGCCGCAACGCCACCATCCGCACCATGTATGCGCAGCTGACCTCGACCCGGCTGTTCAACGAAAACTACTTCGCCTTCCGCGCCGCGCTCGATGACGCCTACGCCAGGAATATCCGCTTCGTCGGCCTGCCGGGCGATATCTCGGACGACGCCCAGCCCATCAACATCGATGGCATTACCGACATCCTCAAGGAATACCAGGCCAAGGGCATGCGCTTCTTCATCGCGCCAGGCAACCACGATCCGAACGAGCCCTACGATGACGACGAGGCCGGCAAGAACGACTTCCTGACCAAGGATGGCAAGGAGCAGAAGATCTACGCCACCGGCGCGGCCGCCTGCAAGGCTGGCGACGCCAGCGTGGTATGCACCAACCAGCTGATGGAGCAGGGCTACCAGAAGCTGATCGCCAAGCTGGGCGATTTCGGCTACATGCCGAGCAAGTCCGACGTGTACTGGGAAACCCCGTTCAGCAGCTATGCCGACGGCAAATACAGCTACGAGGCGGCCCAGGCCGCCGCCGACGTGGCCAAGCGCCAGTTCGAGATCTGCACCGAAGGCGAGGGCGGCAAGTACAAGGTGGCCGGCAAGACCTACACCAACTGCACCAGCATCACCGATGCGTCCTACCTGGTGGAGCCGGTCAAGGGCCTGTGGCTGCTGTCGCTGGACGTCAATGTGCACGTGCCGAACGCCAAGTTCGACCCGGCCAATCCGACATCCTTCAAGGGCTTCGACAACGCGGGCGACGCCGGCTGGAACAAGATGCTGACCCATAAGATCCACCAGATGGAATGGGTCAAGTCGGTGGTGGCGCGCGCCAAGGCGCAGGGCAAGCAGGTGATCTCGTTCTCGCACTATCCGACCATGGACTTCTACGCCAACCAGACCGACGCCATGAAGGCCGTGTTCAAGCCGGGCGCCTTCCAGGTCACGCGCATGCCGGCCGCCGCCACCACCACGGCGGTGGCCAATACCGGCCTGCGCCTGCACATGGGCGGCCACATGCACTTCAACGGCACCAATGACTACCAGGATGCGTCCGGCAACTACCTGGTCAACGTGCAGTCGCCTTCGCTGGCCGTGTTTGGCGCGGCCTACAAGATCGTCACCTTCCTGGACAAGGATCGGGTCGACGTGCAGACTGTGGGCCTGGACACGGTCAAGGGCTACAACGAGCTGTTCCCCTACTACCAGGTGGAGTACGACTACCTGCAGGGCAGCACGGCGGCGTCCGACATTGCCAAACGCTGGAATCGCGGCATCCTGGACAGCAAATCGTATGGCGAATTCACCCGTACCTATTTCGGCGAGCTGTCGCGCCTGCGCTTCATGGGCGATTACTGGCCGTGCGAAATGAAGGAAGCGGCCATGGCGCTGGACGCGCGCCAGATGCTGATACTGTCGCAGCTGCAGACCAAGGTTACGCTGGCGCAGCTGAAGGACAATCCGGGCGTGCTGCCGCTGACGGCCAGCTGCGCCGCCAAGGGCACGGCCTCGGGTACGACGGTTGCCGCCAGCCAGCTGACGGCCGACTGGGCCGACGCCACCGCCAGAGCTGACAAGCTGGCCACGGCGGCCGGGTTGAAACTCGATGATTTCGCCAAGGTCACGGCATATGAGTTCTACGGCGACTTCCACCGCACCGTGTATGCGGGCGAGCTGGCCCTGCGCGACATGGGCGCCCAGCGCGTGGCCATGTACAAGGTGCTGATGTCGGCCTTCCCGGCGGCGCCGGCCGCCATCGTGAAGATCGGCGACCAGCCTTCGGACCAGAATGCCGTGCACGTGCTGTTCCAGAACCAGTTCAAGCAGGTGTTTGCCATCTTCAAGGGCCTGGGATCGGCCAAGCCCAGCGACCACTTCATCATCGACTACAAGGCCAGGACCCTGACCAACGCCAACACGGGCGGCCTCAGCTTCAACTGAAGAAGCAGTTGATGCAAGCGGCGCCTGCTGGCGCCGCCACCCGGCTTACTTCAGGTACTTGGCCAGCCAGCCGTGCACTTCGCTGTAGAAGTAGCGGCTGTTCTCGCCCTTGAGTATCCAGTGGTTCTCGTCCGGGAACACCAGCAGCTTGCTGGGCACGTTCAGGCGCTGCTGGGTGGCGAAGTTCATCAAGGCGTTGTTGGCCGGGACCCGGTAATCGAGCTCGCCCACCGAGATCAGGATGGGCGTGAGGAAACCGGTGCCCTTGTCGTGGTTCCCGGCTTGCATCACCGGGCTTTGCTCGCGCCACACCTTGAGGTCGCTCCACACCGGGCCGCCGCTGTTGACTTCGCGGCCGTGGATGCTGTCGCTGGTGCCCCACTGCATGACCAGATCCATCTCGCCCGCGTGCGAGACGATGGCCTTGTAGCGCGTGGTGGTGGCTTGCAGCCAGTTGGCCAGGTGGCCGCCGTAGCTGGCGCCGCCGGCGGCCAGCTTGCTGCCATCGATGAACGCGTATTTTTTGATGGCTTCATCGACAGCCTCGTTGATTTCATCGGCCGGTCCCTTGAGCGGATCGAACTGGATGGCGCGCGCGAATTCCTCGCCGTAGCCGGTCGAGCCCTTGTAGTCGGTCAGCAGCACCACGTAGCCGGGCTGGGCCAGCAGATGGTAGTTCCAGCGCAGTACGAACTGGTCGCGCCACATATTGGCGGCGCCGCCGTGGATCACGGCAAACAGCGGATACTTCTTGCTGGGATCGAAGTTGGCCGGCTTGACGATCATGTTGTGTATCATGCGGCCGTCCGAGGCCTTGAACCAGAAGTGCTCGGGCGGCTGCCAGTCGATGGCGGCGGCCTTGTCCACGTTGAAGGAGGTCAAGCGCCTGGGTTCGCCCTTGGCGCCGCCGTTGAAGGCGTACACCTCGGGCGGGTTGATCGACGATTCCCACACGCCGACCACGGCCTTGCCGCCGGCGCTCAGCGAGCCTATGCTGCCGGTGGGCAGCGATGCTTCCTCGCGCACCTCGCCGCCGCCGTAGGCCACCGAATACAGTTTTTCCAGGCCGGCGTGCTCGTAGCTGAAGACCACGCGGTTGCTGCCGGCCGGCAGCACGAAGCGCGAAATCGAGCGGTCCAGCCTGGCCGTCAGGATGGTGGGCTGCGGCGACACCAGCGGCCAGGCGAAGCTGGCCAGCCTGGAAATGTCGTACACCTTGCCCTCCTCTTCGGCGTCGCTGAGGCAGAACAGGGTCTTGCCGTCGGCGCTGAATTTCAGGGAGTGGTAGCTGTGCTTGTCCTGGGTCAGCTGCCGGGCTTCGCCGCCATTCACGGGCAGGCTGAAGATCTGGGCGTAGCTGGCGGCACGCGCCATCTGGTCGCGGTTGGTGGAGGCGGAGAACACCACGGATTGGCCATCCGGCGCCCAGATGGCGTCCAGGTTCTGGCCATCGTCGCCCTGCGAGCCGCCGAAGCCGGGCAATGCGGCCAGCTTGGTGCCGGCCAGCAGGTCGCGCGGCTTGCCTCCCTGGGCGTCCACCACGAACAGGCGCACTTTCTTGTCATCGAGCCAATGGTCGAAGTAGCGCGGCGGGAAGCTTTCGTAGGCGCGCGCGCTGTATTTCCGATCCTTGCGTTCCTTGGCGGTTTTCTTGACGTCTTCCTCGCTGGTATTGCCGGGGAAGATATCGCTGATGAACAACAGCTGCTTGCCGTCCGGGCTCCATTTCGGCTGGCGCGCGCCCAGGGTCAGGGTGGTGACGCGCTGGGCGTCGCCGCCGGCCGCCACGTCCAGGCGGTAGATCTGGCTGGCTTCGTCGCCGTCGCGCTTGGCCGTAAACACCAGCTGCTTGCTGTCCGGCGACCATTGCACGCCGCCTTCGCCGCCCTTGCTGAAGGTCAGGCGGCGCGCCGGGGTGTCGTCCGTGAGCGACTTGATCCACAGGTCCGACCATTGCTCCTTGCTGTCATAGGCCGGATCGGTGACGGAAAACACCACCCAGCGGCCGTCCGGGCTGGCTTGCGGCGCGCCCAGGCGTTTCATCAGCCATACGTCCTCGTGAGTGATGGCGTGCCTGGTCACGGCAGTTTGTCCCTGTGCGCCGGTCGCCAGGATGGCGGCCACCAGCAGGGCCAGGAATGGAAGACGGAGTCGAGGTATAGTCATGGTGGTCAAGAAAATGTGGGCTGAATGTTGATGTTGGCCAAAACATTCGTTGCTGTCAATCAAACACCGACTATTCCATGGCCAGGAGACCCGCGCATACCGCCGTATTAATCCCAGCGCTTGACGATGCGCTCCAACTCGCCGGAGCGCTCCAGCTGGAACAAGGCTTGCTCGATGCGCGCGATCGCTGCGGGATCGGCCTTGGGGCCGGCGGCAAATACCATCTGGGCTTGATATAACACCGTGGGCAATATACGCACCTTGCCTGCCATCCCATTACGCTCCAGCAAGCGCGGCAATCCCGGTCCATGGTGGAAATACAGCCGGCCACGGCCGGCAATCAGCTTTTGCAGATTTAATTGCGGTGAGGCAGAGCTGGCATCGAATACCAGGCCGCCTATGTCGGACAGCATGGTGGCGGCGGCAAATCCCCGATTGGCCAGGACCACGCCGGCCTTTCCCAATTTACGCACATCATCCCAGTTATGGACAATAACAGGGTCGTCCATGCGTGCCAGCAGGTGATAATCGGTCTGATAAACAGCAGGCCCGAAAAAATGGAATTGGGCGGCGCGCTGTGGCGTATATTGAAGGGCGCAGGCAATATCTTCCTGCCCACTTAAAAGCTCAGAAAAAATCCGGGGCAGGGGTTTGACGGTCTGCTGGCCGATAAAGCTCAGCCCGGGCTGCAGTTTCTCCACCGCCTGCAATATATCGATACAGATCCCAACGACCTTTTGGTCGTCCGCCAATTGGAATTTGGGCTCCGTGCCTTCCTGTGCCGCCACCCGCACCTGCTGGGCGGCACATGGCAGGGCTAGCGCCAGATACAGCAGGCAGCCGGAAAATATGTGCATGGTGTCTCCCGCCCTGCTCAGGCAGGGTTCGTGTGATTCCAGTATCGGTCAGAACCAGGTGATTGGCAATGAGACAGCCAGTTCATGCTAGAAATGAGCTTGTTCAAGCCAGAATTTCGCTTGCTTGTCTGTTTCGGGCGTCATTTGAGAGACCAGGGCCATGCTGATGCCATGCATTCCCACGCGGACCGAGGCGGCGCGGACGGGGACTCATGCGCCCACCTCGCGGCCTGCGCGCCCAATAAGTGGAGTATCTGCCCGCCTTGGCAGCCGGCCCATCATGCCGGTATTTTTCGTTTTTTGACGGTTGTATCCGAAACCGATGATAACCGGCTCTTGCCGGGTTAAATGCACAGGCAAGCCACCGAATATTTATGCGATCACGCCCAGGGTGCGCACGAGCTCAATGAATACGCTTTGAATGCCCTTCATGCCATGGTTTGCGGAAACCACAGCCTAGTTATTTACGTGCCAGCGTGTGCAGTATTGGTGCGCGTTGCGGGCCGGAGCTGCAGAATTTCATCGCGTTTTTCCCGCGCGAATAGAGAGGCGCTGTTCAGAATTTTTATATTTGGTATGGGCGAGTATCGGCGGTCACGCCCGTGGAAAGGGCAGGGAATCACTGGCTTATTCCGAAGGGTGCGATTGACCAGCGCAAAAAAGCCCTACGCGCCGGAGCGGGTAAGGCTTTTTGGTACTGCTGAATTCGTGGTAGGCCGTGCGGGATTCGAACCTGCGACCAACGGATTAAAAGTCCGCTGCTCTACCAGCTGAGCTAACGACCCGAAAGAGGCCGTATTATATACAGCCCGGCTTCATTCTGCAAACACTTTTTTCCTGCGACAATATCTCAGGCGCCGGGCAGGCCCAGGGCGGCAGTCACCTTGAGCACTTCATCGGCCGTGGTCTCGCCCTGCTGCACCTTGAGCGCGCCGGCCAGGCGCAGCGGCTTCATGCCGTCCGCCACGCTCTGGCGGCGCAGGGCGTGGATGTCGGTTTCCTCCTGCACCAGTTCGCTGAACTGCTGGGTCACGGTCAGCAGCTCGTACAGGCCGGTGCGGCCCCGGTAGCCGGTCTGGCGGCACTCGGGGCAGCCGACCGGACGGTAAATCCGCCCAGGCTTGGGCAGGTGCCACGGCCCACCCAGGCTTTGCCACAGATCCTCGCTCAGTTCCCCGTCATCCTGCTTGCATTCGGCGCACAGGGTACGCACCAGGCGCTGCGCCATGATGCCGATCACGGTCGCTTCCAGTAAATAATAGGGCACGCCCAGTTCCAGCAGCCGCATCACGGCCGAGGGCGCGTCGTTGGTGTGCAGGGTGGACAACACCAGATGGCCGGTCAGGGCGGCCTGTATGGCCATCTCGGCCGTGGCCAGGTCGCGGATTTCGCCCACCATGATGATGTCCGGATCCTGGCGCATCAGGGCCCGCACGCCGTCGGCAAACGATAGCTCGATGCCAGGCTGCACCTGCATCTGGTTGAAGGAGGGCTCCACCATCTCGATCGGGTCCTCCACCGTGCAGACGTTGACTTCCGGGGTGGCCAGCGCCTTGAGCGTGGTGTACAGGGTGGTGGTCTTGCCTGAGCCGGTGGGGCCGGTGACCAGGATGATGCCGTGCGGGCGCTGGGTCAGCGCATCCCAGCGCGCCGCGTCGTCGGGCGGCAAACCCAGTTCGGGCAGGGTCTTGACCACCACGTCCGGGTCGAAGATGCGCATCACCAGCTTTTCGCCGAAGGCCGTGGGCAGGGTGGACAGGCGCAGCTCGACTTCCATGCCGCCAGCGGTGCGGGTCTTGATGCGGCCATCCTGCGGGCGGCGCTTTTCGATCACGTCCATGCGGCCCAGCAGCTTGATGCGGGCCGTGATGGCGATCATTACAGTGGCCGGCACCTGGTAGACCTGGTGCAGCACGCCGTCGATGCGGAAGCGCACGGCGCCGAACTCGCGCTTGGGTTCCAGGTGGATGTCCGAGGCGCGCTGTTCGAAGGCGTACTGCCATAGCCAATCGACAATATTGATCACATGCTGGTCGTTGGCGTCGACTTGCTTGTTGCTCTTGCCCATCTCGACCAACTGCTCGAAATTGTTGCGCAGCGCCAGGTCGTGGCCGCTGGCCTTGTTGGCTTGCTTGATGGACTTGGCCAGGCTGAAGAACTGGGTGATGTACTGGGCGATATCGAGCGGGTTGGCGATCACGCGGCGGATGGCGCGCCGCGACACCTTGGCGATTTCCGCCTCCCATGCGGTGGCGTAGGGATCGGCCGTGGCCACCACCAGGGTATCGGCCGTCAGCTCCACCGGCAGGATGTTGAAGCGGGTCGCGTAATTGGCGGACATGACGTCGGCCACCCGGGTGAAATCGATTTTCAGCGGGTCGATGCGGACGAAGGGCAGGGCCACACGGTCTGCCAGCCATACGCACAAGGCATCGAGGGTCAGCAGCTTGTGCGGCGGCCGCGCCGACAGCAGCTTGCAATGGGCCACGGCCGCCAGCGGGTGCATATGGCCGGCAGTGCTGCGCAGGATGCCCTGGGCCTGGGCGTAATGGGCCTGGACTTCGCTCTTGCGCACCATGCCGTCGGCCAGCAGCCAGGTGTAGATGTTCTGCAGGTCGAGCGGACCATGGGCGGCTGGGACGGGGGAGGCTGCTGACATGGTGTTGTGCCACTTTCAGGAACCGGCAGCTCCAGCCGCTGCCCTGGCTTTGCTTCAGGCCCGCGCGCTGCCCTGCTTGATGCCGGGTTGGATGCCCTTTACCCAGGACTTGGCGGGCAGCTTGGTCTCGGCCACGATCTGCGCCGCACGCGCGGCCAGCGTTTCCAGGTCAAGTATGCGTTCGCGCTTGAAGGCGATGGCCACCACGTTACCATCATGCACCTCCGGCAGGCAAACGACCTGCGCAAACGCGTAGCGCATGGCCTTGATGTTTTTCGCATAGCTGGGGTGGTCGCCGAACAGGTTGACGGTCATGACGCCATCCTCGGCCAGGCAGGCGTTGCAGGCGCTATAGAACTCGGGCGTGTCCAGCACCGGCCCGCGCGCAGTGGCGTCGTACAGGTCGACCTGCAGGGCGTCCAGGGTGCCGTGGTGGGCGCTGTCGTTGACATAGTCCAGGGCGTCCATTTCGACCACCCGCAGGCGCGCGTCGTTGGGCGGCAGCTTGAACATGGAGGCGCAGATGGCGATCACGGAGGGATTGAGCTCCACCGCCGTCACCTCGGCCTGCGGGAATTGCTTGTAGCAAAACTTGGTCAGGGCCGCCGTGCCCAGGCCCAGCTGGGCGATGCGCGCCGGCGCCGGTATCCACAGCATCCAGCTCATCATCTGCTGCGCGTATTCCAGTTCCGGCCAGTCCGGCTTACGGATGCGCATGGCGCCCTGCACCCATTCGGTACCGAAATGCAGGTAACGCACGCCATCCTGCTCGGACAGGGTGACGGGCGCATATTTCGGCTTGCGGGCCGGACGCGAGGATTCTTCTTTTTCGATGGATTTACGTTTGATTAACATGAGGCGGCCTGCGGAGAGTCGGCATTCATTATCCCGCGCGGCCTTGCTTGAAGGCAAGCGAGATAAAAAAAGCCGGTCCCGGGACCGGCCTTTCCACTACGCAGATGGCGGCTTAGCGCTGCACCGGTTCCACCAGCACGCGCAGGCGCACGCGCTCGCCCGGGTCGTAGGACATCACGTCGGTATAGCTGCGGCCACGGTAGTCGTAGGTCACCTGGTAGCCGTTGGTGCGCGATTCCCAATGGTCGACTGTGCGGCACTGCTTGACGGCCTGCTCGGTTACGGGGCCGCTGGTCGGGGTATTGGCGTTGTCGACACGGTCGCCGACCACGGCGCCGGCGATGGCGCCAGCGGCGGTGGCCACCGAGCGGCCGGTGCCGCCGCCGATCTGGTTACCGGCCAGGCCGCCGACGATACCGCCGATGATGGAGCCACCCACGCTGCGCTGCGGCGCCGGTTGCTGCACCTGCACGTATTCGGTACGGCATTCCTGGCGAGGCACGTTGACTTGCTGCACTTGCGGGGTCACCTTGGTCACGCGGCCGAAATCCTCGAAGTCGGCAGCCTGAGCGAATGGCAGGGCGCCCACGCACAGGACGGAGGCGATTAATTTGGCTTTTACGTTCATGTTGGTACCTCTCTGTCTAGGATGGCTTATCAGGAATCTGATATGGCATGGAGAGTATGGTAATCCGCCTGCCCGGGCTAAACCAGTCTCCCATTAGTCCTTCTGGCAACAAATTGTAACAGCAACACAGTCATGGCGCGGTAGTTGTAACACCTGCTCTCCATAGGGAAAGCCGGACATTTCTCCCAAAAAACACCGGGATTTACTTCCGTTTTTTACAAATCTTGCGTTACACATCATATTCGTGTTGATTCAGGAGGAACAACACGTTACCCTAATATGTGTATGGGATTGGATTGATAAAAAAGCAACGTCTGTCATCCGCCGCCCGCGCATAGCCCCGCTGGCGATGTCTAGTGTACAGGTGCAACTCCAGAAACTATTTATACTATTTATAGCATGCAGGCACCCACGGCAAACCCTTACATAACAGGTCCAATTGAGGGAGAAATGAGTTTGTTACTGACCGTGCCGCCCAACCTTGTCCAGTCCATCCGAGCGTTCCGCGTCACCGAACTGCAGGAAGAGGCGGCCCGCCTGGGCCAGCACTTTTTGTACGCCCACTGTATCGCCGGTGCAACCAAGCAGCAAGTTCTTGGCATCATCGCAGAATCGTTCCTGTTTCCTAAAGGCATAGGCAAGAATTTCGACGGTTTGCGCACCACCCTGACCGACACCATGTACCAAGCGGGCCAGCAGACCGGTTTCCTGATCGTGCTGGAGCAATTGCCCAATACCCAAAAGTTTGACAAGGAAGCACGCGAAACCCTGCTCGACGTGTTCCGTGACGCCGCCGATTACTGGGCCGAGAAAAAAGTGCCATTCCGCGTCTTCTACTCCTTCGAGTAAGCGCGCCAGCCTCCCCCCTAAGCCGCATCGCGGCGTTCCGCGTTCGTCCAGTTGATGCTGCGCCGCACCATTTTTGGCTCCAGCGGCCTGAAACGCGGTACAATGGCAGGTTATGAAAAACATCGTCATCCTCATTTCCGGCCGTGGCAGCAATATGGAAGCCGTGGTGCGCGCCTGCCAGGCCGAGCAGTGGCCAGCCCGCATCGCCGCCGTCATCAGCAACCGTGCCGATGCGGCCGGCCTGGCCTTTGCCGCCGCGCAGGGAATCGAGACCGCCGTCGTGTCCAACAAGGATTATGACAGCCGCGCCGCCTTCGACGCCGCGCTGCAGGCCGCCATCGACCGGTTCCAGCCGGATCTGGTGGTGCTGGCCGGCTTCATGCGCATCCTGACCGCGCCCTTCGTGCAGCATTACGAGGGCCGCATGCTGAACATCCACCCCTCGCTGCTGCCGCTGTTCCCGGGCCTGCACACGCATGAGCAGGCGCTGGCCGCCGGCCATGCCGAGCATGGCGCCACGGTGCACTTCGTCACCGCCGAGCTCGATCATGGTCCCATGGTGGACCAGGTGCGGGTGCCGGTGCTGGCGGGCGATACGCCGCAGACGCTGGCGGCCCGGCTGCTGGTGCAGGAGCACGAGCTGTACCCGCGCGCGGTGCGCTGGTTCGTGGAAGACAGGCTGACGATAGACCAGCAGGGCAGGGTCCTAGTGGACCACACCAAATAATCAACCAAGGATTTCCATGAGATTGCCTCCAGCGATACTCGCCAACGCCGAAGAAGTGTTGCGCGAGATTTTGCGCTTTGCCGCGCCCGCCGACACCACCCTGTCGCGCTACTTCAAAGACCATCCGCGCCTGGGCGGCCGCGAACGCGGCGCCATCGCCGAAAGCGTGTACGCGGTGCTGCGCAACAAGAACTTCTACACCGAATTCTCCGAAGGCAATGGCGGCGCCACCATGCGCCGCCTGACCCTGCTGGGCATGGCCGACGCGGTCGGTATCGATGCCCTGGGCGGCCTGACGCCGGATGAGTTGGAATGGCTGCAGCGCGTGACCCAGATCGACCGCAAGCTGATGCACAAGTCCATGCGCTCCAATATGCCAAAATGGCTGTTCGAGAAGCTGGTGGCCCAGTTCGGCGAAGAGGAAACCCTGGAACTGGCCGACGCCATGAACACCCCGGCGCCGCTGGACCTGCGCGTCAACGCCCTCAAGGGCAACCGCGAGGAAGTCGCCGAACAGCTGGCCCAGGCGCCCATCCGCAGCACCCCGACCCCGTTTGCGCCCAACGGCTTGCGCGTGTTGCAAAAGCCGGCCCTGCAGAACCTTCCCCTGTTCAAGGAAGGCGTGATCGAGGTGCAGGACGAAGGCAGCCAGATCCTGTCGCAAATTGTCGGCGCCAAGCGCGGCGAGATGGTGGTGGACTTCTGCGCCGGCGCCGGCGGCAAGACCCTGTCGCTGGGGGCGGCCATGCGCAACACCGGCCGGCTGTACGCCTTCGACGTGTCGGAAAAGCGCTTGTCCAAGCTCAAGCCCCGGCTGGCGCGCAGCGGCCTGTCCAACGTGCATCCGGTGCTGATCGCGCACGAACGCGACGCCAAGATCAAGCGTTTGGCCGGCAAGATCGACCGCGTGCTGGTGGATGCGCCGTGCTCCGGCCTGGGCACCCTGCGCCGCAATCCGGACGTGAAATGGCGTCAACATGAGAGCGCGGTAGCGGAATTGCAAGCCAAGCAGGCTTCCATCCTCGATGGCGCGGCCAAGCTGATCAAGGGCGGCGGCCGCCTGGTGTACGCCACCTGCAGCTTCCTGAACGAGGAAAATGACGAGATCGCCGCGCAATTCCTGGCATCGCACCCCGATTTCGAGCTCATCCCCATGAGCAAGGTGCTGGCCGAGCAGAAAATCCCGCTCGAGATGGGCGATTACCTGAAGCTGCTGCCACACAAGCACCAGACCGACGGCTTCTTCGCCGCCGTGTTCGAGCGCAAGCCGATGGCAAAGAAAGCCGCCGAGCCTGACGCGGAATAAGACTGCCCAGCGCAGCCAGCCAGGCCGGGACTTCCCGGCCTTTTTTCTGTAACCTTGTCATCGGGATCAACTCTTGCCAGCACGTATGAATCAACAGCCTCTCCTGAACTTGATTGCCGACCTGAGCGGAGATTTGCGCGAACCCGGCCTGCTGTGGCAACTAGGCGCCATCATCCTGTCCATCGTGCTGGGGTGGGGCGTGGCGCGGCTGCTGCGCCAGCGCTATGGCCGGCGTGAACATGCCGATGGCGTGCTGCGCCTCGGCGTGGAGAGCTTTGCCCGGGTGCTGGGCCCGCTGCTGATCGTCAGCCTGCTCTGGCTGTCCAAGCTGGCGCTGACCAAATACCACCATGTCAACCTGCTCAAGGTGGCCATCCCGATTTTCGGTTCGCTGGTGGTGATACGCTTCACCTTCTACCTGCTGCGCCGCGTGTTCGTGCGCCAGGGCCAGGTGGGGCAGGCCATGCTGACCTTCGAGAAGGTATTCCAGTTGCTGGTGTGGCTGGCTTTCGTGCTGTATGTGACCGGGCTGTGGCCGGACATCCTGGATTTCATGGATAGCACCGAGCTGCACCTTGGTAAATTCAAGGTCTCCATCGCTTCCATCCTGCAGGGCGCCGTGTCGGTGGCCGTGACGCTGATGCTGGCGCTGTGGGCCGGCGCCGCGCTGGAAGAGCAGCTGATGAAAGTGCAGGGCATGCATACCAACTCGCGCGTGGTGGTGGCGCGCACCAGCCGCGCCATCCTGATCCTGGCGGCGGTGCTGGCCAGCCTGTCGCTGGTGGGCATAGACCTGACCGTGCTGTCCGTGTTTGGCGGCGCGCTGGGCGTCGGGCTGGGCCTGGGTTTGCAAAAGATCGCCAGTAATTATGTGTCCGGCTTCGTCATCCTGCTGGACCGCAGCCTGACCATAGGCGACATGATCACGGTCGACAAATACAGCGGCATGGTGACGCAGATCAATACCCGCTACACCGTGCTGCAGAGCCTGGACGGGGTGGAATCCATCGTGCCCAACGAGATGCTGGTGTCCGGCGCGGTGCAGAATTCCTCCCTGACCACCAGTATCGTGGCGCTCTCGACCAAGGTCTCGGTGGCCTATGACAGCGACTTGGACATGGTGCTGCCGCTGCTGGAGGAAGCCGCGCGCAGTGTGGAGCGCGTGCTCAAGGACAAGCCACCCTCGGCCCAGTTGCTGAGCTTTGGGGCCGACGGCCTGGATCTGCAAGTGAACTTCTGGATCAACGATCCGCAAAACGGCCGTGGCGGCGTGACATCAGATGTCAATCGCGCAATATGGCGCGCGTTGAAAGCAAATAACGTCTCGATTCCCTTCCCGCAGCGGGAAATGCGCATCATAGGCGCCACGCCCGCGCAGGAAAGCACGACCGTGCTCAAGGAATAATCAGTGTCGGGGGGAAATGCAACCGCAATGGCTGGGTTTTCATCGTACAATGGCGTCCAATATCCAAGAATATTCCTCTTCCCCGCAGCACCCTCTTTGGAGCAGTAATGAGCTTTAGTTTGCACGCAGTCCTTGAGTTCCTGAACAATGGCATCACGGGATTCAGTGGCTGGCAGGTGTTTTTCTACACCTTGATTGTTACCCATATCACCATTGCCAGCGTCACCATCTACCTGCACCGCCACCAGGCGCACCGCGCGCTGGAATTGCACGCCATCCCCAGCCACTTCTTCCGTTTCTGGCTGTGGCTGACCACCGGGCAGGTCACCAAGGAATGGGCCGCCGTGCACCGCAAGCACCACGCCAAGTGCGACACCGAGGAAGATCCGCACAGCCCGGTGACGCGCGGCATCAAGAAAGTATTCTGGGAAGGCGCCGAGCTGTACCGCGCCGAGTCCAAGAACAAGGAAACCCTGGAAAAATACGGCCACGGCACCCCGGACGACTGGATCGAGCGCAACCTGTACACGCGCTTCAGCTGGCAGGGCGTGGCGGCGCTGCTGGTGCTGAACGTGGTCTTGTTCGGCGTGATTGGCATTACCGTGTGGGCGGTGCAAATGCTGTGGATACCGGTGACGGCGGCCGGCATCATCAACGGCATCGGCCACTACTGGGGCTACCGCAACTACGAGTGCTCGGATGCGGCCACCAACATCATTCCGTTCGGCATCCTCATCGGTGGCGAGGAACTGCACAACAACCACCACACCTTCGCCACCTCGGCCAAGCTGTCGTCCAAGTGGTACGAGTTCGATATCGGCTGGGGCTACATCCGCGCCCTGGAAATGCTGGGCCTGGCCAAGGTCAAGAAAAAGGCGCCGGAACCCAAGTTCGCCAAGGGCAAGCTGGAAGCCGACTTCGATACCCTGCAATCGGTGATCGCCAACCGCTACGACGTGATGGCCAAGTATGCCAAGTCGATCAAGGCGGCCTGGAAGGAAGAGCTGGAACACTTGCGGGACAAGGCTGAGCTGGAGCACCGCTTTTTGAAATCGTCGCGCAAGCTGATGCAGCGCGAGCCGGCCAAGCTGGAAGCGCCGCAGCAGCAGCAGCTGAGCGAGCTGTTCCAGCACAGCCAGGCGCTGGAAACCATGCACAACATGCGCGTGGAACTCGGCATGATCTGGGAGCGTTCGCACTTCACCCGCGACCAGTTGCTGCACAAGCTGCAGGACTGGTGCGCACGGGCCGAAGCGTCCGGTATCAAGTCGCTGCAGGAATTCTCGCTGCGCCTGCGCAGCTACGCCTGATCCGGGGCGCATCCAGCCAAGGACCCTGCGGGGTCCTTTTTTTTGTTCTTCACTGGCCCGACTTGGGCGCCAAACCTGTGTCACAAACCGGAAACCGGGAAACCGGTGTCAGGTCTGCCATAAACCGGTGTCCATAAGCCGGTGTAAGGTCTGCCATCATAAACCGGTGTCTAAACCGGTAAACCGGTGTCACGGTAAACCAGTGTCAGGTCTGCCATTGGTACATGAGTACGCTTGAATTAAGCGAGCCCATGTACCAATGGCAGACCTGACACCCGCGGGGGTGACACGGGGGTAACACCCTGGGGGGGAGGGCGGGCACTGCGCGATACGATGAGACGAAAAAAAACCGCTCCGGAGAGCGGTTTTTCGTGGAGACCTGATCGATTACTTGATCTTGGTTTCTTTGTAGATCACGTGCTTGCGTGCTTTGGGATCGAACTTGGTGATCTCCATTTTAGCAGGCATGGTGCGCTTGTTCTTGGTCGTGGTGTAGAAGTGACCAGTACCAGCGGTCGATTCCAGCTTGATTTTGTCGCGGCCAGTTTTTGCCATGATAGCTCCCTATTTAGACTTTTTCGCCACGGGCGCGCAGGTCGGCCAGGACGGCGTCGATGCCGACTTTTTCGATCACGCGCAGACCGGCGTTGGACAGACGCAGGGAGACCCAGCGGTTTTCAGATTCAACAAAAATGCGACGATTCTGCAGGTTAGGCAGGAAACGACGTTTGGTTTTGTTGTTTGCGTGGGAAACATTGTTGCCGACCATCGGCTTCTTCCCAGTAACTTGGCAAACACGTGCCATGACGCACTCCTTAAAAGACATTCCACAATTGGAAAAACGAGAGTATATCCAAAAAACTGAGGTTTATCAATCACTTGCGAAAAAAAATTGTGTCCTGAAAATTTGCGTGAATTTAACAATTTAAACCCCGGGTTTACAGAGTGGCAAACCGGGTGCCGGCGCTAGAGCTGGCCGTGCTCGGCGAAGGAGTAAACGCGGTGGCCGGCCACCACAAAATGGTCCAAGACGCGGATGTCCACCAGGGCCAGCGCCTGTACCAGGGCGCGCGTGAGCAGCAGGTCGGATTCGCTGGGATCCGGTGTGCCGGACGGGTGGTTGTGGGCCAGCATGACGCTGGCGGCGTTGCACACGAGGGCTTGCTTGACCACCTCGCGCGGGTAGACGCTGGTGTGGGTGAGGGTGCCGCGAAACATTTCGCGCGCCTCGATCAGGCGGTTCTTCACGTCCAGGTAGAGCACGTGGAAGGATTCGGCGGCCCGGCCTCTGAACACCGCGCGCAGGTATTCCTTGACGGCGCCCGGCGAACCCAGCGTGGCGCCGCTCTTGAGTTCCTCCATCAGGGCGCGGCGCGCCAGCTCCATCACGGCCTGCAGCTGGGCGAACTTGGCGCTGCCCAGGCCGTGCACGGCGCTGAACTGTTCCAGGCTGGCGGCAAACATCTGGTTCAGCGAGCCGAAGTGATGCAGCATGTCGCGGCCCAGCTCGACAGCGTCCTTGCCCTTGACACCCACCCGCAGGAACACGGCCAGCAATTCCTGGTCGGACAGGACAGAAGCGCCCTCGGCAATGAGCCGTTCGCGCGGGCGCAGGTGCAAGGGCCAATCCGGTATCGCCATGATGGTCTCCTGGCGGCGTGGAAGGGGCCGCGTGCGGACGATTATGGCGCAGCGCGGGACACCGGATGCTGATCTAGCTATAAACCAGCAGCGAAAACCGCGCCATCCGACCGGCGCGCCCCCAAGCTGGCTTACAATAGCGCTTTGCCTGTACTATCGAGTCACCATCCATGTCTAATGCGCAACCTGCGGTCGTCACCCCGTCGGCCTACCTTACCCTGCACTATCGCCTGGCCAAGCTGGACGGTACTGATATCGTCACTACCTTCGGCGGCAACCCGGCCACCCTGATGCTGGGCCAGGGCCAGCTGGCCCCGGTGCTGGAGGAGTTGCTGATCGGCCTGCCCGAAGGCACGCACCGGACTTTCGACCTGCCGGCCGGCAAGGGCTTCGGCGAACGCAATCCGGAGCTCATACGCGAAGTCACGCGCGCCACCCTGGAGGAAAACTCGGCCCCGGACGCCGACTACAAGATCGGCGACCTGGTTGATTTCGCCGCCCCCGG
Source organism: Duganella kummerowiae (assembly GCF_053572355.1). Classification (NCBI taxonomy): domain Bacteria; kingdom Pseudomonadati; phylum Pseudomonadota; class Betaproteobacteria; order Burkholderiales; family Oxalobacteraceae; genus Duganella; species Duganella kummerowiae. The sequence continues at coordinate 85,173 of NZ_JBKFEH010000010.1, forward strand.
CGGCGGCCGTTTCTCGGGCATATTGCGCGAATTGCGCGATGATGCCGCCCTGTTCGACTTCAATCACCCGCTGGCCGGCCAGCCGGTGCGGTTCGAAGTCCAGTTGATTTCCGTGCTGTGAGGACCCATGAGCGATAAAGAGATCCTGCTGGCCCAGCCGCGCGGCTTTTGCGCCGGCGTGGACCGCGCCATTGAAATCGTCGAACGCGCCCTGCAGCAGTTCGGCGCGCCCATCTATGTACGCCACGAGATCGTGCACAACGCCTACGTGGTTGCGGATTTGCGCGCAAAAGGCGCCATTTTTATCGAAAAGCTCGAGGACGTCCCGCCTGGCAACACCCTCGTGTTCTCCGCCCACGGCGTGCCCAAGGCGGTGCGGGTGGAAGCCGAGGCGCGCGGCCTGAGCGTGTTTGACGCCACCTGTCCGCTGGTCACCAAGGTGCACGTGGAAGTGGCCAAGATGCGCAAGCAGGGCTGCGAGATCATCATGATAGGCCACGATGGCCACCCGGAAGTGGAAGGCACCATGGGCCAGGCCGAGGAGGGCATGTACCTGGTCGAAACTGTGGCCGACGTCGATACGCTGCAAGTCAATAACCCTGAACAGCTGGCCTACGTGTCGCAAACCACGCTGTCGGTGGACGACACGGCCGACATCATTACCGCCCTCAAGCGCAAGTTCCCCGCCATTATCGAACCCAAGAAGGGCGACATCTGCTACGCCACCACCAACCGCCAGGAAGCCGTGAAATTCATGGCTCCCCAGGTGGAAGTGGTGATCGTGGTCGGCAGCCCCAACAGCTCCAACTCCAACCGCCTGCGCGAGGTGGCCGACAAGATGGGCACGCCGGCCTACATGGTGGACAAGGCTGACCAGATCGACCCGGCCTGGCTGGAGGGCAAGCTGCGCGTGGGCGTGACGGCCGGCGCCTCGGCGCCCGAAGTGCTGGTGCAAGCGGTGATCGACCGCTTGAAGTCGTACGGCGCGCGCAGCGTGCGGGCATTGGACGGGGTGCAGGAAGCGGTCACCTTCCCCTTGCCCAAGGGCCTGGAAGGCGGCAAGATTGCACCAAAAGAGGGCGCACCCGGCGTGACGAAGGCGGCCTTCGTTGCGAAATAATATTCAGTCAGTCCTGAGTTATTCCGCAATTAGTTTTCCCCGATAATCGTTATCATTGCCTCGCCCAAAAAACCTTGTCGTTTCTGCTTGTTTTAGGGATCAGGATGGCAAGTCCTGGCATGAAAATTGCACCGTAGCTATGCAGTAGTAGGTGGTTGCAAGAGGCGCGTCACTCAAGCGGCGGCACTGCGAGGTTTTCCTCGGGTGCCGTTTTTGTTACCCGCGCCGCCTTGCTGACCCGGTTCAACAATGAATAAGGCAGGCACATGGATACTTTTATCCAACAAATTATCAACGGGCTGGTGCTGGGCAGCATGTACGCACTGGTCGCGCTCGGCTACACCATGGTGTACGGGGTCTTGAACCTGATTAACTTCGCCCATGGGGACGTGCTCATGGTGGGCGCCATGGTGGGCTTGAGCATCCTTAACCTGCTCAACAACCACGCGCCCGAGCTGCCTGGCTTCGTCAAGCTGGCCATCGCCATCGGCGGCGCCATCCCCGTCTGCATGCTGGTCAACGTGCTGATCGAGCGGGTCGCCTACCGCCGCCTGCGCAATGCGCCGCGCCTGGCGCCGCTGATCACGGCCATCGGCGTGTCCATCCTGCTGCAGACCTTTGCCATGATGATCTGGGGCCGTAACCCGCTGCCATTTCCCACCATGCTGCCCACCGATCCCATCATCGTGGCCGGGGCCCTGATCTCGCCGACCCAGGTGCTGCTGCTGGTGCTGGCCGCCCTGTCCATGACCGGCCTGGTGTTGCTGGTGGAGAAAACCAAGATGGGCCGCGCCATGCGCGCCGTGGCGGAAAACCCGCGCGTCGCCGGCCTGATGGGCGTGGACGCCAACAAGGTCATCATCGCCACCTTTGCCATCGGCGCCGGCCTGGCCGCCGTGGCCGGGGTGATGTGGGGCGCCAACTATGCATCCATCCAGTTCGCCATGGGCTTCGTGCCCGGCCTGAAAGCCTTCTCGGCCGCCGTGCTGGGCGGCATAGGCAATATCTACGGCGCCATGATAGGCGGCATCCTGCTGGGCATAATCGAAAGCCTGGGCGCCGGCTACATCGGCGACCTGACCGGCGGCTTCCTCGGCAGCCACTACCAGGACATCTTCGCCTTCGTGGTGCTGATCATCGTGCTGACCGTGCGGCCGTCCGGCATCATGGGCGAGCGCGTGGCGGACCGGGCATAAGGAGAGCGACATGGCACTGTTGAATTTCGACGTCTCCCGCAATCCGCGCAAGGCCTACGCCAGCATGGCGCTGCTGCTGGCCGTGCTGCTGGTGTTCCCGTTCGCGGCCGCGCCCTTCGGCAACTCCTGGGTGCGCATCGTGGACATGGCGCTGCTGTACATCATGCTGGCGCTGGGCCTGAACATCGTGGTCGGCTTCGCCGGCCTGCTGGACCTGGGCTACATCGCCTTCTACGCCGTGGGCGCCTACCTGGCCGGCCTGCTGGCCTCGCCCCAGTTCGCCACCCTGCTGGAATCCATCATCAACCAGTACCCGGTGCTGGGCGAGTCGCTGGTGGCCATCCTCGGCCCGGAAATCCAGCAAAACGGCATCCATTTGTCCGTGTGGCTGATCGTGCCGCTGGCGGCGGCCCTGGCCGGCCTGTTTGGCGCGCTGCTGGGCGCGCCCACCCTCAAGCTGCGCGGTGACTACCTGGCCATCGTGACCCTGGGCTTCGGCGAGATCATCCGCATCTTCATGAACAACCTGAACGAGCCGATCAACTTCACCAACGGCCCGCAGGGCATCAACCTGATCGACCCGATCAAGGTGTTCGGCGTCAACCTGGCGGGCGAAGCCGGGTCGCGCGCCACGGTGGTGGTGGGCGGCCTGTCCATGCCTTCCGTGAACGCCTATTACTTCCTGTTCCTGGCCCTGTGCATCGCCGTGGTGTTCGTCACCTCGCGCCTGCAGCACTCGCGCCTGGGACGGGCCTGGGTCGCCATCCGCGAGGACGAGATCGCGGCCAAGGCCATGGGCATCAACACCCGCAACGTCAAGCTGCTGGCCTTCTCCATGGGCGCCTCGTTTGGCGGCGTGGCAGGCGCCATGTTTGCCGCCTTCCAGGGCTTCGTGTCGCCGGAATCGTTCTCGCTGACGGAATCGATTGCCGTGCTGGCCATGGTGGTGCTGGGCGGCATAGGCCATATCCCGGGCGTGATCATGGGCGGCGCGCTGCTGGCGGCGCTGCCGGAAATCCTGCGCCACGTGGTCGAGCCGCTGCAGGAAAAACTGTTCGGCCACATCCTGATCGAGGCCGAGGTGCTGCGCCAGCTGCTGTACGGCCTGGCCATGGTGCTGATCATGCTGAACCGCCCGGCCGGCCTGTGGCCCGCGCCCAAGCATGAGGACCGTCCGGACGGCGATTCGGACACCAAGCAACAATCGTCCGGCGTGATGGCCGCCTGAGGAAAAGCAAAGATGAGCGAAGTCATACTGAATATTGCCGGCGTCAACAAGCGCTTTGGCGGCTTGCAGGCCCTGACCGATGTCGGCATCAAGATCATGCGCGGCCAGATCTACGGCCTGATCGGCCCCAATGGCGCCGGCAAGACCACCTTTTTCAATGTCATCACCGGCTTGTACCAGCCCGATACGGGCACCTTCGAGCTGGCCGGCAAGCCGTATTCGCCGTCCGCCCCGCATGAGGTGGCCAAGGCCGGCATCGCCCGCACCTTCCAGAACATCCGTTTGTTCGGCGAGATGACGGCGCTGGAAAATGTGATGGTGGGGCGCCACGTGCGCTCCAAACAGGGCGTGTTCGGCGCCGTGTTCCGCCACAAGGCGGCCCGCGAGGAAGAGGCCGCGATCCGCAAGCGCGCCCAGGAATTGCTGGATTTCGTGGGGATAGGGCAGTTTGCCCACCGTACCTCGAAGTTCCTGTCCTATGGCGACCAGCGCCGCCTGGAAATCGCGCGCGCCCTGGCCACCGATCCGCAGCTGCTGGCGCTGGACGAACCGGCCGCCGGCATGAACGCCACCGAAAAGCTGGCCCTGCGCGAGCTGCTGGTCAAGATCAAGAACGAGGGCAAGACCGTGCTGCTGATCGAGCACGACGTGAAAATGATGATGGGCATGTGCGACCGTCTGATGGTGCTGGAATACGGCAAGCCGATCGCGGAAGGGCTGCCGGCCGACATCCAAAGCAACCAGGCCGTGATCGAAGCCTATCTGGGAGGGGCGCATTAATGAGCGACAACGTTCTTAAAGTATCGGGACTGAAAGTCGCATATGGCGGCATCAAGGCCGTCAAGGGCATAGACCTGGAAGTGAATAAGGGCGAGCTGATCGCCCTGATCGGCGCCAACGGCGCCGGCAAGACCACCACGCTGAAGGCCATCACCGGCACCCTGCCGCCCTGCAAGGTGGAGGGCACGGTCAGCTACAAGGGCGAGTCGCTCAAGGGCAGCAAGTCCTTCCACCTGGTGGAGAAGAAGCTGGCCATGGTGCCCGAGGGGCGCGGGGTGTTCACCCGCATGTCCATCGAGGAAAACCTGCTGATGGGCGCCTACACCCGCGACGACAAGGCCGGCATACAGGCCGATATCGCCAAGTGGTTCGACGTCTTCCCGCGCCTCAAGGAGCGCGCCGCGCAGATGGCCGGCACCCTGTCCGGCGGCGAGCAGCAGATGCTGGCCATGGCGCGCGCCCTGATGTCGCATCCGGAACTGTTGCTGCTGGACGAGCCGTCCATGGGTTTGTCCCCCATCATGGTGGAAAAGATTTTCGAGGTGATACGCAATGTCTCCAAGGAAGGCATCACCATCCTGCTGGTGGAGCAGAACGCCAAGCTGGCCCTGGAGGCGGCGCACCGGGGCTATGTGATGGATTCCGGCAATATCACGATGACGGGCAAAGCCCGCGACATGCTGGATGATCCGCGCGTGAAGGCGGCCTATCTGGGAGAGTAGGCATAAAAAAACCGGCCGGGGCCGGTTTTTTTTACGCAGGCAGCGCTTATTTCTTCAGCGGGCTGACCTTGGCGGCGGCGGCCTGGAACTGGTTCACGGCGCTGGCCAGGTTGGTCTCGAAGGATTCGGCAACTTGCTTGGCGGTCTTGGTGAACTGCTCGTAACCGGCGGTGGCGTTGCCGATGGCCGATTTGAACAGGGCCACGGCGTTTTCGGTGCCGGCCGGGGCGTTCTTGCTTACTTCGTCCACCAGCGAGATCACCTTGCGGTTGGTTTCGGCGATCTGGATTTCGGCGGCCTTGCTGAATTCAGCCTGGGTGCCGGAAGCGATGGTGGCCAGGTGGCGGCCATAGGCCAGGGCTTTCTCGGCGGTCGGCTGGGCCTGGGCGGCGGTCAGCGAGAAGAATTCCTGCGGGTCCTTGGCGGCCAGCAGCTGCTTGGTGGTGACCGAGGATTCTTCCAGCGATGCCTTGGCGGCGGTCAGGTTCAGGTCGACGAACTTTTCCACGCCTTCGAAGGCCTTGTTGGTCAGGGTCGAGAAGATGGCAAACTGGGCTTCCAGGTTGGCTTTGGTCGCATTGGAAAATTGCTCAGGAATCGAGGACATTGATACTCTCCAGAAAATAGTTAGATTGGCTTTGGATGTGCTGCTGTTCCCACCGGCCGGTGAGAAACAGAACCGCGTTTCAGACCGAACAACAATTGTGCAACGCAACAAACCCGATTTTACGGCCTTGGGAAATTAAGTCAAGCGATTTTTTGTGCGTTGCGTCAAAGCATGTTCTCTCGTTTTGGAGCAGCTTTTTTCAGCCCTCCTGTTAACTGAAAACAAAGCTTGGCTGCAGGGAAAACGGGGCCTGCGCCACGCCGCGCGGCGCAGCGTGATAGACTGCCGCATCCGCCGGATGGCTGTTGCAGAAATGCCTATCCCGCCTTTCAGTCAGCTAGCCAGTGTTGCGCCTCCATGTCCCAGTCCGCCAGCGGCCGCCCGGCCAGTTTGATCTCGCCCATGCCCCTGTTGTTCGTGCTGTTGTGGAGCAGCGGTTTCATCGTGGCCAAGTTCGGTTTGCCCTACGCGCCGCCGCTGACTTTCCTGATGCTGCGCTTCCTTGGCGTGCTGCTGTTCCTGGTGCCGGCCGTGCTGGTGCTCAAGGCGCCGTGGCCACACGGGAAAATAGGGCATATCGCGCTGGCCGGGCTGCTGGTGCAGGCAGGCTACCTGATCGGTGTGTGGTGCGCCATCAAGCAGGGCATGCCGGCTGGCTTGTCAGCCCTGATCGTCGGCATGCAGCCCATCCTGACCGCCTTTGCCGCGCCGCTGGTGGGCGAGCGGGTGCTGCCGCGCCAGTGGCTGGGCCTGGTCTTCGGCCTGGGCGGCGTGGCGCTGGTGGTGGCGGCCAAGATACAACTGGTCGGCCTGGGCCTGGACAGCATCCTGCTGTGCGTGCTGGCGCTGCTGGCCATCACGGCCGGCACCCTGTACCAGAAGCGCTATTGCCCCGCATTCGATCTGCGTACCGGCACGGTGGTGCAATTTACATCTTCGCTGTTGCTGGTGCTGCCGCTTGCTGTAGTATTCGAGGGGTGGACGCCGGCGTTTGCTGCGGTGCAGTGGACACCCCGTTTCCTGGGCGCCTGGCTGTGGTCGGTGCTGGGCTTGTCGATAGGCGCGATTTTCCTGCTGTTCGTCCTGATACGGCGCAACGACGCCACCCAGGTCACCAGCCTGCTGTACCTGACGCCGCCAACCACTGCCCTCATGGCCTGGCTGATGTTTGGCGAAGCCTTCAACCTGATGGGCATGGCCGGCATGCTGCTGGCCGTGACCGGCGTGGTATTCGTGGTCAAGAAAAGGAACTGAGATGAGTGTGGCCAGCAACCAGGAAGCGGTGGACGCCGCCATTACCTCGCGCCGGTCTATCCGCGCCTTCCTGCCGCGGCCGGTGCCGCGCGCGGATCTGGAGCGCATCCTGGAAGTGGCGGCGCGGGCGCCGTCCGGCACCAATGTCCAGCCGTGGAAAGTGTATGTGCTGAGCGGCGAAGTCAAGCGCCGGCTGTCGGCCACCATCCTGGCCGCCCACAACGATCCGGAACTGGCGCGCCAGCACACCGAGGAGTACGCCTATTATCCGCGCGAGTGGATTTCGCCCTATATCGAGCGGCGCCGCAAGGTGGGCTGGGACCTCTACGGCCTGCTGGGCCTGACGCGCGAGGACAAGGCCGGCATGGCGGCCCAGCATGGCCGCAACTATGAATTCTTTGGCGCCCCGGTGGGCCTGATCTTCACCATGGACCGCGTCATGGAGCAGGGCTCCTGGCTGGACTGCGGCATGTTTTTGCAAAACATCATGGTGGCGGCGCGCGGACGCGGCCTCGATACCTGTCCGCAGGCGGCGTTTACCCAGTATCACCGCATCATTGCCGAGGTGCTGGAACTGCCGGCCAACGAGATCGTCGTGTGCGGCATGGCCCTGGGCTATGCCGATCCCGGCAAGATCGAAAACACGCTGGTGACGGAACGTGCGCCACTGGCGGAATTTGTTAAATTTGTGGATTGAATCACGCTTGCAAGTAACACTGCGCCAAGCTTGCCATTGTCGTATGGCGCAAACGCAACCGGCTGGCGCACGAATGTTAAATTCGCTTGCGCTGGCACGGCATTTTGCTACACTGCAACGACTAATGCTCGGCCTTTTTTCTAGGGGATAGGAATGTACAAACTTGCCTTGGGCGCCATCATCACCGCACTGTTCGTTTCCCTGCCGGCTGCCGCTGCCAGCCAGGAGGGGGCCAGCGCCGCGCCCCGCAAGGCCAGCGTGAAGAAGGGCCATGTGGTGCGCCGTGCGGCTGCCGACAGCGGCGAGCGCGTGGTCAAGCGCGTTGCCAAAGTCAACGGCAAGCGCAAGGTGGTCTACCAGCGCGTGCTGGCTGCCGCCCCGGCCCTGCCGACCATGGGCGACCTGGCCGGCCTGAACCTGACCCACGACCCGCTGGACCTGAAGTCCAACGTGGCGTTCGTGCTGGACCAGGCCAATTCGGAAGTGCTGTTTGAAAAGAATTCCAATGTGGCCCTGCCTATCGCTTCCATCACCAAGATGATGACGGGCCTGGTCGTGGTCGAGGCCAAGCAGGACATGGACGAGGTGCTGACCATCACCGACGAGGACGTCGACCGCGAAAAATTCTCCAGCTCGCGCCTGAAAGTGGGTTCGCGCCTGACGCGCGCCAACATGCTGCACATCGCCCTGATGAGTTCGGAAAACCGCGCCGCCTCGGCCCTGGGCCGCAATTACCCGGGCGGCCTGCCGGCGTTTGTGGAAGCCATGAACGCCAAGGCGCGCGAGCTGGGCATGAACGATACCCATTACGTGGATTCCAACGGCCTGTCGAAAATGAATGTGGCCAGCGCGCGCGACCTGGCCAAGCTGGCCATGGCCGCCTACCAGCAGCCGCTGCTGCGCCAGTATTCCACCGACGCCAAGGCCATCGTGGAATCGAATGGCCGTCCCATGCAGTTCGGCACCACCAACCATTTGGTGGCCAGTCCGGGCTGGTCCATCGGCTTGCAGAAAACCGGTTTCATCAACGAAGCGGGACGCTGCCTGCTGATGCAGGCCGTGATCGAGGGCCGCTCGGTGATCATGGTATTCCTCGATTCCAAGGGCAAGCAGTCGCGCACCGCCGATGCCGGCCGCATCCGCAAATGGCTGGAAGCGCTCAAGCCGGCCGCGCTGGGCGGCGGCGCCACCCTGACCACCGGCGCGGTCGGCGCCGCCGCGGCGCCGGTGACCGGAATGTAAGGCCAGCCCTTTGGACTGTGCAAGAGAGGCGGCGCTGGCCGCCTTTTTTTATTCCCCCGGGTTGTAGCCCAGCGTGGCGGAGATCTGGTTGGCCGTTTGCACCAGGTCTTCCAGCCACTCATCCTGCAGGCGGTCGGCCGGGGCCGAGATCGACAGGCCGGCCACCAGCTTGCCGGAGTCGTCGCGGATGCCGGCCGCCATGCAGCGCACCCCCAGTTCCAGCTCTTCGTTGTCGCGCGCATAGCCGCGCGCCTTCACCAGGCTGAGCTCGCGCTCGAGCCGCGCCAGATCCGTGATGGAATTCTTGTTGTGGCCGGCCAGCCCGGTGCGGGTGGCGTAGGCGCGGGTGGCCTTGGGGTCGTCCACCGACAGGAACAGTTTTCCGGTCGAGGTCAGGTGCAGCGGCGCGCGACCGCCAATGGCGCGCACCACCTGCATGCCTGAGCGCTCCGAGAAGGAACGGTCGATGTACACGATCTCGTCGCCCTGGCGCACCGACAGGTTGATGGTCTGCTGGGTCTTCTTGTGTAGGGTGCGCATGAAATCCAGCGCCGCCTCGCGCACCGAGAGCCGGCTCTTGACGACATTGCCCAATTCCAGCAGCCGCATGCCGAGGCGGTAAGTGCCCGGTTCGATGCGGTCGACAAAGCGGGTCAGCACCATGTCGTTCAGGATGCGGTGGGCGGTGGACGGGTGCAGGCCCGAGACCTTGGACAATTCCTTGAGGCTGACCGGATCAGGATATTTCGCCAGCGCATCGAGCAGGGCAACCATGCGTTCGATCACCTGTATCGTGGTCTTTTGCTCGGGTACGTTCTCGATTTTCATGATGTGGTTTGTGCAGTGCGGTATTGGATAGGGGATTTATACCATAATGTGAAAAAAATGGGAATTGTATCGAGGCCACACTCGAAAACCATGATGCTTGCGTCACTGTTGTGCATAATGGGCTGCCTCCAGTTTTCACAATCTTATTCTTATGCAACCCGGCAATCACACCAACAAGGGCCTGAAACGCATCCTGGCCGCCATCCGCTATTCCATCGACGGCTTCCGCGCCGCCTGGCGCCATGAGGAAGCGTTCCGGCAAGAGGTGGTGGTGCTGGTGGTGGGCACCATCATCGCCTGTGTGCTGCGCATCTCGGCCTTCGAGCGCCTGATGCTGATCGGCGTGCTGGTGCTGATCTTGATCATCGAACTGATTAATTCCTCCATCGAGGCGGTGGTGGACCGGGTGTCGCTGGAGCGTCATCCGCTGTCCAAGAACGCCAAGGATTTCGGCAGCGCGGCCGTGCTGCTCGCCTGCGTGTTGGCGACTGCGGCTTGGGCGGTGGTGCTGTTCAACCGGTTTTACTGAGTTTTCTTTGCCTTATAAGGTTTGGGTATATCAAAGTACCAAATGCTTAGTTCTCAATCATAAGGCTTGGTTTTAATCTAGGGCTTCTTGTTGCATAACCATACGGGGAATCCTGATGCTGTCCAAAAAAATCATCGCCGCTGCCGTCCTTGCCTTCACCGCTGCCGCGCCGGCCTTTGCCGCCGATGTCACGCTGCTGAACGTGTCCTACGATCCGACCCGCGAGCTGTACCAGGACGTCAACGCCGCCTTTGCCAAGAGCTGGCAAGCCAAGACCGGCGACACGGTCAAGATCAAGCAATCGCACGGCGGTTCGGGCAAGCAAGCCCGCTCCGTGATCGACGGCCTGGAAGCCGACGTGGTGACCCTGGCCCTGGCCTATGACATCGACGCCATCGCCGACCACAAGCTGATCAATCCCGACTGGCAAAAGCGCCTGCAGTTCAACAGCTCGCCCTACACCTCGACCATCGTGTTCCTGGTGCGCAAAGGCAACCCCAAAGGCATCAAGGACTGGAACGACCTGGTCAAACCTGGCGTGGCCGTGATCACGCCGAATCCGAAAACCTCGGGTGGCGCCCGCTGGAACCACCTGGGCGCCTATGGCTACGCGCTGCGCCAGCCTGGCGGCAACGAAGCCACGGCCAAGGAATTCCTGCGCAAGCTGTACAAGAACGTGCCGGTGCTGGACTCCGGCGCCCGCGGCGCCACCACCACTTTTGTCGAGCGCGGCATCGGCGACGTGCTGATCGCCTGGGAAAACGAAGCCCTGCTGGCCATCAAGGAACTGGGCCCGACCAAGTTCGACATCGTGGCGCCCTCGGTCTCCATCCTGGCCGAGCCGCCGGTGGCCGTGGTCGACAAGATCGTCGACAAGCGCGGTACCCGCAAGGTAGCCGAGGCCTACCTGCAATTCCTGTACACCGATGAAGCGCAGGAAATCATCGCCAAGAATTACTACCGTCCGGCCAACCCCAAGGAAGCCAAGAAATACGCTGCCCAGTTCCCCAACGTGAAGCTGTTCACCATTGCCGACGTGGCCGGCGACTGGGCCAAGGCCAACAAGACCCACTTCGCCGACGGCGGGCTGTTCGACCAGATCTACCAGCCCGGCGCCAAATAAGGAGAGCGGACCATGAGTGCCGGCGTGCTTGCAGAATTCCGCGTGCTGATCGCGCCCGGCCTGCACAACAGCGGGCCGGCCCACTGGCAGAGCCGCTGGCAGTCGCTGTTTGGCTGGCAGCGCATCGTGCAGCAGGACTGGGAACAGCCCGACCTGGCGCGCTGGTCGGCGCGGGTGGATGAGGTGCGGCGCCTGGGCGCCGACAGCCGCCCGCTGATCATCGTGGCGCACAGCTTCGGCTGCCTGGCAACGGCCCACGGCGTGGCGCGCGACCCAACCGGCGTGGCCGGCCTGCTGCTGGTGGCGCCGGCCGATCCCGACAAGTTCGGGGTGGCGGAGCAGCTGCCGCATACCGGCCTGCCGGTACCTTCGATCATGATAGGCAGCAGCAACGATCCCTGGATGGCCGCGCCGCGCGCCGCGCTGTGGGCGCGCCGCTGGGGCAGCCGTTTCCTGGATGCCGGCGCCCTGGGCCACATCAATGCCGACTCCGGCCTGGGCAACTGGCAGGATGGCCTGGAAAGTTTGTACATATTGGCAAATCAGGCGCACAATAACCGGCTCGCGGCCAGCACGGATTCCCTGTACAGCCTGCATTTTTAACCTTTTGGAGACCACCATGACTTTACGCCTGGGCGACACGGCGCCAGATTTCACGCAAGACTCCTCCATCGGCCCCCTGCATTTCCATGAATGGGCGGGCGACTCCTGGGTGGTGCTGTTCTCCCACCCGGCCGACTACACTCCGGTGTGCACCACCGAACTGGGCCTGACGGCCAAGCTGAAGCCGGAATTCGACAAGCGCAATGTAAAAGCGTTGGCGCTGTCGGTGGACGGCGTGGAGTCGCACACCGGCTGGATCAAGGATATCGAGGAAACCCAGCAGACCGTGGTCGGCTTCCCCATCGTGGCCGACCATGACCGCAAGGTAGCCACCCTGTACGACATGATCCACCCCAACGCTTCGGCCACCGCCACTGTGCGCACCCTGTTCGTGATCGATCCGGCCAAGAAAGTGCGCCTGTCCATCACCTATCCGATGAGCACCGGCCGCAACTTCGACGAAGTGCTGCGCGTGATCGACGCCCTGCAGCTGACTGATGGCTACACCGTGGCCACCCCCGGCAACTGGAAGGATGGCGACGACGTCATCATCCCCCTGACCGTGCAGGATCCGGAAGTGATCAAGCAGAAATACCCGAAAGGCTATACCGCGCCGCGCCCCTACCTGCGCGTGACGCCGCAGCCGAACAAGTAAGCTTGCTCACTGGCTGCATAAGCTAATAAGCATTTCGTTGTTTGGAAATTCCCCCCGAGTCAGTAGGCTGTGCGCCTGCCTCGGGGGGAATGGATGAGTTTATCGTTCGATGTTTCGTTTGTCGTGTCGGGTTTTGCCGTCGGCCTGCTGGTGGGCATGACGGGCGTGGGTGGCGGATCGCTGATGACGCCGCTCTTGACCCTGCTGTTTGGTGTCACGCCGTCGGTGGCGGTCGGCACCGACCTCGCTTTCGCTTCGATTACCAAGGGCGTGGGCACCTTCACCCACCGCCTGCGCGGCACCGTCCACTGGGACATCGTGGGCCGCTTGTGCCTGGGCGCGCTGCCGGCCGCGTTGCTGGCCAGCCTGGCGCTGCAGCGCTATGGCGCCCTCAGCCAGGAAATTGGCCAGGTCATCCGCTATTCCATTGCCGGTTCGGTGCTGCTGACCGTGATTGCCCTGCTGTTCCGCAAGCGCATGCTGGACTGGATCATGGCCCATCCCGAGCGCCAGCTGCAGGGCAGGGCGCTGCACCTGGCCACAGTGGCCTGCGGCGCCGTGCTGGGCACGCTGGTGACGGTGTCCTCGATAGGCGCCGGCGCCATCGGCGCCACCCTGCTGGTGATGATGTATCCACGCCTGACCCCGGCCGAGATCGCCGGTACCGATATCGCCTACGCCGTACCGCTGACCGCCATTGCCGCCGTCGGCCATTGGTGGCTGGGTTCGATCAACTGGATGCTGTTGCTGACCCTGCTGATAGGCTCGGTACCCGGCATCACCCTGGGCGCCTATGCAGCCCGCGCCGTGCCGGAACGCCTGCTGCGCGGCATGCTGGCCGTGACCCTCGTCACCGTCGCGGTAAAGTTGATCGCGCATTAACTACCGTCAGAGGCGCGCCAGTCCACGCTTATAGCTTAACCATCTAACCAAATGAGAAATGCTTCGTTTGTGTTATGTGGCTTCAATGAGAATATGCTGTCCTCATAGAAGAATTTGTAATAAGTGGGGGTCCAATGTCTGCAGTCCTGTCCCAGCCGGTTCCGGCTGGCAAAGCCAGTTCCGGCGCGCCATTCCGGGTCATGCCCGGGTTCCGCCTGTCGCTGGGTTTCACCCTGTTCTACCTGGCGCTGATCGTCCTGATCCCGCTGTCTGCCGTGTTCATCAAGACCTTCACCCTGAGCTGGGAAGGCTTTGTGCACACCGTGACCTCGGAGCGGGTGATCGCTTCTTACAAGCTGACCTTTGGCGCCTCGCTGCTGGGCGCCGCCATCAACGCCGTGTTTGGCGGCATCGTGGCCTGGGTGCTGGTGCGCTATGAATTTCCCGGCAAGCGCATCGTGGACGCCCTGGTGGACCTGCCGTTCGCCCTGCCCACGGCCGTGGCCGGCATCACGCTGACGGCGCTGTACTCGGCCAACGGCTGGTTCGGCCGCATCCTGGAAGGCCAGCTGGGCCTGAAAGTGGCCTTCACCCCCATCGGCGTGGTGATCGCCCTGACCTTCATCGGCCTGCCATTCGTGGTGCGCACCGTGCAGCCAGTGCTGGAGGATGCCGAGCGCGAACTGGAGGAAGCCGCCGCCAGCCTGGGCGCCAATGCCTGGCAGACCTTCTCGCGCGTGGTGTTCCCCACCATCCTGCCGTCGCTGATGACGGGCTTCGCGCTGGCCTTTGCGCGCGCCACCGGCGAATACGGTTCCGTGATCTTCATCGCCGGCAACATGCCCATGGTGTCCGAGATCACTCCGCTGTTCATCATCACCAAACTGGAGCAGTACGACTATGCCGGCGCCACCGCGATCGCGGTGGTGATGCTGGTGGTGTCCTTCATCCTGCTGCTGGCCATCAATCTGCTGCAAGCCTGGGCGCGCGGCAAATCGGGAAAATAATATGAGCGCTGTCATTTCCACCCCTGCCAACGCGGCTGCGGCCGCCCCGGTACGCCGTGGCGAACTGCCGACCCAGACCAATGTGCTGGAGCCGGCCTGGGTGCGGCTGGCGCTGATTGCCGTGGCGCTGGTATTCCTTACCGTGTTCCTGTTCGTGCCGCTGGTGGCCGTGTTCACGGAGGCCCTGCGCAAGGGCTGGGACGCCTACGCGGCCGCCATCGTCGAGGAGGATGCGCTGTCGGCCATCAAGCTGACCCTGCTGACGGCCGTGATTGCCGTGCCGCTCAACCTGGTGTTCGGCGTGGCCGCCTCCTGGTGCATCGCCAAGTTCGAGTTCCGCGGCAAGAGCGTGCTGCTGACCCTGATCGACCTGCCGTTCTCGGTCTCGCCCGTGATTTCCGGCCTGATCTACGTGCTGCTGTTCGGCGCCCAGGGCTGGTTCGGTCCCTGGCTGCAGGAGCACGACATCAAGATCCTGTTTGCCGTGCCCGGCATCGTGCTGGCCACCATCTTCGTCACCTTCCCCTTCGTGGCGCGTGAGCTGATTCCGCTGATGCAGGCCCAGGGCAGCGAGGAAGAGGAAGCCGCCATCGTGCTGGGCGCCTCCGGCTGGGACACCTTCCGCCGCGTGACCCTGCCCAACATCAAGTGGGGCCTGCTGTACGGCGTCATCCTGTGTAACGCGCGCGCCATGGGCGAGTTCGGCGCCGTGTCGGTGGTGTCCGGCCACATCCGCGGCGAGACCAACACCATGCCGCTGCAGGTGGAGATCCTGTACAACGAATACAACTTCGCCGCCGCCTTTGCCGTGGCCTCGCTGCTGGCCCTGCTGGCGCTGGTGACCCTGGCCCTGAAAACCTTTATCGCCTGGCGCTTGAACGAGACTGTCGCCGACGCCTACGCAACCCGCACCACGGAGCACTGATCATGACCATCGCCGTTAAGAACATCAACAAGCGCTTCGGTGAATTCACCGCCCTGAACAATGTGTCGCTGGATTTCCCGTCCGGCGAACTGACCGCGCTGCTGGGGCCGTCGGGCTGCGGCAAGACCACGCTGCTGCGCATCATCGCCGGCCTCGAGCATCCGGATTCGGGCCAGGTCTTGCTGGACAATGTGGACGCCTCGGACCGCCATGTACGCGAGCGCCAGGTCGGCTTCGTGTTCCAGCACTACGCCCTGTTCAAGCACATGACCGTGTTCGAGAACGTGGCCTTCGGCCTGCGCGTGAAAAAGCGCAGCGAGCGTCCGTCGGAAGACGTGATACGCCGCAAGGTCAAGGATTTGCTGGAGCTGGTGCAGCTGGACTGGCTGGCCGACCGCTACCCGCCGCAGCTGTCCGGCGGCCAGCGCCAGCGTATCGCCCTGGCGCGCGCGCTGGCGGTGGAGCCGCGCGTGCTGCTGCTGGACGAACCGTTTGGCGCGCTGGACGCCAAGGTACGCAAGGAACTGCGGCGCTGGCTGCGCCGTCTGCACGACGAGCTGCATGTCACCTCCATCTTCGTCACCCACGACCAGGAGGAAGCGCTGGAAGTGGCCGACCAGGTGGTGCTGATGAACAAGGGTAACGTGGAGCAGATCGGCGCCCCCGAGCAAGTGTACAACCAGCCGGCCTCGCCCTTCGTGTACGGCTTCCTGGGCAATGTGAACATGTTCCACGGGCGAGTGCAGGATGGCGTGCTGGCCAGCGGCGACACCAGCTTCACGGTGCCGGGCCAGGCCCGCGACGGCAAAGGCACGGCCTATGTGCGTCCGCACGACCTGGACGTCGAGCGCTACAGCCCCGGCGCGGAAGGCATCGTGGTCAAGCTGCGCCGCGCCCACGCCATCGGCCCGCTGGCCCAGTTGGACCTGGAGCGCGGCGACAACGCCGAGCTGATCGAGGCCGTGATCCCGAATGAACGCTACAGCCACCTGCAGCTGAAAGAGGGAGACACCCTGGTGGTGCGCCCGAAACGCCTGCACGTGTTTGTCGATGGAGGCGCCGCCATATGAATTTTCAGCAGTTACGATCGATACGCGAGGCGGCCCGGCGCGGCTACAACCTGACCGAGGTGGCCAACGCACTGTTCACCTCGCAACCCGGCGTGAGCCGGCAGATCCGCGAGCTCGAGGACGAACTGGGCGTGGTCATCTTCGAGCGCAACGGCAAGCGCCTGACCGGCATGACGGAACCCGGCAAGGGCATCCTGAAGATCATCGACCGCCTGCTGATCGAGGCGGAAAACCTGCAGCAGGCCAGCCTGGAGTACACCGGCCAGAACAGTGGCACCCTGGCCGTGGCCGCCACCCACACCCAGGCCCGCTACGCGCTGCCGAAAGTGGTGCAAGGCTTCCGCGCCGCCTTCCCGGACGTGCGCATCGCCCTGCAGCAGAGTTCGCCCGAACACATTGCCGAGTGGGTCCTGTCCGGCAAGGCCGACATCGGCATCGCCACCGAGGGCCTGTCGGCCTTCCCCGACCTGGTGTCCTTCCCTTGCTACCGCTGGAGCCATTTGATCGTGGTGCCGGAAGGCCATCCGCTGCTGGCGCGCTCGCCGATCCGGCTTGAAGACCTGGCCGAGTTCCCGCTGATCACCTACGACCTCGGTTTCACCGGGCGCGGCCATATCGACGACGCCTTCGCCAAGGCCGGCGTGCAGCCAGACATCGTGCTGACCGCCATGGATTCGGACGTGATCAAGCAGTATGTGACCCTGGGCCTGGGGGTGGGCATTGTGGCCTCCATGGCCTTCGACCATGGCCGCGACCAGGGCTTGCGCGCGGTGGAGGCCTCGCATCTGTTCGCATCCAATACCACCCGGCTGGCGGTGCGGCGCGGCGCCTACCTGCGCTCCTACGCCTACCACTTCATCCAGGAATTCGCGCCCGAGCTGAGCCGCGCCGACATCGACGCCGCGCTCAACCACGACACCGCCGCCTGATTCTGTTGCGGCCGTGTGGCGTACGCGCACATGGCCCGCATAAATCGCCGCTGCCCGGCGGGAATGGTCCTATACTGGCTGGCAATGCCTGCCGCGACAGTTCCCCAAACCCCGATTCCGTCGCCCTGCATCCAAGACTGTCTGCGTTGTTTTCTCATGGGAGCACGTTATGCGCAATTGGAAGATCGGCGCCAGGCTGGCGCTGGGACTGGGTATTTCCTTGATATTCATGCTGCTCATCGCCGGGGTCGGTATCTACAACCTTGGCAAGCTCAACAGCGACACGGAGGACCTTGCGACGGACAAGGTCCCCAAGATGGTGCTGGCCTATGAAACCATCGGCGGCTTGAACGATATCGCGCGCGCCATGCGCAATGCCATGCTGTCGAACGACCCCGAGACGGTGCGCAAGGAGCTGGAGCGGGTCGACCTGCGCAAGCAGGACAACGCCGAGCGCCTGGCCCAGCTGGGCAAGCTGGTGGCCGATGACCCCGAGCCGGAGAGCCACACCAAATACCAGGCCGTGCTGGATGCACGCAGCAAGTACCTGGTGGTGCAGGAAAGCTTTTTGCAAATGTCGCGCGACGCCGCCCGCCGCGATGAATCCGTCAAATACCTGTTGACGACGGTGCGCAAGGAGCAGACCGCCTATCTCAATGCGCTGACCGAGCTGGTCAAGTACCAGAACGAGGCCGTCGGCCAGGCCAGCCTGTATGCCGAGCAAGCCTACAGCGGTTCGCGCTGGACCATGCTGCTGCTGACGGCGGCGGCGGCCGCGCTGTCGGCCTGGGTGATCTACACCATCACGCGTGGCATCACCCGACCGCTGAACCGGGCCGTGGACATGGCGCAGGCCGTGGCCGGCGGCGACCTGACCCGGCGCGTGGAATGCGACACGCGCGACGAGACCGGCCAGCTGCTGCGCGCCCTGGTCGACATGAGCGATAGCCTGGAGCGCACCGTGGGGCAGGTGCGGGCCGGCTCGGACACCATCAGCCACGCTTCGGGCGAGATCGCCAGCGGCAATATGGACTTGTCCAGCCGCACCGAGCAGCAGGCCTCCAGCTTGGAGGAAACCGCTTCCTCGATGGAAGAACTGACTTCCACCGTCACGCAGAACGCGGAGAATGCACGCCAGGCCACCAAGCTGGTGCTGGCCGCCTCCGACTTCGCCAACAAGGGCGGACAGGTAGTGGGCCAGGTGGTCAGCACCATGGGCGCCATCAAGGATAGCTCGAACAAGATCGTGGACATCATTTCCGTGATCGATGGCATCGCATTCCAGACCAATATCCTGGCGCTCAACGCGGCGGTGGAGGCGGCCCGCGCCGGCGAGCAGGGGCGCGGCTTTGCCGTGGTGGCCTCCGAGGTGCGTACGCTGGCGCAGCGCTCGGCCACGGCGGCCCGCGAAATCAAGGAATTGATCGGACAGTCGGTGCAGACTGTGGACGAGGGCGCGCGCCTGGTCGACGAGGCCGGCGCGACCATGGACGGCATCGTGCAGTCGGTGCGCCAGGTGGCCGACATCATGACCGAGATCAGCGCCGCCAGTTCCGAGCAGAGCACCGGCATCGAGCAGGTCAACCAGGCCATCGTCACCATCGACGATGTGACGCAGCAGAATGCGGCCCTGGTAGAGGAGGCGGCTGCCGCCGCGCAAAGCATGCGCGACCAGGCCGAGCTGCTGGCGCAGGCGGTCAGCGTGTTCAAGCTGGCCAGCCAGCAAAGCTACGCGCCGCCGCCGCGCAAGTCGCAGTCAGCGCGGGCGGCCGCAGCTGGGCCTGCCGCGCCCAAGCCGTCCGCCAGGCCGGCCGCGCCGGCGGCAGCCAAAACGAGCACGCCGCCCCGGCTGGCCAGCGCGGCCAGCAGCAAGGACGACGGCTGGGAAGAGTTCTAGGCGGAGCGCCGCCCAGCGGTTCGCCGCCCGGCGGTTCGTCGCCCGGCGGTTCGTCGCCCGGTGCTCACCAGGTGTACGAGGCTTTGGCGTAGTAGTAGCGGCCGTTGAAGCCGTTGGGCGCGAAGCCGCTGTACGGGTTGATGCCGTTGTTGTTCAGGTTGCCCGCTGAGGTGACCTGGTCCGGATAGCGGTCGGTGGCGTTGTCGATGCCTGCCGTCAGTTTCCAATTGTTGGCCAGCTTGACGCTGCCCGAGATGTCCAGCACCCATTGCGGATCGTAGGTCTGGTCCAGGGTGGCGTTGTTCTGCGGGACGGTGAAGCGGCCATAACGGGTCGCCACGGCGCGCGCGCCCCAGATGCCATAGCTGTAATCTGTCGACAGGCTCAGCTTGTCCTTGGGCGAACCGACGGTCAGGCGGTTGATGGTCTGGCGGTCGATCACGGTCAGGCCGTTGGTGGTCAGGATGGCCGGGTTGGCGGCCACGCGCTCGACTTCATTCTTGTTGTGGTTGTAGGCCAGGGTGAAGTCCGTGCGTCCCGCGCTTTTCAGGTCCAGGCGGTAGGTGCTGACCACGTCCACGCCGGTGGTGCGGGTGTCGATGGCATTGGTGAAGTAGCGGCCGGCGCCAACCAGGATGCCCTGCTTGGCCAGCGCATCCTTCAGGGTCTGGTTCAGGGTCATGTTGGCCGACAGCGCGATGCGGTTGTCGATATCGATGCGGTAGGCGTCCACCGTGATGGTCCAGTTGCGGGTCGGCGACAACTGCAGGCCCAGGCTGTAGTTGCGGGCTTTCTCGGCCTTGAGCGGCTGCGCGCCGAGCGCGGCGGCGGCGGCGCTGCCAACCGCGAAGGTGCCGGTCTCGATGGCCGTGTTGGTGCCGTTCACCACCGAGAAGTTGGTGGTGGTGATGGTGTAGAACTGCTGCGCCAGCGACGGGGCGCGGAAGCCGGACGAGGCGGTGGCGCGCAGCGAGACCGCGTCGTTGAAGGCGTAGCGGGCCGAGCCCTTGGCCGAAGTGGTGTTGCCGAAGTCGCTGTAGCGTTCATGGCGCAGCGCGGCCGAGGCCGAGAACTGGCGCGTGATGTCCGCTTCCAGGTTGGCGTACACCGATTCGTTGTGGCGGCTGTTGCTGCCTGCGTTCACGGGGCGGAAGCCGGAAAAGCCCTGCGCGCCGGTGCCGGTGTAGGAGGCGGCGTCGCCGGCGCCGATCTCGTATTTTTCGTGGCGCGCCTCGGCGCCGAAGGCCACGGTCAGCGGGCCGCTCAGGCCGTCCACCGGGAATTCGCGCGCGATGTCCACATTGCCCAGCACTTGCGTGTTGATCAGCTTGCCGGCGTAAAAGTGCGTCGGGCTGGATGCGCCCAGGTCCTGGTTGACGGTGTTGTCCAGGTCCAGCTTGAACTCATTGCGGCCGTAGTTGATGCTGGCGTCCCAGCGCCAGCCGGCCGCTTCGCCGCGCAGGCCGGTGACCAGGGCGCTGTCGGTGGAGGTCGAGTTTTCCAGCGGCAGGAAACCGTTCGGATAGATGGGCGTGCGCTGCGTGTACACGGTGCGCGCCGGCGTGGTTGCGGTGGCCGGGATGGTGGTCGCCACCAGCGCCGTGCGCCAGGTGGCGGCGGCTGAGGTGTCGCGCTGGCCGTAGTTGGCAAAGGCGTACCAGTCGACGCTGTCGTTGATGCGGTATTGGCTGTTGACGAACAGGTAGCGCGGCCTGGTTTGCGGATCGCCAAAGCGCTGCACCACCTTGCCGTACAGCGGTTCCAGCGTGTTGCGGGTGTCGGCGCCGGCGCGGTTGGTGGGATCGCGGTCGGACGATTCCAGCGCGATGCGCACCCAGCCATCGTTGCCCAGGTCGAAGCCGGCCGAGCCGCGCAGCGACGTCTGCTTGCCGTCGTGCTCGCGGTACTGGCCATAGCCGGCTTCCACTTCGCCGCCCGCCGCGCCTTTCTTCAGGATGATGTTGATGACGCCGGCAATGGCGTCGGAACCGTATTGGGCGGCCGCGCCGTCCCGCAGCACTTCGATGTGGTCGATGGCCGACAGGGGTATGGCGTTCAGGTCGGCGGGGGCCGAGCCGCGTCCTTGTGTGCCGTTGACGTTGACCACGGCCGAGGTGTGGCGGCGCTTGCCGTTCACCAGCACCAGTACCTGGTCGGGCGACAGGCCGCGCAGCTGGGCCGGACGCACGGCGTCGCTGGCGTCGGCGCCGGACGGGCGCGGGAAGTTCACGGACGGCAGCACCCGCGCCAGCACCGTGGCCAGCTCGGTCGAGCCGGACGCTTGCAGTTCACGTGCGCTGATGATGTCCACCGGCGACTCGGAATCGACCGTGCGGCGGTTCTTGGCATAGGTGCCTGTCACCACCACGGATTGCAGTTCCCCGCTGGCGGCGCTTTCCTGGGCCATGGCGTCGATGCCGGTGGCGGCGATCAGGCCGGCCAGCAGCAGGGCGCGTGGCAGGGGAGCGAGGGAAAACAGGGCGGAGGGGTGGCGTGCATCCATGATAAGGTTCCAAGAAGATGTAATGTTGAAATCCTATATGCCGGAAATACAGCTTGCACAGGAATAGTTGGCAATTAACATATGTGAGAATTGAATAATGTCCTTACGGCGTGGATGTTTTCGCGCATTTGGCGCTGTAGCGTGCATTTGTGGCATTTTGACGGCAGCGCGCCGCCTTCGGGCCGGATATAGTGGACGTGTCAATTTTTCAGGGAGGTTGTATGGCCGCCACACTGCGCCACTTCGCCATCAACGCCGACGATGTCGGCCGCGCCAAAACCTTTTACGAGAGCGTGTTCGGCTGGCGCTTCGACCCCTGGGGGCCGCCCGAGTTCTATCAGGTCAGGAATGCCGGCCAGGGCGTGCTGGGCGCGCTGCAGCAGCGCCGTGAGCTGGCGCACGGGGTGCGCATGGCCGGCTACGAGGCCAGCATGGGCGTGGAAGACCTGCGAGCGACCATGGCCGCCATCGAGGCCGGCGGCGGACGCATCCTCATGCAGCCCTACCGTATCGAGGGTGTTGGCGAATTGATTTATTTCGAGGATACCGAAGGCAACCTGGTGGGCGCCATGCAGTACGAGCCGGATTTCCGCTTCCCCTGAACATGGATGGCGACGGTTACGACGTGCGCTCGCTGGCGCTGGGCATGCGCGCCGGCGCCGTCATCGGCGAGCACGCGCACGCATGGGGCCAGCTGGTGTATGCGGCCGCCGGCGTGATGCGCGTGGCGACGCGGGAGATGGCGTGGCTGACCCCGCCCACGCGGGCGATCTGGGTGCCGGCCGGGGTGCGGCACCGTATCGAGATGGTGTCGGCCGTGTCCATGCGCACCTTGTACCTGGACGCCGTGCGGGCCGCGCCGCTGCCGCAGGCGCCTGTGGTGTTGGCCGTGGCGCCGCTATTGCGCGAACTGATCCTGCACATTCTGGCGCTGCGCATGCTGGCGCCGGACCAGTCGCCGCAGGCCAGGCTGGCCGGCGTGCTGGTCGATCTGCTGCTGGAGGCGGGAAGTGAAGACCTGGCGCTGCCGCTGCCGCGCGATGCGCGCGCCTTGAAGCTGGCGTTGCACTGGCAGCGCCAGCCGGATGATGAGCGCGGCATTGCCCTGCTGGCGCAGGAAGCGGGGGCCAGCTTGCGCACCCTGCAGCGCATCTTTCCGCAGGAGACAGGCATGACGCTCGAAGCCTGGCGCCAGAGAGCGCGCCTGCTGCATGCGGTGGCGCGGCTGTCGGCGGGGGATAGCGTGACGCAGGCGGCGCTGGCCTGCGGCTACCGCAGCCTGGCCGCGTTCGGCAGCGCGTTCCAGCGCCAGTTCGGGGTCACGCCGGGCCGCTACCTGGCCTAGCGGGAGGGGGCGGCATGGTGCTGCCGGGCATGCGGCAGCCCCGGCACGCTGCGCTGCATGGGGCCACGGTGCGCTTATTGGCCCGGATTGGGCAGCGTGGCGTGGATCGCGTCGACCTCGGCAATGATCTCGGGCGAGAGCTTGAGGTCAAACGCGTCCATGTTTTCCTCCAGCTGCGCCAGGCTGGTCGCGCCTATGATGGTGGAGGCCACGAACCAGCGCGAGCCGCACCAGGCCAGGGCCAGCTGGGCCGGCGTCAGGCCGTGCTCGCGCGCCAGTTTGGCGTACTTCGCCACAGCCGCCAGCACGCCGGGACGCGAGTAGCGCGGGCTCCAGCCGGCCGGAAAGATGTTCAGGCGGCCATGGGCCTGCGGATCGTCGTGGTACTTGGCCGTCAGCTGGCCGAACGCCAGCGGGCTGTAGGCCAGCAGGCTGACCTGCTCACGGTAGCAGGTCTCGTCCAAGAGGCTGGTCTCGAAGTGGCGCGCGGTCAGGTTGTACAGGTTCTGGATGGTGGCGATGCGCGGCAAGCCCTTCATTTCCGACTGCTTGATGAATTCCGACACGCCCCAGTTCGATTCGTTGGACACGCCGATGGCGCGCACCTTGCCGGCATCGACCAGCTTGCCCAGCTCGGCCAAGGTGTCCTCCACCGCCACGCAGGGGCGCTCGGCCTGCGGGTTGTACACGTTGTTGCCGAAGATGGGCGCGTTGCGGCTGGGCCAGTGCAGCTGGTACAGGTCGATGTAATCGGTTTGCAGGCGCTGCAGGCTCGCTTCCAGCGCCGCGCGGACGTTGGCCGGATCGAGGTCGTTGCGGCCGCCGCGTATCCAGCTCATGCCGGGATTGGGACCTGCCACCTTGGAGGCCAGCACCAGCTGCTGGCGCTTGCCGCTTTTCCTGAGCCAGCTGCCGATGTGGCGCTCAGTGTCGCCATAGGTCTCGGCGCGCGCCATGACGGGATACATTTCCGCCGTGTCGATGAAGTTCACGCCGCGTCCCACGGCGTAGTCGAGCTGGCTGTGGGCTTCCGCTTCCGTGTTCTGTTCACCGAAGGTCATGGTGCCCAGGCAGATTTTGGTGACGCGCAGGGCGCTGGTTCCGAGTTGGATGGTGTCCATGCTGGCTTTCGACAGGTTTAGTGGCGGCGCACGGCTTCGGCGCAATCGCGTATCAGGGCCGGGCCGGCGTAGATCAGGCCGCTGTACAGCTGCACCAGCTGGGCGCCCAGGTCCATTTTCGCCCTGGCGTCGGCGCCGCGCATGATGCCGCCCACGCCGATGATGGGCAGGGCGTCGCCCAGCTCGGCCTTGAGCAGGCGGATCACGGCGTTGGATGGCTCGAACACCGGCGCGCCCGACAGGCCGCCCGCTTCGGCGCCATGCAGCATGCCTTGCACGGCGGTGCGGCTGAGCGTGGTGTTGGTGGCGATCACGCCGTCTATCTTGTGGCGTACCAGGGCGTCGGCGATGTTCTTGACCTGGTCGCCATCCATGTCGGGCGCGATCTTCAGGGCCAGCGGTACGTAGCGCTTGTGCTCATCGGCCAGGCGCGACTGGGCGTCCTTGAGCTGCGCCAGCAGGCCGTCCAGCTCGGAGCCGCCCTGCAGCTGGCGCAGATTCTTGGTGTTGGGCGAGGAAATGTTGACCGTCACATAGCTGGCGTAGGGATAGACCTTGCGCAGGCAGTGCAGGTAGTCGTCGGCCGCGTTTTCGATAGCCGTATCGGCGTTCTTGCCGATGTTCAGGCCCAGGATGCCGAGCTTGTCCTGGTAGAAGCGCGAGGACTGCACGTTGGCGACAAAAGCGTCGACACCGCCGTTATTGAAGCCCATGCGGTTGATGATGGCATTGGCGGCCGGCAGGCGGAACATGCGCGGCTTGGGATTGCCGGGCTGGGCGCGCGGCGTCACGGTGCCGACTTCGATCGAGCCGAAGCCCAGGTCGGCCAGGGCATCGATGTAGGCGCCGTCCTTGTCCAGGCCGGCGGCCAGGCCGACCGGGTTCTTGAACTGCAGGCCCATGACGGTGCGCGGATCGGGACGCGGCTGGCTGGCCAGCTTGGTCAGGCCCAGCGCGGCGGCGCGTTTCAGGGCGGGCAGGGTGAAGTGGTGGGCCGCTTCCGCGTCCATGGAGAACAGCAGCGGGCGGGCCAGGGAATACAGGAATTTTTCGGACATGACGGGCTCTTATTTGAATTGCCCGTATTGTACTAGGGTTCCAACACGCTCCAGACGCCCTTGATACGCGCTTCGAGAGGCCGGAAATTGGTCTTGTACGACATTTTCGGGCTTTCCGCGATCCAGTAGCCGAGGTAGACGTAGGGCAGCTTGAGCTCGCGCGCCTGGGCGATCTGCCACAGCACGTTGAAGGTGCCGAAGGAGGCGCCTTCCACGTCCGGATCGAAGAAGGTGTAGACCGAGGACAGCCCGTCCGACAGCATGTCGATGATGCTCACCATGCGCAAGGTGCCGTCAGGCTCGCGGAATTCCACCAGCCGCGTGTTGACCCGGCTTTGCAGCAGGAACTGGGCGTACTGGTCGCGGCTGTCCTGGTCCATGCCGCCGCCGGCGTGGCGTCGGCTCTGGTAGCGCAGGTAGAGCTCGTAGTGTTCATCCGAGAACGACAGGCTGGCCACGCCGGCCAGCAAATCGCCATGTTTGACCCAGGCGCGGCGCTGGCCGCGGCTGGGCTTGAACTCATCCGCCACCACCCGCACCGGGATGCAGGCCTGGCAGCCATCGCAATAGGGACGGTAGGTAAAGATGCCGCTGCGGCGGAAACCGTTCTTGACCAGCTCGGAATAGACGTCGGCGTTGATCAGGTGCGAGGGCGTGGCCACCTGCGAGCGGGCCTGGCGCGCGTCCAGGTAGCTGCAGGGATAGGGCGCCGTGGTGTAAAACTGCAGCGTGGCGAAGGGCAGGTCGTTCAGGTGCGTCATGCGCGTCCTAGTATTGCAGTAACAATTGCAGGAACATCAAGTCGTGGAAAGGTGAACCGATCATAGCATGGCCAGCTCCAGCTTAACCAACCTGAGGCAGCGGTGCAATCGGTTCCCACTTCGTGATTTGCGGCAATTCAATACTGTTGCGCAGATGCGCCAGGAAAGCCGCGCGCGGGATGGGGGCGGCGCCCAGCGAGGCCAGGTGGGAAGTCTCCTGCTGGCAGTCGATCAGCTGCACGCCGTGGCTGTGCAGGAAGCGCACCAGGTAGGCCAGGGCGACCTTGGAACCGTCGCTGACGCGGGCGAACATGGATTCGCCATAGAACATGCGCCCTATGCTGACCCCGTAGGCGCCGCCCACCAGCTCGCCGTCCAGCCACAGCTCCGACGAGTGGGCGTAGCCCATGCGGTGCAGCCCGGTATAGCCGGCAATGATGTCGTCCGAGATCCAGGTGCCGGGGCCGTCGCGGCGCGGCGCAGCGCATTCGCGCATGACGCGCTCGAAAGCGCTGTCGAAGCGTAGCTGCCAGCGGCCGCCCTGCTGGCGCTCGCGCTCCACCTTGCGCAGGGTTTTCTTCAAACTATCGGAAATGCGGAAATCCGCGGTTTTCAGCACCATGCGCGGATCGGTGCTCCACCACAGGATGGGCTGGCCCTCCGAGAACCAGGGGAAGATGCCATGGCGATAAGCTTGCAGCAAGCGCATGGGCGACAGGTCGGCGCCGGCCGCCAGCAGGCCGGGCGCCTCGGTGGTGAGCGCGGTGGAGACGTCGGGAAAGGGCGTGTCGCGGTCCAGCCAGGGGATCATCGCTTACACATCCCGCATGGGCTGGTTGATGTCCCGCGTGTGGAAGCCGTAGCGGCCGCAGGCGCGGTCGGCGAAGAACAGTTCCAGCGTGGTGCGGATGGTGGGGAAGGCCAGGTCGTCCCAGGGAATTTGCGCCGCCGTGAACATTTGCACGTCCAGGCTTTCCTCGCCGGGGGCGAAGTCCAGGTCGCGCAGGGTGGCCAGGTAGAACATGTGGACCTGGTGCACGTGGGCCACGTTGAGCAGGGTGTACAGCGGCCCCAGTTCGATGTTGGCGCCGGCTTCCTCCACGGTTTCGCGGATGGCGGCCTCGGCCGTGGTCTCATTGTTTTCCATGAAGCCGGCCGGCAGGGTCCAGTAGCCGTAGCGCGGTTCGATGGCGCGCTTGCACAGCAGCACCTGCAGTTCGCCGTCCCGCTCCCACACCGGGATGGAGCCCAGCACCATTTTCGGGTTCTGGTAATGGATGGTGGCGCAGTTGCCGCATACATAGCGCGGGCGGTTGTCGCCCGCCGGGATGGCCAGGGACACGGGGGAAGCGCATTCGGAACAAAATTTCATGGAAGCAGGGACTCAAGTCGGTTTTATGCTTACTTTACACTGATTGCGTGCGCAGCGGCATGCCTGCTGCGAAAGCGGATTTATTCGAACTATCGTAGAGCAAGCGAGGATTGATATTGCCTAAAGGCGCAATCTGGCCTATAATACTTCCATCAGACGCGGGGTGGAGCAGTCTGGCAGCTCGTCGGGCTCATAACCCGAAGGTCACAGGTTCAAATCCTGTCCCCGCAACCAAATTCGAAGCCGTTGATGCCGTGAGGGATCAGCGGCTTTTTCGTTTCTGCGGTGACCGGCAGCGTAGATTGCCCATTCAGCTGCCAGGTATGAAGTCCGGGTCCAGGATTTGCTCCGTAGTCCATGGGCAGCTGCCGGGGAAAGTGGAAGCCGGTAATCCGGTCTCGCTGCTGGTATGCCGCGCCGCATAAGCGTAGGCATCCGCTATTTCCTGTTCCAGCAGCGGCCGCAGGCTGGGAGCCGTGAGCAGCAGGCGGCTGATGCGGCGCCGCTGCTCGGCCATCGTCCTGCGCCAGCTTTTGCTCATGCGGCCGGATTGGTACTGGCATTTCAGCATGTGCGTCAGCAACACGTCCATACGGTGCAGCAGTTCCAGCTTCAATGCGCGGCCCATATCGGTAATCTCCTCGACGAGATGGCCCAGGTCCAGCTGATCGAATTGCCCTGTTTGCAGCAGCCCGACCTGGGTGTTGAGCCAGATCAGGAAGTCGCTGTCGTACAGGCTGCTGTCGTTCAAGCTCATTTCGCGTGTGTTCATGCCCCCTCCGGGATGGTATGCGGCCGCCAGGGATCAATTTAATCCAACGCAGGAGCGTGCGCAAACGCGTGCGTCATGCCAGCGCGGCGCGGATGTAGTCCAGCATGGCATCAGTGATCCAGGTGCCGGCCAGCAGGTCCGGATCGCCCTCATGGGCGCGGCGCATGCTGTCCTGCATGGCGGGGTCGCTGCCAGCGCGCAGCTGGAACAGCCGCATCCATTGCCGGGCCACGGCGCGCGCCTCGGGCGTGTGCGGTGCGACGCCGTCGGCCATCAGCCGGTGCACCTCGGCGATCAGCGTGATCCATTCCTTG
This sequence comes from Duganella kummerowiae, assembly GCF_053572355.1. Taxonomy (NCBI): domain Bacteria; kingdom Pseudomonadati; phylum Pseudomonadota; class Betaproteobacteria; order Burkholderiales; family Oxalobacteraceae; genus Duganella; species Duganella kummerowiae. Next base: position 113,713 of record NZ_JBKFEH010000010.1, read on the forward strand.
CCGTGCAGCTTGGCGCTGGCGCGCAGCCGGGCCAGCTGCCCCGCGCTGAGATAGGGCGCATAGCGCGACAGGCGGAACGCGGCCAGGCCTTGCAGCATGTATTGCTTGAGTTCTTCCGTGATGCCGGTCAGGCACCGCGCGGCCGGCTCCATCTCCACCATGGCCGAGATGCGCAGCGCATGGCCGGGATGGGCCCCGGTGTCGCGCTCCAGTAGCCGCATCCAGCGCAGCGCCAGCTGTTGCGTGTGCTCGCTGTCGGCGGGCGCGCCGCTGTCCATCTGAGCCTGCAGCTGCCGTATCAGGTCCGGCCATTCGGGGCTGCGCGCGGGCAGGCTTTGCAGCTCCTCCGGCGTGAAGTATTTGTCGTACAGCGCCATCAGCTCCAGCGTTTCCAGCGAGCTGTCCAGGCCCGGCGCGGCGCCGTCCGCCAGCTGGCGCTGCAGCTGCCTGAGGCGCTGGTGCAGTGCGGTGGCCTGCGCGATCTGCTGCTCGAGCGCGGCGATCTGCTGCGCGACGATGCGGGCGAAGGGCGCATCGGGCCGCGCGAGCACGGTGGCGATATCGGCCAGCGCCATGCCGAATCGCCGCAGCGCCTGTATCTGGTGCAGGCGCGCGATGTCCTCCTCGCTGTAGAGGCGGTAGCCGGCCCCGCTGCGCGCGGACGGACGCAGCAGGCCGATGCGGTCATAGTGATGCAGCGCGTGCACCGTCAATCCGGAACGCCGCGCCAGTTCGCCGACTTTGAGTGCCACTGGATTCAAGATATGCAGCTTGGGGACGCCATCATGCCACAGCATCGCGGGGGAGCTTCAACAGCAGCGCCATCAGGGCCGCCAGTTCGGCGCGCATGTCGCGGCGGTCGACGATCATGTCGATGGCGCCGCGCTCGAGCAGGAATTCGCTGCGCTGGTAGCCCTCCGGCAGGGTGACGCCCAGCGTGCTCTTGATCACGCGCGCGCCGGTGAAGGCGATCAGCGCCTTCGGCTCGGCGATCACGATGTCGCCCAAAAAACAGAAGGAGGCCGAGATGCCGCCCGAGGTCGGGTCGGTCAGCACCGAGATGAACGGCAATCCGTGTTCGGCCAGCTTGCCCAGCATGGCCGTGGTCTTGGCCATCTGCAGCAGCGATATCAAGCCTTCCTGCATGCGCGCCCCGCCGCTGGCCGTGATACAGATGAAGGGCGCGCGCTGGGCTATGGCCGCCTGCACGCCGCGCACGAAGCGTTCGCCCACCACCGAGCCCATGGAGCCACCCATGAAGCTGAATTCGAAGCAGGCCGCCACCGCCGGCACCGACAGGATGCTGCCGCTGATGACCACCAGCGCGTCGGTCTCGCCGGTGCTGTCCATGGCCTCGCGCAGGCGTTGCGGGTAGCTTTTGCTGCCCTTGAACCTGAGCGTGTCGACCGGCAGCAGTTCGAGGCCGATCTCGTGGCGCCCGCCGCTGTCGAGCAGGGCGTCCAGGCGCGCGCGGGCGCCGATGCGCATGTGGTGCGCGCACCTGGGACAAACGTGCAGGTTGGCTTCCAGGTCGGCGCGGTACAGCACCGCCTCGCAGGCCGGGCATTTCAGCCACAGTCCGTGCGGGATGGCGGCGCGCGGCGCGGACGCGGTGCGTTTGATCTGCGGCGGCAGCAGCTTTTCCAGCCAGCTCATGGTCACTCCTGGTTGTCGATAGGGAGTGCAAGGCTAAAGCCTGACGCTGGGTCAGGGTCAAGCGGCAGGCGGCAGGCGGCAGGAGCAGGAGCAGGAGCAGGCGGCAGGGTCAGGCTTCGGTGCCGCGCGGATGCAGGCTGGCCCACAGGTGGGCGGCCGCCATGGTACGGTGCGGACGGTAGCGCTGGAGGAATTGTTCGGCCTGCGCGATGCCGGGACGCTGTTCGCCGCCCAGCAGCGCGTGCAGCGCGGCGCGGATGGCGACGTCGCCGTGCAGCGAACAGTCGGCATAGGCGTAGCCGCGCAGCAGGCCGTAATTGACGGTCCACGGACCTATGCCTTTGACTGCCAGCAGCGCGGCCGAGATCTGTTCGATGCTGTGGTCCGGGCCCGGCTCCAGGCGTAGCGCGCCGTCGGCCACCAGGCGCGCGAAGCGTGCCAGGGTCTCGGCCTTGGCGCGTGAGAACTTGAGGCCGCCCAGCTGCTCGGGCGCCAGCCGCGCGGCGTCGGCCGCCGCCGGGTAGCACCACAGGCCGCTGCTGTGCTGGCGCCCGGCCTGCAGGATGAAGCTGCGGCGCAGCGAGATGGCGAACGGCAGGTTGATTTGCTGCCCGATGATGGCCCAGGTCAGCGCTTCGAACACGGTGGCCGACTGCACCACGCGCAGGCCAGGCTGGGCGCGCACGATGGCGCCCAGCAGCGGGTCATCCGCCACTGCGGCGCTGAATGGTGCGGGATCCAGGCGCAGTCCCAGCATACCCAGCGCGGCCTGGCGCGCCTGCGCTTCGGCGGCCGGCGTCAGGGCGCCATCGGCGTTGATGGTGACGCTGGCGGCAGCGCCCGTGCCGGCTGTGGCGCCCGGCGTTTCAATGGCTTGGCCGGCGTACGGCTGCCCTGCGGCCTCGCCGCCCGGCCTGGCACTGGCCAGGCTGGGGCCCGGCACCGCTGCCGCCGCGCCGCCGGCGGACAGCGCCGCCAAAGGTGGCAGCACGATATCCAGCACTACCGGCACGCCGTCCAGCAGCATGCCCTTGCGCAGCCGCTGTGCGCTCACTTCCTCGGCCACGCTGTGCGCGTCGCGGCTGTGGAAGGCCAGGATGTCGTGCAGCCGGTAGCCTTCCGGCAGCGGCAGCTCGTAACTCAGCGTCATGCGGAGGAGGCCTTGCGCAGCAAGCCCAGGCCGGGCCTGAACCCCGTCACCAGCGCGGTGCCGGCAATCACGATGGGCGCGCCCACCAGCGTGTTCCAGCCTATGTGTTCGCCCAGGAACAGCACGCCCCACAGGATGCCAAACAAAGGGCTGAGGAAGGTGACGGTGAGCGCCGAGGCCGGACCCACGTCCTGGATCAGGCGGAAGTAAATCAGGTAGGCCACGCCGCTGCACAGGATGCCCAGGGCCAGCACGGCGCCCATGATGCCGATGGTGGGCTGGCCCGGCGCCGGCGCGAACGGCAGCACCGGCAGCACCAGCAAAGTGGCGGCCCACATGCTGCCGTGCGCATTGGCGAAGGGTTCGACCGTCTTGGCCTGCTTGGCGTAGTTGCTGGCCACGCCGTAGTTGAAGGAGGCGAACAGCACGGCGGCAATCGCGATGCCGGCGCCCGGTTTGGCGCTGGCGTGGTCGAAGCCGACCAGCAGGGCCACGCCGCAGGCGCCCAGCAGCAGCCCCGCCAGCACCTCGCCGGACACCATGTGGCGCGTCCACACGGCCGCTACGATGGCGCCGAACAGCGGCGTGGTGGCGTTCAGTACCGCCAGGATGGAGGCCGACAGGGTGCGCGCCGCATAGGCGAACAGCAAAAAGGGCAGGGCGGAATTGAACAGGCCCAGTATCAGGTAGTGCTTCCAGTGGCGGCGCAGCTCCAGCGGCTTTTTCATCAGCAGTGCGATGGCGGCCAGGAACAGGGAGGCAAACAGCACGCGGTATTCGATCAGCTGGGCCGCGCCCAGCACCGGCGCGGCAATGCGCATGAACAGGAAGGAGCCGCCCCAGATGGCGGCCAGCAGTATCAGTTTGAACAGGTTGGTGGTGCTCATGCGCTTTCCTGGTGGACGGTCGGTCCGCTATTGTCCGGCGGCGCCCGTCCGCGCGCCAGTCCATTCTTGCTATTGAATTGTGCGCGCTGGCGCCTGGACGGGCGGCGGCTCGGCGGCGCAGGCAGTGTCGCCCGGCGTGGCGGTGGTGGCGGCGTGCGTGATGCGCAGCGCGTCCGGTACGCCGTTCTTGATCGCCGTCATTTCAGCCAGGATGGAGATGGCGATTTCGGCCGGGGTCTTGCTGCCGATGTACAGGCCGATGGGACCGTGCAAACGGTCTATCTGCTGCGGCGTCAGGTCGAACTGCAGCAGGCGTTCGCGGCGCCTGGCATTGTTCAGGCGCGAGCCGATCGCGCCCACATAGAAGGCGGGCGACTTGAGCGCCTCCATCAGGGCCAGGTCGTCCAGCTTGGGATCGTGGGTCAGCGCCACCACGGCGCTGCGGTGGTCCAGCTGCATTTCCGTCACCAGGTCGTCCGGCATGGCGTGCACCAGCCGCACGCCGTCGACCTGCCAGCCGGCGCGGTATTCCTCGCGCGGGTCGCACACGGTGACGTGGTAATCCATGGCGGTGGCGATCTGCGCCAGGAAGCGCGACAGCTGGCCGGCGCCTATCACCAGGAGGCGCCAGCGCGGGCCGTGCACGGTGGCCAGGGCTTGCTGGTCGAGCTGCAGCTGGGCGCCCGGCGCGGCGCGCGACAGTGCCACCGCGCCCGTTTGCAGGTCGAGGCGGCGCAGCACCAGTTCGTGGCGCTCCAGCCGCTGCAGCAGTTCGGCGACGCGGCTGTGTGCGCCCAGCGGCTCGATCGCCAGCTGTATGGTGCCGCCGCAGGGCAGGCCGAAGCGGTGGGCTTCGTCGGCCGTGATGCCGTAGGTGACGATTTCCGGCGCGCTGCGCTCGATGCCGTGGCTGCGCACGCGGGCGATCAGGTCGTCCTCGATGCAGCCGCCCGAGACCGAGCCTATCACCGTGCCATCCTCGCAGATTGCCAGGGTGGCGCCCACCGGGCGCGGGCTGGAGCCCCAGGTCTTGATGACGGTGACCAGCTGGCAGCGGCGGCCGGCGGCGATCCAGCTGGCGCTGGTCTTCAATACTTCGAGATCGATGCTATCCATGGCAGGGGCTTCCGGGTGGTGAGCGATGGACTATACTATGGCTACGTCCATCCTGCAGGAAGCCCCCATGAGTGAGAGCAATCGTAGCGACGATAGTCCCAAGTTCGGCCGCCTGCTGGCGGTGCTGGTGGCGGTGGTGCTGTTCTGCGTGGCCCTGACCTGGGTCATGGCCACTTACTTCCCCAACTTCCCGGCATAGCCTTATTTGCACACCCGCGCCAGCGCTGCATCCTGCGGCGTATCCGGCACGATGTCTTCGGGCGTGAATTTTTCGTACTTGTAGTTTTCGACCTGCTCGCCCTTGCCCATGGCGTCGCTGTAATAGACCTGGGCCAGCAGCACCGTGGTGCGCTCCTCGCAGGAATACAGGTGCAGGGCCTTGAGCGAGCGGTAGGGACGGCCCTCCGGGCTGCTCTGGGGCTTGGCGTAGTTGGACAGCGACCAGACCTTGCGCGTCTTGTCCTGCTTGATCACGCTGCCACGGTCGATATAGAAGGTGTTGCCGCCATTGCTGCCCACCTTGGTCCACTGGGCTGCCTTGACCCAGCTGGAGGCCACCACCATCATGGCCAGTATCATCAGCAGGCTGAATCGTTTCATGCTTCGCTCCTCAGGGCAGCAGCGGGCGCTTGGCAGCCTGCTTGGACCGGATCTCGGCCACCGTCTTGTCGATCGCCGCTAGGCGGTAGTTGACCGCCGGATGGTTGGCGGTATAGCCGTTCAGCACCGTGGCCGGATATTGCGTGGCCAGCCGCTGCCAGAAGGCGCGCGCGTGGCCCACGTCGTAGCCGGCGCGCGCCACCATGTACAGCGACAGCTGGTCGGCCGCCGCATCCAGTTCCTGCGGCATGGGCTTGACCCCGGCGCTGCCGATCAGCATGGACAGGTCGGGCCGCACCGTCACCAGGTTGTCGATGATGCTGCCTATGGTGTAGGCCTGGCGCGTGATGGCGGCGTGGCCCAGCACATTGTGGGCGATGTCCTTGGCCAGCACGAAGGCGATGGCTTCGTCGCTCTGGGCGAAGTTGACCATGCCGCGCGTGATCAGCACGCGCGAGCCGTCGGCATAGGAATTGATGTTGTCGGCGTTGCCGATGTCGATCTTGAAGGCGCAGGCCCGCGTCACCGGGATGCTGACGCTCTGCGTGGCTTCGCCGCGCTGCACCTGCAGCTTGATGATCTGGCGCGTGGATACCAGCGGCCCGAACACGGCGGCCGCCGCGGTCTCCGCGTTGGGACCGGTGGGCAGCGGCTTGTTCTCGGCGGCCAGCAGGGCGTCGCCCTTGCGCAGGCCGGAGCGCGCTGCGCCGCTGCCGGCCAGGACGCTGGACACCACCAGCTTGTCGCCATAGCCCAGCGCGGCCTGGGCCGCGTCGGCGTATTCGCCCGGATAGGAATACTTGTTCTTGGCCGTGAAGCCCAGCAGGTTGCGGGCCTGGGTCTTGCACAGGTCGGCGTTGTTGATCAGGATGGGCGCCGCCACCCGGTACAGCCGGTCCTGCAGCGCCACCATCTGCTCCAGGGCCTCGCGCGCCGCCGCCATTTTGGGCGTGACCACCGGCGCTTCCTCGCGCACGGGCGGACGCGGCGCCGTCACCGGCTCCTCGGGCAGGGGCGTGGAGTGGAAGGTGGAGCAGGCCGGCAGCAGCACGGCCAGGGCGCCCAGCGCCAGACCACGAATGGGGAAGGAAGTGAGCTTGTGCCTGGCCATGCGTGCCGTCTCCTGTTTTAGTGTTTGCCGGTGCTGCCGAAACCGCCGTCGCCACGCTCGCTGGCGCCGAACTCCTCGACCACGTTGAAGCCGACCTGCAGCACCGGCACGATCACCAGCTGGGCCAGGCGCTCCATGGGGTTGAGCGTGAAGGCGTTCTGACCCCGGTTCCAGGTCGATACCATCAGCTGGCCCTGGTAGTCGGAGTCGATCAAGCCTACCAGATTCCCCAGCACGATGCCGTTTTTATGCCCCATGCCGCTGCGCGGCAGGATCACGGCGGCGTAGCCGGGATCGGCCAGGTGGATGGCCAGGCCGGTGGGGATCAGCACGGTCTGGCCGGCTTCTATGGTGATGGGGGCGTCTATGCAGGCGCGCAGGTCCAGGCCGGCGGAACCGGGAGTGGCGTAGGCCGGCAGCTGGTCCTTCATGCGCGGGTCGAGGATTTTGATGTCGATGGTTTTCATGGCGGTGTGGGATGCCGGGGACGGGCGCAAGCGCCGCGCCGCCCTGGCTGGACTGGGTTACTGGAACAATGACTGCGCATTGATGCGCTTGGAAATTTCCGAGATCAGCTGGCGCGCCAGGGTCAGCTTGTCGGCGCGCGGCAGGATGGTGTGGCCGGCCTCGTCGAACAGGATGATGGTGTTGTCATCCTGGCCAAAGGTGTGGTGGCCGATATTCCCTACCAGCAGGGGTATGCCTTTCTTCTCGCGCTTGTCGGCGCCGAACTGCACCAGGTTTTCCGATTCGGCGGCAAAGCCCACGCAGTAGGGATGGCCCGCCAGCGTGGTGCGCGCCGCCACCTTGGCCAGGATGTCGGGGTTCTGCTCGAACTTCAGGTCCGGCACCGAGCCGTCATCCTTTTTCTTGAGCTTGTGGTCGCTGGCGTTGGCCACGCGCCAGTCGGCCACGGCCGCAACCGCAATGAAGATGTGCTGGCCGTCCACGTGCGCCATGACGGCGTCGTGCATCTGCTGGGCGCTTTGCACATTGATGCGCTGTACGCCGTGCGGGGTAGGCAAGGCCGTGGGGCCGGACACCAGCACCACCTCGGCGCCGGCTTCGCGCGCGGCGCGCGCCACGGCGTAGCCCATCTTCCCCGAGGACAGGTTGGTGATGCCGCGCACCGGGTCGATGGCCTCGAAAGTAGGGCCGGCTGTGATCAGCATGCGCTTGCCCGCCAGGACCTTGGGCTGGAAGGCCGCCACCACTTCCTCCAGCAGCTCGCTGGGTTCCAGCATGCGGCCCAGGCCCGTTTCACCGCAGGCCTGCTGGCCGGCGGCCGGGCCGAAGATCACGATGCCGTCATCGCGCAGCTGGGCCGCGTTGCGCTGGGTGGCGGGGTTCTGCCACATTTCCACGTTCATGGCCGGCGCCACCAGCAGCGGCACGTGGCGCGGGCGCGCCAGGCACAGGGTGGATAGCAAATCGTCGCACACGCCGTGCGCCAGCTTGACCATGAAGTCGGCCGAGCAGGGCGCGATCAAGATCGCGTCGGCGCCGCGCGTCAGGTCGATATGGGCCATGTTGTTCTCCACGCGCGCATCCCACTGGCTGCTGTACACGGTATTGCCGGACAGGGCTTGCATGGTGACGGGTGTGATGAAGTGGGTGGCGGCGTCCGTCATGACCACCTGCACCGAGGCGCCGGCCTTGGCCAGCGCGCGGCACAGCTCGGCGGCCTTGTAGCAGGCCACGCCGCCGGACAGGCCGAGGACGATTTTTTTGCCGGATAATTCCATGATGCTGCTCCCTTGGAAGGTGTTTCAACATGAGCGTGGCTAGGCGCGGCTCCGAAGACAGTGCGCCTGCACGGCGAGGAGCCGCAACAACGCCACGGTCATGTTGAAACGGATTCTAGCGATTGACGCGGCGCAGTTCGTCCAGGATAAACAGGGCGGCGCCCAGGCAGATGGCGGAATCTGCGATGTTAAAGGCCGGGAAGTGGCCCCAGCCGGCCCAGTGGAAATCGAGGAAGTCGATCACGTGGCCGTACAGCAGGCGGTCGATCACGTTGCCGATGGCGCCGCCCAGTATCAGCGCCAGGGCCCAGCAGAACAGGCGCTGGCCGGCGTGCTTCTTGAGCAGGTAGATGATGAAGGCGGCGGCGGCCAGGCCGATGCCGGTGAAGAAGTAGCGCTGCCAGCCGCTTTCATTGGACAGGAAGCTGAACGCGGCGCCGCGGTTGTAGGCCAGCACCAGGTTGAAGAAGGAAGTCACCACCAGTTCCTCACCCAGGCGGAACAGCTTGGCGATGGTGATCTTGCTCAGCTGGTCCAGCAGGATGACGATGACGGCAATGCCCAGCCACGGGGTCAGGCTGCTGGACGATTTGGTGGTGAAGCGGTTTTTAGTGGCCATTGTGCTGGAAGTGGTTCATCAATATAGTCGCCGTCATTCCCGCGAAAGCGGGTATCCATGCTGAGCGTGCGTTACTGGCAGTGCACGCCCGGCATGGACCCCCGCGTGCGCGGGAGCGACCGGCAGTTTAAGCGAATTTGCGCTTTTCGCCCGCACCAAACAGGTTGCTATGGCAGCGGCCGCACAGGGTCGGATGGTCGGCGTGGCTGCCGACGTCGGCGCGGTAGTGCCAGCAGCGCTCGCACTTGGGCGCGCTGGACGCCGCCACCGCGACTTCTTCGGCCGCCTCGTCGGCCACCTCGCTCACCTGGGCCAGCGAGGTGATGAAGATGAACTTGAGGTCATCCTCCAGGCTGGCCAGCAGCCGGTACTTGTCGCCGGCCGCCTTGATGGAGAGCTCCGCCTGCAGCGAGGAACCAATGGCGCCCGAGGTGCGCAAGTCTTCCAGCTGCTTGGTGACGCCGGCGCGCACCGCGCGCAGGGCCGCGTACTTGGCCAGCAGCGCCTCGCTGTCGGCCAGTTCCGGCAGCTGCCACCAGGTCTGGGTAAAGATGGTTTCGCCGCTGGCGGCGTAGGTTTCCGGGCCGGCAAAGATGGCCCAGGCTTCCTCGGCCGTGAAGGACAGGGCCGGCGCCATCAAACGCAGCAGGCTCTGCGTCAGGTGCCACAGCGCGGTCTGGGCCGAGCGCCGCGCCTGGGAGGTCACGCCGGTGGTGTACAGGCGGTCCTTGAGGATGTCCAGGTAGAAGCCGCCCAGGTCTTCCGAGCAGTAGTTCTGCAGCTTGGCCATGACCGGCTGGAACTCGTACTGCGCGTAGTGGGCCTGCAGCTCCTGCTGCAGCGCGGCCATGTTGGCGATGGCGTAGCGGTCGATTTCCAGCAGTTCAGCCACCGGCACCGCATCCTTGGCGGCGTCGAAGTCGGACAGGTTGGCCAGCAGGAAGCGCAGGGTGTTGCGGATGCGGCGGTAGGCTTCCGTCACGCGCTTGAGGATCTCGTCCGAGATCGACAGCTCGCCGGTGTAGTCGGTGGACGCCACCCACAGCCGCAGCATGTCGGCGCCCAGCTTGTTCCACACGTCCTGCGGCGCCACCGTGTTGCCAATGGACTTGGACATTTTCTTGCCTTCGCCATCGACCACGAAGCCGTGGGTCAGCAGGGCCTTGTACGGCGGTGCGCCGTTCAGCATGGAGGAGGTCAGCAGCGAGGAGTGGAACCAGCCGCGGTGCTGGTCCGAGCCTTCCAGGTACAGGTCGGCCGGGAAGGCCGACTGCTCCTTGTGTGAACCGCGCAGCACGGTCTGGTGGGTGGTGCCGGAATCGAACCACACGTCCAGGGTGTCCTTGTTTTTCTCGTACTGGGTCGCCTCGTCGCCGATCAGGTCCTGCAGGTCCAGCGCCTGCCAGGCGGCGATGCCGCCCTGTTCGATCAGCCTGGCCACCTGCTCCAGCAGTTCCGGAGTGCGCGGGTGCAGGGCGCCGGTTTCCTTGTGCACCACGAAGGCCATGGGCACGCCCCACTGGCGCTGGCGCGACAGGGTCCAGTCGGGACGGTTGGCGATCATGCCGTGCAGGCGCGCCTTGCCCCAGTCGGGGAAGAACTGCGTGTCATCGATGCCCTTGAGCGCAGTCTGGCGCAGGGTGGGGCCGCCATCCTTGGGCTGCACGTCCATGCCGGCAAACCACTGCGAGGTGGCGCGGTAGATGATGGGCGTCTTGTGGCGCCAGCAGTGCATGTAGCTGTGGTCGAACATCTTCAGTTCGAACAGGGCGCCGGCTTCCCTGAGCGCGTTGCAGATCGGCTTGGAGGCCTCCCAGATGGTCAGGCCGCCGAACAGGGGCAGGGTGGAGGCGTATTTGCCGTCGCCCATGACCGGGGTCAGGATGTTCGCATCCTTCATGCCGTGCGCGCGGCAGGAGATGAAGTCGTCCAGGCCGTAGGCCGGGGCCGAGTGCACCACGCCGGTGCCGCTGTCCGTGGTCACGTAGTCCGCCATGTAGACCGGCGACAAACGGTCGTAGAATGGGTCGGCCGCATGCAGCGGGTGGCGGAAGCTGATGCCGTCGAAAGCGGCGCCGTGGCAGGTGGCGATGGTGGTGCCTTCCAGCTTGTAGCGCGCCAGGCAGGCTTCGACCAGGTCCTGGGCCAGGATCAGCAGCAGCGGCTGGCCGTCGCGCTCCGTCTGCACCAGGGCGTAAATCACTTCCGGATGCACGTTCAGCGCCTGGTTGGACGGGATGGTCCAGGGCGTGGTGGTCCAGATCACGATGTAGCCGTTCTCGGTGGGCAGCTGCGGCAGCTGGAAGGCGGCTGCCAGCTTGTCCATCTCGGCGAACTTGAAGCCCACGTCGATGGCCGGGTCGCGCTTGTCCTTGTACTCCACCTCGGCCTCGGCCAGGGCCGACTGGCAGTCGAAGCACCAGTTGACCGGCTTCAGGCCGCGGTACACATAGCCCTTCTCCAGCAGGGCGCCGAGGGCGCGCAGTTCGTCGGCCTCGTTGGAGTAGTTCATGGTCAGGTAGGGGTTCTGCCACTCGCCCAGCACGCCCAGGCGGATGAAGTCCTTGCGCTGGCGGTCCACCTGTTCCAGCGCGTAGGCGCGGGCCTTGGTCAGCACCTCGGCGGTGGGCAGGTTCTTGCCGTACTGTTTTTCGATCTGGATCTCGATCGGCATGCCGTGGCAATCCCAGCCCGGCACATAGGGCGCATCGTAGCCGGACAGGGTGCGCGACTTGACCACCATGTCCTTCAGGATCTTGTTGACGGCGTGGCCGATGTGGATGTCGCCGTTGGCGTACGGCGGGCCGTCGTGCAGGATGAACTTGGGCCGGCCGGCGGCCGCCTTGCGGATGCGTTCATAGATCTTCTTGTCCTGCCATTGCTGCACCCAGCCCGGTTCGCGCTTGGCCAGGTCGCCGCGCATGGGGAAGGGGGTTTCGGTCATGTTGACCGGGTATTTGCTCTCGGGCTTGGCGCCCTGTTTCGGTTTCTGCTCTTTGGAGTCGGACATGATCATTCTTCAGTGTGACGTAGACGTATTCGGGAGGGTCGCCGGCGCGCGTGGCGGTCGCGCGCTCAAATTCGGTCGGTGGCGTTGATGCTGCCGTGGGCGGCGCGGCGGGCGAAGAATTCGCGCGCCATGTTGGAGTCGCGGGCGATGGCGGCGGTGAGCGCTTCCAGGCCCTCGTATTTTTCCTCGTCGCGCAGCTTGTGCAGGAATTCGACCCGCACCTGGCGCCCGTAGGCCTGCTGCGCATAATCGAACACATGGACTTCCAGCAGCACGCGGCCGCTGTCGTCCACCGTCGGGCGCACGCCCAGGCTGGCCACGGCCGGCAGCGGATGTTCGGCCAGGCCGTGCACCTGGACCACGAAGATGCCGGCCAGGGCCGGGCGGTGCGGCACCCGCAGGTTGAGGGTGGGGAAGCCCAGGGTGCGGCCCAGCTTCTGGCCGTGCACCACGTGGCCGGACATGGAATAGGGATGGCCCAGCAGGGCCTCGGCATGCAGGAAGTCGCCCTGCGACAGGGCGGCGCGCACCGCCGACGAGGAGATGCGGGTGTCGCCGTTCATCACCGTGGGCAGGGTTTCGACCTGGAAGCCGTGGCGCTGGCCGGCCTCGGCCAGCATGGCGACATTGCCGGCGCGGCGGGCGCCGTAGCAGAAGTCGTCGCCCACCATCAGCCATTTCACGTGCAGGCCGTCGACCAGCACTTTTTCCGTGAAGTCCTGCGGTGTCAGCGCGGCGAAGCTGGCCGAGAAGTGTTCGACGATGACGCGGTCTATGCCATTGTCGGACAGCGATTGCAGCTTGTCGCGCAAGTTGGCGATGCGGGCCGGGGCCCTGGACAGGTCGCCGGCGCGGCGGGCAAAGAATTCGCGCGGATGCGGTTCGAAGGTCATCACGGCCGCTTCCAGGCCCAGGCGGTCGGCTGCAGAGCGCACGCGGGCCAGCAGGGCCTGGTGGCCAAGGTGCACGCCGTCGAAGTTGCCTATCGTGAGGGCGCACGGCGCACGCGCCGCCGCGTTGGGAAGACCGCGAAATACCTTCATGGGAATCCGGAAAAACTGTCGCTAAATCATGGATTATACGGGCTGTTGGCCGGGAACACACCGGCCGCCGCCCATCCCGGGGGCAAAACCGGGGCTGGACAAGAAAAAAGCGCTGTTCGCACGGGGCGGACAGCGCTTTGAGGGTGTTTCAAAATGAGCGTGCCTAGGCGCGGCTCCGAAGACAGTGCGACTGCACGGCGAGGAGCCGCAACGACGGCACGGTCTTTTTGTAACGGCCTCTTACAGCGGGTGGTTGATGTTGGCGATCCAATAGCGTGCCAGGTCGGCGGCGCCGTTCTCGCCCTTGACGGTTTTCAAGGTGGCGATGGCGGCCGGTTTCTTGCCGGCGTTGGCCTGGGCGATACCGTAATGCAGCTTCAGCTCTTCCGGACGCTTGGCGGTACCCATCTTCACAGCCTGGTCCATCAGGGCCAGGCCCTTGTCGGTCTTGCCGGCGGACACCAGGGCAAAGCCCACGTTGCCCAGCGAATCAGCATCCTTGGCCTTGGTGGCTTCCGCTTCGGTGGCGGCCGACTTGGCGTCGAACTCGCTCTGGGTCTTGGTGGCCAGGTCCTTCAGGCGCTGGTGGCGCGAAGCATCGCTACCGGTGCCCAGGGCGCCCTTCTTGTAGCCCTGGTCGATGATCTTGATGGCTTCGGCCGGATTGCCCACTTGCAGGGCCAGCTGGCTCATTTCCATGTATTCATTCGGCTTGGACAGCAGGCCGAAGGCCAGCTTCAGGCGCAGCAGGTCCAGCGACAGGGTGGACGAGAAGCCCGGCTTGGTCTGCACGCGCTGCAGCAGGTCGGCCCAGGTCTTGGCGTTGGGGTAGGTGGCGGCCCAGCGCTCCAGGGTCTGCACGTAGCCAGCCTTGTCGTTCTGCTTCAGCTGGATGTTGGCCAGCATGCCCAGCTGGGCTTCGGTCAGGTTCTTGCTGCCTGCCAGTTCCTTGGAGGCTTCGGCGTACTTGCCGCTGATGTAGTAGGTCTGTATCAGCAGCTCGTGCATGGCGGCGTTGTTCGGGTTGTCCTTCAGGACGCGCTGCAGGTAGGTGATGGCCTTGGGGTAATCCTTGATGCGGTAATAGATGCTGGCCAGGGCTTCGGTGATCTTGGGCTGCTCGGCCGGCGACAGCTTGCCGGAGTTGACCACCACTTCGAAGGAGCGGGCGGCGGTCTCATAGTCGCCGGCGGCGCCAGCGATGGAGCCGCGGGTGCGCTCGATCAGATAGGTTTCATTGGCGTTCTTGCCGCCCACGCTGTCGGTTTCCTTCAGCTTGGCCAGCGCTTCCTTGTTCTTGCCGGACGCTGCCAGCTTTTGTGCTTCCTGCAGGGGCTTGCCGATTTCAGCCCGCAGGGTTTCAGCGGCGTGGGCCACCGAGATCACACCGGTCAGGGGAGCGGCAGCGGTAAAACCGAGAGCGGCCAGGGCCAGGCCGAGATGCGCGAGACGAAACTTGGTCATGAGGAAGTTTTCTTTCATCTAAAAAGCGAAATAGGCAGGAAAGTCCTGCCTATTTGGTCATCAAATAGCGATTTATTGGAACTGCTCGTTACCGACCAGGCCAATCTTGGTCACGCCCAGGCGCTGGGCCGAAGCCATCACGCCAGCCACGACTTTGTACTCCACCAGCTTGTTGGGGCGCAGGTGCACCTCAGGCTGGTCCGGTTGCGCGGCGACCTCGGTCAGCTTTGCTTCCAGGCTGGCACGATCGGGGACCACTTGGTTGTCCCACAGGATGGTGCCGTCGAAGTCCACGTCGATGGTGACCACGACCGGTTCCTTGGTCGGGGGCGGCGGGGTGCCGACCGGCATGTTCAGATTGACCGAGTGGTTGGCTTTCGGAATCGTAATGATCATCATGATAATCAGCACCAGCATCACGTCGATGAGGGGCGTCATATTCATTTCCATCATTGGTTCCGGATCCGCGCCACCGCTCGATGGGGAGCCGACATTCATACTCATGGATGTTTCCTTTTAAGAAGTGTCTGGGCCCGCCGCGGACTGGCCGCGGCGGGCAGGGGATTAACCCTTGTCAGGCGGTTCGGTGATGAAACCGACCTTCTGAATGCCAGCACGCTGGGTGGTGTAGATGACTTTGCCGATTGCTTCGTAGCGGGTTTCTTGGTCGCCACGGACATGCACTTCCGGCTGGGGCAGCTTCACCGCTTCCACCTTCAGAAAATCGAACAGCTCATTCGCGTCACGCATTTTCTTCTGATTCCAGTAGATGTCACCATCTTTGCTAACAACGATGTTGACGTCTTCCGGCTTGGTCTGGATAACCTGGTTGGTTTCCTGGGGCAGCTGGATCTTGATCAGCTTCAGGACCACCGGGCTCGTAATCAGGAAGATGATCAGCAGAACCAACATGATGTCCACAAGGGGCGTCGTGTTGATTTCCGACATGACCTGGTCTTCGCCTCCGTCTTCGGAGCCTACGGACATCGACATGATTAATTACCCGATCTTTTTAGCACCGGCGGTGCGGGCAGCGGCTTCGCTGGTCGACATGGCGCCGGAGATCAGCACCGAGTGCACGTCAGCCGAGAAGGAACGCACGTCTTCCATGGCGGACTTGTTGCGGCGCACCAGCCAGTTGTAGCCCAGCACGGCGGGAACTGCAACGAACAGACCGAAGGCGGTCATGATCAGTGCTTCACCCACGGGACCTGCCACTTTGTCGATCGAGGCGTTACCGGACATGCCGATGGCGATCAGTGCATTGTAAATACCCCACACGGTACCGAACAGACCGATGAACGGTGCGGTCGAACCCACGGTAGCCAGGAAAGACAGGCCGTCTTGCAGACGCGACTGGACTTTGTCCACGGCGCGCTGGATCGACATGGTCACCCAGGTCGACAGGTCGATCTGCTCCAGCAGGGCGCCGTCGTGGTGGGCGGTGGCCTTGGTGCCGGTTTCGGCGATGAAGCGGAACGGCGAGCCTTCAGCCAGGGTAGCCGAACCAGCGGCGATCGAGGAGGCTTTCCAGAACTTGGCGGTGGTTTCTTTCGACTGCTTGAAGATCTTCATCTGGTCGATCAGCTTGGTCACGATGATGTACCAGGAACCGATGGACATCAGCGACAGGATGATCAGGGTGCCGCGCGACACGAAGCCCGCTTCCCACACGGCGGAGAAGCCGTAGGGGTTATCCACTTCTTCCTTGCCGCCGTGCGCCGCAGGAGCTGCAGCTTCAGCTGCCGGCGCAGGTGCTGCTGCCGCATCCGCTGCCGGCGCGGCGGCGGGTGCCGAAGCGGCTGCCGAGGCGGCCGCATCCTGGGCGAACGCAGGAGCGCTCACCAGGGCGGTAGCTGCGGTCACCGAGAACAGCACAGCGGCCAGTACAGCAGACAAACGGGTATTCTTAAACATGCTTCCTCCAAATTGATAAAATAATCAGATCGCTGAACGTAATGCCAACGAAACTACTACTGTTTGAGACGGTGTTCTGTCTCGGCTTACTCCAGCGTCCAGACATATTGCATCTGCTGCCAGGCTTGTTGCGGTACGCCGTCGATGGTGCCGGGTTTGAAGCGGCACTTACTGATGCCAGCCACCGCTGCTTTGTCCAGGTCGCGGAAACCACTGGATTTCACAACCTTGGAGTCGGCCACACGGCCGTCGGTCCCGATCAGGAACGACAGGGTCACGGTGCCCGTTTCTTCGTTACGCAGGGACGACTTCGGCCACTCCGGCTTGGCGCAGGTGCTGAAGTCGACCACCGCAGCAGTGGTCACGCCGGTCTTTGCCGGACCAGGCGGGGCCGCTGGAGGCGCCGGAGGCGCTTTCTGGATCTCCGTCGTGGCCGGTTTCACGTTAGTCGCGTTCTGGATAACGTTTTGCGGCGGCGGCGGTTGCTGCACGTTCACTTCGACCGGCGGGATGAACGGCGGCGGCGGTGCCTTCATTTCCGGCGGAGGTGGCGGTGGCGGGAGCTCTTTCGGTGGCGGAGGCTTGACTTCCTCGATGATCTTGGTCTCCACCGGTGCGACCATCTTGGCGACCAAACGCTTACCCAAGCCCGTCACGATTCCGTAAGCGACCAAAAGGTGCAACAAAACGACAATTGTGATGCCTGTAAAGTTCTTCCCGGCGTTTTTTTCGTTGTGCGTGAAATTCATGCCTGCTTTCTCCAATACCAACTCTTTTTGGTGCTACTGAACCCCCAAAATGGCGACGCAAAACAACGGTCGCATCCGGGACGTCGGCGAATTATACATACGAATTCTTGATTTTACATAGATTTTTCACCCCAAAAAGCGGTTAATTTTCATGCGTTTAGCCTCTGTGATAGCGCTCACTTTGCACCGCTGCGGCGCAGCATGCAAGTGACTGGGACCCAGTTTTGGGGCGTGCGCAGTCATACTATCACTAAGTTTTCTGATAACGAAGAAAACGGAATAATCTCAACGTAACTTTACTACAGACGATGGAAAATTCGCCCACTTCCGTTTCTTCCGTGAAATAATCAGCAATCTGTCTATACAAGATTCCCTCCCTCGGTGATTGACTTTCCCCTTGTTTCGTGCTTAATGGAAAAAGCAAGCGGGGCCGGGCTGTTTCCAGCCCGGCCCCGCGTCCGCCACCGGGCGCGCCGGTGGCCTTGCCGCCTCCGGTGCGCCTAGCTGCGGGCGCGTTTCTCCCGTTTCACCTCCAGCGTGGACACCACGTCCCCCGAGGGGGAGACGGTTTCCAGGCGCACATCGAAGCCCCACAGCCGGGCCACGTGCTTGAGCACCTCATGGGCCTGCTGGTTCAGCGGCCGGCGCTGGAACTGGGTATGACGCAAGGTTAATGCCCGGTCGTCGCGGGTGTTGACCTGCCACACCTGGATGTTGGGTTCCCGGTTGCCAAGATTATATTGTTCCGCCAGCTGCTGGCGCACATATCGGTAGCCCATCTCGTCATGGATGGCGGAAATCGCCAGTTTCTCGTTGTTGTCGTCGTCCAGCACGGCAAAGAAGTGGAAATCGCGTATCAGCTTGGGCGACAGATACTGTGCAATGAAACTTTCGTCCTTGAAATTGCGCATGGCAAAGTCCAGGGTCTTGCGCCAGTCGCTGCCGGCGATGTCCGGGAACCATACCCGGTCCTCGTCGGTCGGGTTCTCGCAGATGCGGCGTATGTCCGTCATCATTGCGAAGCCCAGGGCGTAGGGGTTGATGCCGCTGTAATAGGGGCTGGCCACAGGGGGCTGGTAGACCACGTTGGTGTGACTCTTGAGGAATTCCATCATGAAGCCGTCGCCCACCACCCCCTCGTCGTACAGCTGGTTGAGGATGGTGTAATGCCAGAAGGTGGCCCAGCCCTCGTTCATGACCTGGGTCTGGCGCTGCGGATAGAAGTATTGCGAAATCTTGCGCACGATGCGCACCATCTCGCGCTGCCAGGGTTCCAGCAGGGGCGCGTACTTTTCGATGAAGTACAGCAGGTTTTCCTCCGGCTCGGGCGGGAAGCGCGGCGCCGGGCGGTTGACTTCCTCCTCCTCGCGCCGGGGCAGGGTGCGCCACAGCTCGTTGACCTGCGATTGCAGGTAGGCTTCGCGCTCCTTCTGGCGGGCCCGCTCCTGGGCCAGCGACAGCTTGGCCGGCCGCTTGTAGCGGTCCACGCCGTAGTTCTGGATGGCGTGGCAGGAATCGAGCAGCAGCTCGACAGCCTCGATGCCGTGGCGCTGCTCGCATTCGGCAATATAGTTCTTGGCGAACACCATGTAGTCGACGATGGCTTCGGCATCGGTCCAGGTGCGGAACAGATAATTGCCCTTGAAGAAGGAATTGTGCCCATAGGCAGCATGGGCTATCACCAGCGCCTGCATGGTCAGGCTGTTTTCCTCCATCAGGTAGGCAATGCAGGGCGAGGAATTGATGACGATCTCGTAGGCCAAGCCCATCTGGCCGCGCTTGTAGCCTTTCTCGGTGGCCAGGAAATGCTTGCCGAACGACCAGTGGTGGTAGGACACCGGCATGCCGACCGAGGTGTAGGCATCCATCATCTGCTCGGCCGTGATGATTTCCAGCTGGTTGGGATAGGTGTCCAGCCCGAAGCCCTCGGCCACGCGGCGGATCTCCTCATGGGCCTGCTCGATCAGCTCGAACGTCCACTCCGACTGCTCGGGCAGGGCGCGCGGGTGGCGCGGCTTGGGGGGGGTCATATCGTTCATTATTTCGGCTGCTTCTTGAAGAGTTCGCGGAACACCGGGTAGATGTCGGCCGGCGTGACGATTTTCTGCATGGCGAAATGCGGGTGGTGATCGGGCACCTGGGAATACTGTTCCCACAGGTTTTGCGGCGGCCCGTCCGTGATCTCCACATAGGTGTAGTACTGGACCTTGGGCATGATGGTGTTGACCAGCAGCTGGCGGCACAGCACCGAGTCGTTGTCCCAGTTGTCGCCATCCGAGGCCTGGGCCACGTAGCTGTTCCAGCTGCCGGCGCCGTAGCGCTCGGTGATGATCTTGTCCAGCAAGTGCAGCGCCGAGGACACCACCGTGCCGCCCGACTCGCGCGAATGGAAGAATTCATCCTCGTCCACCTCGGAGGCGGCCGTGTGGTGGCGGATGAACACCACCTCGATCTTGTCGTACACGCGCTTCAGGAACAGATACAGCAGGATGAAGAAGCGCTTGGCCGTGTCCTTGCGGGTCTCGTCCATGGAGCCGGACACGTCCATGATGCAGAACATCACGGCCTGGGTCATGGGCTTGGGCACCTTGACCCGGTTGGTGTAGCGCAGGTCGAAGGGATCGATATAGGGGATGGCCAGGATGCGCGTGTGCAGATGGTGTATCAGTTTCTTGAGCTCCACCACCTGCGGATCGGACGGCGGCACATCCGCTTCCAGCAGCGCCTCCAGCTCGGCCTCGGCTTCGGCCAGGCGCCGCCGCGACGGCCCGCCCACCGCGATGCGCCGCCCCAGGGCCCCGCGCAGCGAGCGCAGCACGTGGATATTGGACGGCGTGCCGGACACCGTGTAGCCGGCGCGCTGGTTCTTGAACTCGGTGGTGGCGGTCAGCTGGGTCTTGACCAGGTTGGGCAGTTCGAGGTCCTCGAAGAAGTAATTCATGAATTCTTCGCGGGACAGTTCGAAGATGAAATCGTCCTCGCTGGTCTGGTCGCTGTTGCCGGCCTTGCCACGCCCGGCCCCGCCGCCGCCCTTGGGCCGGTTGATCAGGTCGCCCTTCTGGTATTCCTCGTTGCCGGGATTGATGGTTTCCCACACGCCGCCATGGGCGTGGCCAAACGAGGGCTCGCTCACATCCTTGACCGGGATGGAGACTTTTTCGCCATTCTCGATGTCGGTGATGGAGCGGCCCTTGATGGCCCTTCCCACCGCATCCTTGATCTGCGACTTGTAGCGCCGCAAGAAGCGCTCGCGGTTGACCGCGGACTTGTTCTTGCCTTGCAAACGACGGTCTATGAGGTAAGTCAAAAGATGCCTCCTGCTGCCAATTGAGGGAGTTAAAACCTACTGCGCGGCCCGCTATCGCCGCTGCGTTGCTCAGCGTACCTCCGTACGCTTGCGCTACTCCCGACGATAACGAACCGCTCGCTACGGTTTTTAAAAGTCCCTTTGTGGGGCTGGCGCCGCCGAGGGAGGCGCCAGGCTGCCCTTAAGACGACTTCCTCACCCGCAGATACCATTCGCACAGCAGACGCACCTGCTTGGCGGTGTAGCCCTTCTCCACCATGCGCGCCACGAAGTCGGCGTGCTTGTTGGCGTCCTCGGCGCTGGCCTTGGCGTTGAAGGATATCACCGGCAGCAGCTCCTCCGTGTTGGAGAACATTTTTTTCTCGATCACGGTGCGGAACTTCTCGTAGCTGGTCCAGGCCGGATTCTTGCCGCCGTTGTTGGCCCGCGCCCGCAGGCCGAAGTTGACGATTTCGTTGCGGAAGTCCTTGGGATTGGAAATCCCTGCCGGTTTCTCGATCTTCTCCAGCTCGTTGTTCAGGGCTTCGCGGTCGAAGCTCTCGCCGGTGTCCGGATCGCGGTATTCCTGGTCCTGTATCCAGAAGTCGGCAAACGTGACGTAGCGGTCGAAGATGTTCTGGCCGTATTCGGAATAGCTCTCCAGGTAGGCGGTCTGGATTTCCTTGCCGATGAATTCGACGTAGCGCTGCGCCAGATGTTCCTTGATGAAGGAGAAGTATTTCTGTTCCGTTTCTGGCGGGAACTGCTCACGCTCGACCTGCTGCTCCAGCACGTACAGCAAATGCACCGGGTTGGCCGCCACTTCCGTGTTGTCGAAGTTGAAGACCTTGGACAGGATCTTGAAGGCGAAGCGGGTCGACAGGCCGTTCATGCCCTCGTCCACGCCGGCGTAGTCCACGTATTCGTGGATGGACTTGGCCTTGGGATCGGTGTCCTTGAGGTTTTCGCCGTCGTACACCAGCATCTTGCTGAACAGGCTGGAGTTCTCCGGCTCCTTCAGGCGCGACAGGATGGCGAACTGGGCCATCATTTTCAGGGTGCCCGGCGCGCACGGCGCCTTGGCCAGCGAGGAATTGAGCAGCAGCTTGTCGTAGATCTTGATCTCGTCCGTCACGCGCAGGCAGTACGGGACCTTGACGATGTAGATGCGGTCCAGGAAGGCCTCGTTGTTGCGGTTGTTCTTGAACGACTTCCATTCCGACTCATTGGAGTGGGCCAGGATGATGCCGTCGAAGGGGATGGCGCCGAAGCCTTCCGTTCCCTTGTAGTTGCCTTCCTGGGTGGCGGTCAGCAGCGGATGCAGCACCTTGATCGGGGCCTTGAACATCTCGACGAATTCCATCAGGCCCTGGTTGGCCAGGCACAGCCCGCCCGAGTAGCTGTAGGCGTCCGGATCGTCCTGCGAATAGTCTTCCAGCTTGCGGATGTCGACCTTGCCGACCAGCGAGGAAATGTCCTGGTTGTTCTCGTCGCCGGGCTCGGTCTTGGAAATGGCGATCTGCTTGAGCACGGAGGGATAGCGCTTGACCACGCGGAACTGGTTGATGTCGCCATTGAATTCGTGCAGGCGCTTGACGGCCCACGGGCTGGGGATGCCGCGCAGGTAGCGGCGCGGGATGCCGTAGTCTTCCTCCAGGATGACGCCGTCTTCCTCCTCGTTGAACAGGCCCAGCGGCGACTCGTTGACCGGCGAGCCTTTCAGGCAGTAGAAGGGCACATGTTCCATCAGCGACTTGAGCTTCTCGGCTATCGAGGACTTGCCGCCGCCCACCGGACCGAGCAGGTAGAGGATCTGCTTGCGCTCCTCCAGGCCCTGGGCCGCATGGCGGAAGTAGGACACCACCTGCTCGATGACTTCCTCGGTGCCGTAGAACTCGCGGAAGGCGGGATAGATCTTGATGACCTTGTTGGCGAAGATGCGTGACAGCCGGGTATCGTTGCGGGTATCGACCAGGGTGGGTTCGCCGATCGCGGCCAGCATGCGCTCGGGCGCGCTGGCGTAGGCCATCTTGTCTTTCTTGCAGAGTTCGAGATATTCCTTCATGGACATCTCTTCCTCTTTGGTCCGTTCATACCGTGCAGCGTAGTTATCAAAAATGGTCATTTGAATGTCCTTTATGTGAACCTACAAAGTCACGGGTCTTGGCAGCCTGTGCGCACCGCCCTGGCCCTTGGTGTTGTGCTTGCTCCTCTTGAATATTCTTGTTCTTGGTCCTCAGCTACCCTATGGCGGTACGGATTGCCCGTACCTTGGCGCTGGCATTGTTATGTGCCGGGCTGGGGTGGTTGCCGGCGTTTTGTGTGCTCTTCGTAATGCCTCTTACGTTGATGAAATTGATTATTGCTCTATTGGTGCAGGAAGTCAAAAGGTATGTCGCATTATGCTTAAAAATTAAATGTAATACCTTGATTTAAAAGAAGAAAATCCGCACGATACAATCAAATTCCATGGATTTTATGGCATTTTCCGGCGCTGTTTTCGCCACACGCCATGCCACAGTATCACGCCTGCCGCGCAGTTGCTGACGGCACGATAGCGGCGCCCCGGCGCGCCGCCCCGCCGGTGCCGCTGCCCTGGGGCCGTCCTTGCGTTAATATGCTGCGATCGACAGCTTTAACAGACAGGAACAGAACATGATGAATGACCAACTGCGCGCCGCCATCACCGGCATGCCCAAGGCGGAACTGCACATCCATATCGAGGGGTCGCTGGAACCGGAACTGATTTTCGCGCTGGCCGAACGCAATGGCGTGCAGCTGGCCTATCCGAACGTGGAAGCGCTGCGCGCGGCCTATGCCTTCACCGACCTGCAGTCTTTCCTCGACATTTATTACGCCGGCGCCAGCGTGCTGCTCCAGGAACAGGATTTCTATGACATGACGGCGGCCTACCTGAAACGCGCCGAAGCGGACAACGTGCGCCACACCGAAATCTTCTTCGACCCGCAGACCCACACCGCGCGCGGCGTGCCCATGGAAACGGTGATCAACGGCATCCACCGCGCCTGCCAGGACAGCCCGGTCAGCGCCACCCTGATCTTGTGCTTCCTGCGCCACCTGTCCGAGGAGGATGCGCTGGCCACGCTGGAAGCGGCGCTGCCCTACCGCGACAAGTTCATCGGCGTCGGCCTGGATTCGTCCGAGGTCGGCAACCCGCCCGAGAAATTCGCCCGCGTGTTTGCACGCAGCCGCGAACTGGGCCTGCACCTGGTGGCGCACGCCGGGGAGGAGGGCCCGCCGGCCTATATCGCAACGGCGCTGGACCTGCTGCAGGTGGAGCGCATCGACCACGGCGTACGCTGCCTGGAGGATGCGGCGCTGACCGCGCGCCTGGCGCGCGACCAGGTCGCGCTGACGGTGTGCCCGCTGTCCAACATCAAGCTGTGCGTATTCAAGGACATGGAACAGCACAACTTGCTGCAGCTGCTGGACGCCGGCCTGGCCGCCACCGTCAACTCGGACGACCCGGCCTACTTTGGCGGCTACCTGAACGACAATTTCATTGCCACCTTCGAGGCGCTGCCGATGGGCCTGTCGCATGCGCAGCGCCTGGCGCGCAACAGCTTCCAGGCCGCCTTCCTGCCGGACCAGCAGAAGCAGCGCTACCTGGCCGAGGTGGACGCTTACTTCGCGGCGCTGTAGGCCATGCTGCTCCAGGCCCTGCGCATGACGGCGCGCGACTGGCGCGCCGGCCAGCTGCGCTTCCTGCTGGTGGCGCTGACGGTGGCGGTGGCGGCCCTGTCGGCCACCGGCTTTTTCATCGACCGCCTGCGCAGCGGGCTGGAACGCGACGCCCACCAGCTGCTGGGCGCCGACGTGGTCATCAGCGCCGACCTGCCGGTGCGCGCCGAATGGCGCGCCGAGGCGCTGCGGCGCGGCCTGGCCGTGACCGACACCGTGACCTTCCCCAGCATGGCCTCGGCCGGCCAGGGCGAGCAGTCGCAATCGCAGCTGGCCGCCATCAAGGCGGTCGGTCCCGGCTATCCGCTGCGCGGCCAGCTCAAGACCACCACCGATCCGGTCCAGGCCGAGCAAAGCCAGGGCCAGCCGGCCGGGGACATCCCGGCGCGCGGCACGGTGTGGGCCGATCCCGGCCTCCTGGGCGCCATCCATACCCGGGTGGGCGGCACCATACGCCTGGGCGAGCGCAGCTTCACGGTGGCGCGCCTGATCGCCTCCGAGCCGGACAAGGGCGCCTCCTTCATGAATTTCGCGCCGCGCGTGATGCTGGCGCTGGACGACCTGCCGTCCACCAATCTGATACAGCCCGGTTCGCGGGTCGGCTACCGCCTGCTGGCGGCCGCCCCCACGGCGGCCCAGGCGCCGCGCGCGGCCGCATTCGAGCAATGGCTGCAGGCACAGATCAAGCGTGACAATATCAAGGGCGTGCGGGTCGAGTCGCTGGAGTCGGGCCGGCCCGAGATGCGCGCCACCCTGGAGCGGGCCGACCGCTTCCTGTCGCTGGTGGGCTTGCTGTCGGCCATGCTGGCGGCGGTGGCGGTGGCCATGGCGGCGCGCCGCTTCATGCTGCGCCACCTGGACGCCTGCGCCATGCTGCGCTGCCTGGGCCTGACCCAGAACCAGGTCAGCGCCATCTACCTGCTGGAATTCCTGCTGGTGGGCCTGGCCGGCAGCGCGCTGGGCGTGGCGGTGGGGTTCGGCGGCCACTACGTGCTGCTGGAAGTGCTGGGCAAGCTGGTCTCGGCCGACCTGCCGCCGCCCACCGTGTGGCCGGCCCTGCAGGGCGTGGCCACCGGCATGCTGCTGCTGGTGGGCTTTGCGCTGCCGCCCGTGCTGCAGCTGCGTAACGTGCCGCACAACCGGGTGATACGGCGCGAGCAGGGCGCGCCACGCCCCATGGCGCTGGCCACCTACGGACTGGGCCTGGCCAGCTTCGGCGCCCTGCTGTACTGGCAGGCCGGCGACCCCCAGCTGGCGCTGTACACCGGCCTGGGGTTCCTGGCCGCGCTGGCCCTGTTCGCGCTGGTGGGCTGGCTGGGGCTGGCCTCGCTGAAATCGCTGCGCGGCGCCATCGACCATCAAAGCTGGCGCTTTGCCGTCACCTCGCTGCAGCGCCGCCCCGGCGCCACCGTGGTGCAGATCGTGTCGCTGGCGCTGGGCCTGATGGCGCTGCTGGTGCTGACCGTGGTGCGCGGCGATCTGATGGACGCCTGGCGCAAGGCCACGCCGCCCGATGCGCCGAATCGCTTCATCATCAACATCCAGCCGGAGCAGCAGGCCGATATCGCCCGGCGCCTGCGCGCCGCCGGGGTGGCCTATGCGCCGCAATATCCGATGATACGGGGCCGCCTGACGGCCGTGAACGGCAGGCCGGTGACGGCCGAGACCTACCAGGAAGACCGCGCGCGCGGCCTGGCCGACCGCGAATTCAACCTGTCCACCATGGCCACCATGCAGGCCGAGAACAAGCTCAGCGCCGGGCGCTGGTTCCAGGACCGGCCGGGCCAGCCCGAAGCCTCGGTCGAGGAGGGCATCGCCAAGACGCTGCGCTGGAAGCTGGGCGACCAGCTGCGCTTCGATATCGCCGGCACTCCGGTGGACGTCACCATCACCAGCCTGCGCAAGCTGGACTGGGGTTCCATGCGGGTCAACTTCTTCGTCATCATCAACCCGGCCGCGATGACCGAGGTGTCGCAAAGCTGGATCACGGCCTTCCACCTGCCGGCTGGACAGGGCGCGGTGATGAACGCCCTGACGCGCGACTATCCCAACCTGACCGTGGTCGACGTCAGCGGCCTGCTGCGCCAGGTGCAGGCGGTGCTGGACCAGGTGGTGATGGCGGTGCAGTTCCTGTTCATCTTCACCCTGGCCTCCGGGGTGCTGGTGCTGTACGCGGCCCTGATGGGATCGCAGGACGAGCGGGTCCGCGAAGCCGGCCTGCTGCGCGCGCTGGGGGCGACCCGGCGCCAGCTGTCGCAGGCGCAGCTGATCGAGTTCGCCCTGGTCGGTTCGGTGGCGGGCTTGCTGGCGGCCAGCGGCGCGGCCGCCATGGGCTGGGCCCTGGCCACCTGGCAGTTCAAGTTCGAGTGGAGCTTCAGTCCCGTGGTGTGGGGCGCCGGCCTGCTGGCCGGGGCCGCCTGCGCCATCGCGGGCGGATGGCTGGGCCTGCGCAACGTGCTGCGCCAGCCGCCCCTGCAGACCCTGCGCGAGGCCTGAGCCCGGTCCTAGTTTCCGCCGGCCCGGTGCTGGCGCAGGAAATCGCTGTAGGCCCAGGGCTGGCGGCTGAAATAGTGGGGCGGCAGCTCGAACAGGGCCCACAGGTAGCGCTCGCGGCCCTGGCACACCTGGGGCGCGGCGCAATAGCGGTGCCAGCTGTTGCCCACGCGCGGCTGGTACATGCCGTCGCCGCCGGCGTCGCTGAAAAAGGGCAGTATCCGCCTTTCCTGCAGGGCCGCCAGCAGCGAGGGCGGCGCCTCGCTGTCGCGCGCGATCTCGAACTGGGCGCACATGCCCTGTTCGGTCTCGACCACCATCAGCGTGGCCTTGCCATGCTTGTCCAGGAACAGGATGCCGCTCGGGTTGGGAAAGATGTAGTGCTCGACAAAGCCATGCTCGCGGCACAGCGAGCGCACCAGGGCCGCCAGCGCCGGGTCGCCCAGGAAGCGGAAGTCGTGCTGCAGCACCAGTTCGCGCAGGCTTTCGGACTGGGCCGCGAAATACGCCTGTTGCAGCTCGTGGATGGAGGCTTCCAGCAGGTCCAGGGCGCCGTCGTCGCTTTTCTTGATGTAGCGGTCGATCAGGCCGCGGTTGAAGGCGGTGACGGCGATTTTCTCGTCGGCCGCGCCGGTAAACAGGATTTTCCTGCACGGCAGGCCGCGCAAGGCCAGGCAGAATTCCAGCCCGTTCATCTGCGGCATGGAATAGTCCACCACCAGCACCGAGGGCGTGGCGAAGCGCTCCGGATATTCGCACAGGCGGTAGATGCGCTCCACGTCCAGCGCCACGTTGCGCTGTTCGGCGCCCAGGTTGGGCGCGTCGAAATCGGCGTGCAGCGGAGCCCGTCCGGCGCCCGCATGGCGGCCCATCCACTCCAGCGCCGCGTGGCTGTCGTGGAAGGTGCGCGCGGCCAGCATGGGATCGAGCTGGAACGACAGGCTGCTGAGGAAGGAATCGCTGTCGTCCACCAGCACGGTCATGGTCGGATGGGCGTACACGGGCAGTTGCATGGCGGACCTCAGCGGGGCGGGATGCGGGGGAAGTCGAGCACGAACACGGCGTAGGCGCTCTCGCGCGAGACGCAGCGGATGCCGCCGTCCCACGCCTGCACGATGTCGCGGCACAGGGCCAGGCCGATGCCGGTGCCCTGGTGCCTGGGATGGGAATAAAAGCGTCGGAAGATCAGCGCCTGGTGGCGCGCCGCCACACCGCAGCCGGTGTCGATGAACAGCAGGCGCGGGCGCGCGCGGGCGCCGTCCACGATGATGCGCACCCGGCCCTTGCCGGCGCGCTGTACGGCCTTGAGCGCGTTGCGCAGCAAATTGAGCAGCACCACCACCGCCAGGTCGGCCTGGCCGGCGAACAAGAAGTCGCGCCGCACCTCCACCGCCACGCTGCGCTGCTGGGCCGCGCTGCCGAACGGGTAGCGCCGCATCATCTGCTCCAGGCTGTGCGCCATGGAGACCTGCTCGCGCGGCCCCAGCGGCCGTTCGGCCGCGGTGGCGCTGTGCAGGAACAGGTCTATCATGTGGTTCATGTGGCGCACCTCGAACTGGATGCGGGCCAGCGCGTCCATGCTGTCGATGCGGGGCGCCGGCCCGGCCGCCGGCCCGCCCGCGCCGGCCGCCAGCTGGCGCAGCAGGCCGCGCACATTGGCCTCCACGCTGACCAGCGGCGTGCGCAGCTCGTGCGACACGGTGGCCAGTCCTGCCCCCAGGCCGGCCAGGCGCTCCTGCTCCAGGGCGTCGCGGCTGATGCGGGCCGCCGACAGCACGGCAATGGCGAACAGGTGGATGGGCGGCTGCACCAGCATGGCCGGCTGCAGCAGCAGTTCGCCCATGCCCTGCGCCGCCACCGCCGCGCAGGCCGCCGTGATGCCCAGCAGGTAGGCGCTGGCGGCGATCCAGAAATCGAAGTGGAACACCACCACCACGCTGACCAGCAGCGACTCGGTCCAGATCGGCCCGGCATGGTTGCGCAAGCACATGTAGGTGAAGAAGAAGGGCAGGATGTAGGCCAGCGCCACCACCAGGTAGGCGTCCAGCCAGCGCCGGGGAAAGCGGCGCGCGAACAGGCCCAGCAGGCACAGCGCCATGGCCACCGCCCGCAGCGGCAGCGATTCATATTCGGCCGGCCAGACCCGGTGCCACAGCAGGTAGCACAGGGGATTGCCGAGCGCGCCGATGCGCGCCAGCAGCAGCACGCGCGTGACCGCGTAGCTGGTACGGCTGTCGCGGGCGGCCGGACGCAGCTGGCGCCAAGTTCGGCGCCAGCGGCTGGGAGCGGGCAAAGGGTCGCTGTACATGGTGGGCTTTGATTTCGATCAAGGCCCCATCATCTCCCGGTTTTGCAACGGAGTTCTGTGTTTCAGGGCAATCATTGATACGAATCAATTCCCCTGTGTGGCCCTGGCGGCATGTTCTTGCTGTAGCTCACTAAAAACCAACTAGGGGATGATGATGACCATGACGATCAGTAAAGGTGCCGCCGAGCACCGCCTGCCCGACTATGTGCGCCGCCGCATGGATGGGCATTACGTGACCCGCATCGAGCAACTGCTGGGCGGCGAGCATCCGCATGCATGGCAGCCGGTGCCGCCCCAGGCCATCCTGCTGGCCGGCAACGATTACCTGTGCCTGGCCGGCGAGCCGGCCCTGGTGCAGGCGCAGGCGCGCACCCTGCAGGCCGGCGGCCAGGGCGGACTGCTGATGTCGGCCGTCTACCTGCAGGAGGGCAGCGCCCAGCACCGGCTGGAGGCCCGGCTGGCCTCCTTCATGCGTGCCGAGGATGGCATCCTGACCCAGTCCGGCTGGACCGCCAACACGGGCCTGGTGCAATGCCTGGCGGCCGAAGGCGTGCCGGTCTACCTGGACATGCAGGCGCACGCCTCGCTGTGGGAGGGCGTGCAGTCGGCCGGCGCCACGCCGCTGGGCTTCCTGCACAACGACCTGGAGCACCTGGAGCGCCAGCTGCGCAGGCACGGCGGCGGCGTGATCGCGGTGGACGCCGTCTACAGCACCGACGGCAGCGTGGCCCCGCTGGCCGGGGTGGTGGCCCTGGCCGAGCGTCACGGCTGCGTGCTGATCCTGGATGAATCGCACTCGCTGGGCACCCACGGTCCGGGCGGCGCCGGGCTGGCGGTCGCTTGCGGGCTGCAGGACCGGGTGCATTTCCGCACCGCCTCGCTGGCCAAGGCCTTTGCCGGGCGCGCCGGCTTCATCACCTGTTCCAGCCGCTTCAAGGGCTATTTCCTGGCCGAGTCGCGCCCGGCCATATTCAGTTCCTGTTTGCTGTCGCACGAGCTGGCGTGGTTCGACGCCGCCATCGACTTCATCGCCGCCGCCGACCTGCGCCGCGCCCGGCTGCAAGAGCACGCGCGCCGCTTGCGCGCCGGACTGGAGGACCTGGGCTACCACCTGGAGGGCAGCGAGCAGATCGTGGCGCTGGAACCGGGTTCCGAGCCGCGCACGCTGGCGCTGCGCAAGGCGCTCGAGCGGCACGGCGTGTACGGCGCCATGTTCTGCGCCCCGGCCACGGCCAGGAACCGTGCGTTGGTGCGGCTGACCCTGAACGCCGGCCTGAGCCAGGCCCAGATGGCGCAGCTGCTGGGCGCCTGCGCCGCCGTGCGCGAGCAGCTCGACCTGGCCAGCTGGTCGTCGACCCGGCGCGCGCGGCGCCAGCTCGCTGCGGCGTGAGGGCGGGCCGCCCGGGCGGGGCCGCCCAGGCGGGGCCGCCCAGGCCGGGCCCGGGTGCGCTATGATGGCGCCTATGACTGAATCACGCACCCTGTATGAAGTGATCGGCGGCGAGGCGCGCGTGCGCGACATGGTCGACCGGTTCTACGACCTGATGGAGCTGGAGCCGGAATTCGCCCAGCTGCGCGCCACCCATCCCCCCACGCTGGACAATGCGCGCGAGCGGCTGTTCATGTTCCTGAGCGGCTGGATGGGCGGACCCGACCTGTATATCGAAAAGCACGGCCATCCGCGCCTGCGCATGCGCCACATGCCGTTCGCCATCGGCACCGTGGAGCGCGACCAATGGCTGCGCTGCATGGCCTGGGCCATGGAGGATGTCGGCATAGCGGAGGCCCTGCGCGTGCGCCTGATGGAATCGTTCTACCAGACTGCCGACTGGATGCGCAACAAGCCCGACTAAGGTGCGCATATGCAGGTATCCATCCCATGAACGCCATTGAATTCTATGTGCTGCTGGCGCTGGCCGTGGCGGTGCTGGCGCTGCAAGCCGCGCTGCTGCTGCGCCGGCGCGGCGCCGACGGTGCGGTGGCCGAACGCATCGAGCGGGTCGAGCGCGAGGTGCGCCTGCAGCTGCAGGCCACGGCGCAGGCGGCCGGAGTCGCCAGCGCCCAGCAGTTCGAGGCCATGCGGCGCCAGATCGAATCGCAGGCCCTGAGCGGGCGCGAGGAGCAGGCTCGCAGCCTGAAACTGTTCGCCGACAGCACCAACCAGACCCTGGCCCGCCTGGCCGAATCGCACGCCCAGCGCATGCAGGAAGTGCGCGCCACGCTGGAGCAAAAGATCCGCGAGCTGCAGGCCGACAATGGCCAACGCCTG
The DNA here is from genome assembly GCF_053572355.1 of Duganella kummerowiae. Classification (NCBI taxonomy): domain Bacteria; kingdom Pseudomonadati; phylum Pseudomonadota; class Betaproteobacteria; order Burkholderiales; family Oxalobacteraceae; genus Duganella; species Duganella kummerowiae. The sequence continues at coordinate 144,838 of NZ_JBKFEH010000010.1, forward strand.
GAGGAGATGCGCAAGACCGTCGACGAAAAGCTGCACACCACGCTGGAAACGCGCCTGAGCGAGTCGTTCCGCCAGGTGTCGGAGCGGCTCGAACGCGTGCACCAGGGCCTGGGCGAAATGCAGCAGCTGGCCCTGGGCGTAGGCGACCTCAAACGCGTGCTGACCAATGTCAAGGCGCGCGGCACCTGGGGCGAGGTGCAGCTGGAAATGCTGCTGGAGCAGGTCTTGACGCCCGACCAGTATGGCAAGAATGTGGAAACCATCGCCGGCAGCGGCGCCCGGGTCGAGTTCGCGCTCAAGCTGCCGGGCCAGGCCGAGCGCGGCGCGCCCGTGTGGATGCCGATCGACGCCAAGTTCCCCAAGGAGCAGTACGAGCGCCTGCTGGACGCGGCCGATCGGGCCGACGCCGACGGCGTGGCGGCCGCTGGCCGCGAGCTGGAAAAGGCGGTGCGCACGGAAGCGAAAACCATTGCGGAAAAATACCTGGCGCCGCCGCACACCACCGACTTCGCCATCCTGTTCCTGCCTACCGAGGGCTTGTACGCGGAAGTGATGCGCCGTCCCGGCCTGGCCGACGAGCTGCAGCGCACGCAGCGCATCAGCATTGCCGGGCCGTCGACCCTGGCGGCCCTGCTCAACAGCCTGCAGATGGGCTTCCGCAGCCTGGCGCTGGAGCGCCGCTCGTCCGAGGTGTGGCAGGTGCTGGGCGCGGTCAAGACCGAGTTCGCCAAGTTCGGCGATGTGCTGTCCAGCACCCGGCTGGCGCTGGAGCGCGCCGCCAGGAATATCGAATCGGCCGAAACGCGCAGCCGCCAGATGACGCGCAAGCTCAAATCGGTGGAAGCCCTGCCCAGCGAGGCGGCCCAGCTGCTGCTGGGGCCTGACGGGACCGACGACGCCGATCCCGCCTAGCCGCTACAGCAGGCCGTGGAAGGGGATGATGTCCACGGTGGCGCCGGCCGCCACCGCGCCCTGTTCCTCGGGCAGCACCACGATACAGTTGGCCTCGGCCATGGAGCGCAATATGCCCGAGCCCTGTTCGCCGGTCAGGCGCACCTGCGGGCGGCCATCCCCCCCGGTGGACAGTATGCCGCGCTGGAATTCGGTGCGGCCGGGGCGCTTGCGGATGGGCGCCTGGGCGCGCGCCTGCAGCAGCGGCAGCGGCGCCTCGGCCCCCATCATGCGCAGCAGGGCCGGGCGGGCGAAGAAGTAGAACGACACCATCACCGCCACCGGGTTGCCGGGCAGGCCGAACAGCCAGGCGCCGCCGCTGCCGCCGGTGCCGCCGATGCGTCCGAAGGCCAGCGGCCGGCCGGGGCGCATGTTGAGCTGCCAGAACGCCACCTCGCCCAGCCTGGCCATGATGTCGCGCGTGTAGTCGGCCGCGCCCACCGAGACCCCGCCGGACGTGATGACGGCGTCCGCATGGCCGCTGGCGGTGCGCAGCGCCTGCTCCAGCGCGGCCGGATCGTCGCGCACGATGCCCATGTCGATGAGGTCGCAGCCCAGGCGCTGCAGCATGCCGTACAGGGTGTAGCGGTTGCTGTCGTAGACGCAGCCGTTGTCCAGCGGTTCGCCCAGCGAGCGCAGTTCGTCGCCGGTGGAGAAGAAGGCCACCCGCAGGCGGCGCCGGACGGCCACTTCGGCCAGGCCCAGCGAGGCCACCAGGCCCAGGTCGGCCGGACGCAGCACGCGGCCGGCGGCCAGCGCCACGCCGCCGGCCTTCAGGTCTTCGCCGGCGTAGCGGCGGTTGTCGCCGGTGCGCACCGCGCCATGGGCGATGGTCACGCTGTGATCGGTGATGGCGGCCGCCAGCTCCTGCGGCAGCACGGTGTCGCAGCCGGCCGGGATGGCGGCGCCGGTCATGATGCGCACGCACTCGCCGGGCGCCACCTCCAGGCTGGCCGGGCGCCCGGCGTAGGCGACGCCGGCCACGCGCAGGGTCACGGGCGGCGCGCCTTCGGCCGGCAGGTCGGCGCCGCGCAGGGCGTAGCCGTCCATGGCCGAGTTGTCGTAGGCCGGCACGTTGATGGGAGAGACGATGTCCTGCGCCAGCACCCGGTCCAGGGCGCTGCGCAGCGCCACCTTCTCGTAGCCGGTGACGGGAGCGACGGCGCCGTTGATCAGGCGCTGGGCGTCGCGCACGGCCAGGGCGTTGGCGTCATAGCCGGGCAGGGCGGCGGTGGCGGCGGCCAGGGTGGCCTGGGCATGGCGCTGCAGCTCCTCCAGGGTGTTGAGGTTGCGGAAGGCTGCCGCGTCCTCGAACAGCACTTCGGCCGTGCGCAGGGTCTGGAACCAGCCTTCCATGCGGCGCGCGCCGGTGGACAGGTGGGCCTCCAGCTGTGGCAGCAAGCCGGTTTTCAGCAGGGCGAACACGGGATGGAGCTGGCGCCGCGGCGCGCCGTCCTCATCGGGCTCCATGGTCACGGCCACGGCCAGGTCGGCGTCCTGCGCCGCCAGCGCCTGCAGCAGGCGCTGCGCCAAGTCGGGCGGCAGGAAAGGGGTGTCGCAGGGCGCGGTCAGCAGCAGCGCGGTGCGGCAATGGCGCAGGCCCGCATGCAGGCCGGCCAGCGGGCCCTCGTAGCTGCCCACTTCATCGGCCAGCACGGGGGCGGCGGCGCGGCCGGTGGCATCCAGCAGGGCCTGGTACTGGGCCTGGTTGCGGTTGGCGTTGACCAGCAAGCCGTCGACCTGCGGCGCCAGCCGTTCCAGCACATGGTCCGCCAGTGTGGCGCCCCGGAACGGTTGCAATCCCTTGTCGACGCGGCCCATGCGGGTCCCGCGTCCGCCGGCCAGCAGCAGGCCGGTGATCTGGTAGTCTGGTTGCGACAAGCTCATCCCCCGATATAAGACATTTCCACTTTGTTTGCACGGCGCGACAGGCCGGCCGTGTCGATGGTGCGCAGTTCCGAATAGCGGTCGGCGCGGCGCCGCCACAGCTGGGCCAGCGCATTGGCGATTTCCAGGTCGCTGCGGCCGCCGCGCAGCAGGGCGCGCAGGTCGTGGCCGCTGCTGGCGAACAGGCAGGTGTAAAGCTTGCCTTCGGTCGACAGGCGGGCGCGCGTGCAGTCGCGGCAGAAGGCCTGGGTCACGCTGGAAATGACGCCGATTTCGCCGGCGCCGTCGGCGTAGCGCCAGCGGCTGGCGGTCTCGCCGCTGTAGTTGGCGTCCAGCGGCAGCAGCGGCATCTCGGCCGAGATGCGGCGCACCACCTCGGACGAGGGGATCACCTCGTCCATCTTCCAGCCGTTGGAGGCGCCCACGTCCATGTATTCGATGAAGCGCAGGATGTAGGGCGAGCCCTTGAAATGGCGCGCCATGGGCAGGATCTCGCCATCGTTCATGCCGCCCTTGACCACCATGTTGACCTTGATCGGCCCCAGGCCGGCCTGGTGCGCCGCGTCCAGTCCCTCGAGCACGTCCCCGACGTCGAAATCGACGTCGTTCATGCGGCGGAATACCTGGTTGTCGAGGGCGTCCAGCGACACGGTGACGCGCTGCAGTCCGGCATCCTTGAGCGACTGCGCCTTGCGCGCCAACAGCGAGGCATTGGTGGTCAGGGTCAGGTCCAGCGGCTGGCCGCTGGCGGTGCGCAGTTCGGCCAGCATGCCGATCAGCCGTTCCAGGTCCTTGCGCAGCAGCGGTTCGCCACCGGTCAGCCGTATTTTTTCCACCCCATGCTGGACGAAGATGCGCGCCAGGCGCGTGATTTCCTCGAACGACAGCAGGGCGTGGTGCGGCAGGTAGGGGTAGTCCTTGTCGAAGATGTGCTTGGGCATGCAGTACACGCAGCGGAAATTGCAGCGGTCCGTGACCGAGATGCGCAGGTCGTGCAGCTGCCGCCCCAGGCTGTCGCCCAGCAGGCCGCTGGGTTGTTCCAGCCGCTCGGGAATGGGCGGCGCGACCTGGCGGTGGTCGGCGACGAGGATGATCTTTTCAGCCATGTTTGCAGTCTTAGCTTGGTTATGCGTAGCAATAAGCGGGTAACCATATCACGAGCGCCGCGCCGCCGTCATTGACCGCGGCAAAGCAGCATGAAAAAAGGGAAGCCGGAGCTTCCCTTTTTTTGCTGCGGCAGTCCGCGATCAGCGGCGGGTGCTGACCTGGACCAGCGGCTCGTCCACTTGCGGCGGCAGCGGCTTGCGCTCGCGCGGCACGCGCACCGGGGCCGGCGCCTGGGCGGCCGCTTCCTGGGCCGCGCGCAGCTTGGCCGGGTCGGTGGCGGCCAGGGTCAGTCCGGCGGCGCTGAGGATGGCTTGCAGGTCGGCGCTGGCGCTGGAGGGCGCTGCGGCGGCCGGAGCCGAAACTGGAGCCGGAGCCGCAGCTGGCGCCGGAGCCTGGGCGGCGGCGGTTACCGGTGCGGGGGCGGGAGCCACGGGCGGGACCGCCGACAGGGCGGCCACCGGATCGTCCGACACCTTGGGATCGGCCGAGGCCGGTTCCACGGCTTCGGCAGCCGGTACGGCGTGCGCCACGGCTGCCGGCGCAACCTGGGCTACGGCGGGCGCGGGCGCCGGTTCAGCAGCGCCCGCCGGCGCTGCTGCCGGTTCCGCGGCTGCTGCGGCAGGCGCGGCAGATGCTGGAGGCGCTGAGGCGTTGGCTTCGGCGGACACTGCGGCCGGGACTTCCGTCACGGCGGTCGGCGCGGGGGCGGCGTCAGCAGCCGGCTTCTCGTAGGCGTATTCCGCTGCGGGAGCCGGTTCCGGGTCGGCCAGGGCGGCTACCACGGGCGCGGCCTCGGCCAGCACCGGGGAGCTGCCTGCAGCGCCAGCTTCCACCGGTGCGGGCGCCGTGGTGGCGCCGGCTGCAGGCGCAGCAGCAGCCTCGGCTGGCTGGACAGCGTCAGCCACAGCTGCCGGGGCTTGCTCCGCCACGGCTGGGACGGCTTGCCCCGCAGCGGCCGGGGTCTCAACAGCAGCTGCCGGGGCCTCTACAGCAGCGGCCGGGGCCTCCACAGCAGCGGCCGGTGGGGCTGCCACAGGAGCGGCTTGCCCGGCGTTCTCTGCCGCCGCCTGCGGCGCGCTGGCGGCAGGAAGTTGTGCGCCCTCGGCGGCTTCCGCCGCCACTGGCTGGCCGGCTTCGCCGTCCACGCCGTCCTGGCCTTCCACGCCTTCCACACCGTCGCGCTCGCGGCGGTTGCGGTTACGGCCGCCACGGCGGCGGCGGCGGCGCGGTTCCTCGCCGTCCACGGCTTCCACTTCCTCGCCATCGGGGCCGGTTTGCGGCGCCGATTTCGGGATGGCGGCGTCGACGGCCGGGTCGTTGCCCGGCACCGGAGCGGCGGCGTTCAGCGCCAGTTCCTCGGCTTTGTCGGCGGATTGGGCCTTGTCGGCGCGCGGTTCACGCGGCGGACGCGGCGGGCGTTCGGCGCGCTCGCGCTGCACCGGGGCCTCGGCGTTGGCGGCGCTGGCGCCGTCGCGCGCTTCACGCGCCGTGTCCCGGCCTTCACGCGGTTCGCGCGGCGGACGCGGCGGACGGGCCGGACGGCCTTCGGCCGCCTTCACGCTGTCTTCCTGGGCCGGACGGGCCGCGCCCGGCTCGCGCTCGTCGCGCGCCTTGCCGTTGCGGCCGCGGCTGCGCTGGCCACGGCCATTGCGGTCGGTGGCGGCGGCGCGCTCGCCGGACGGGGCCTTGACCACGATGGTGGGCGCCACCGGGGTGGGGGCCGGGGCCGGTCCCGGGTTCAGGAAGCTGAACAGCTTCTGGAAGAAGCCCTGCTTGACCGGGGTCGGGGCCGGCGCCGGTGCGCCCACGGTGACCGATTCGATCTGCTTGTTGCGGTCCACCATGGGAGCCGGCTGGTCCGGGGTGATGGTCTTGACCACGGCTTCCTGGCGCGGCTTGGCTTCTTCCTTCTGGCGCTTGTTGTAGGCCATGTCGGTTTCGGCCTGCTCGGCCAGGGTGTAGCTGGCGGCGCTGTCTTCCAGGCGCGGATCGTCGTGCTTGATGCGTTCCAGCTTGTAGTGCGGGGTTTCCAGGTGCTTGTTGGGCACCAGGATCACGGTGATGCGGTGGCGGGTCTCGATCTTCAGCACTTCGCCGCGCTTTTCGTTCAGCAGGAAGGCCGCCACGTCCACTGGCACCTGCACGTGGATGGTGGCCGAGTTTTCCTTCATGGCCTCTTCCTGGATAATGCGCAGCACCTGCAGGGCGGACGATTCGGTATCGCGGATGTGGCCGGTGCCGGAGCAGCGCGGGCAAGTCACGTGCGAGCCTTCCGACAGCGACGGACGCAGGCGCTGGCGCGACAGTTCCATCAGGCCGAAGCGGGAAATCTTGCCCATCTGGACGCGGGCGCGGTCGTGGTGCAGGGCGTCTTTCAGGCGCTGCTCGACTTCGCGCTGGTTCTTGGCCACTTCCATGTCGATGAAGTCGATCACGATCAGGCCGCCCAGGTCGCGCAGGCGCAGCTGGCGGGCCACTTCCTCTGCCGCTTCGCAGTTGGTGTTGAAGGCGGTGGTTTCGATGTCCGAGCCGCGCGTGGCGCGGGCCGAGTTGACGTCCACCGACACCAGCGCTTCGGTGTGGTCGATCACGATGGCGCCGCCGGAGGGCAGCGGCACGGTGCGCGAATACGCGGTTTCGATCTGGTGTTCGATCTGGAAGCGCGAGAACAGCGGCACGTCGTCGCTGTAGCGTTTCACGCGGTGCACCATGTCGGGCATCACGTGGCTCATGAACTGGTGGGCCTGCTCGTAGATATCGTCGGTATCGATCAGGATTTCGCCGATATCGGGCTGGAAGTAGTCGCGGATGGCGCGGATGACCAGCGACGATTCCTGGTAGATCAGGAAGGCGCCCGGGGCCGACTTGCCGGCGCCCTCGATGGCGCGCCACAGCTGCATCAGGTAGTTCAAATCCCACTGCAGTTCATCGACGTTGCGGCCGATGCCTGCCGTGCGGGCAATCACGGACATGCCAGGCGGCAAGTCCAGCTTGTCCATGGTTTCGCGCAGTTCCTGGCGTTCCTCGCCCTCGACACGGCGCGATACGCCGCCGCCGCGCGGGTTGTTGGGCATCAGCACCAGGTAGCGGCCGGCCAGGGAGATGAAGGAGGTCAGGGCGGCGCCCTTGTTGCCGCGCTCTTCCTTTTCCACCTGGACCATGATTTCCTGGCCTTCGCGCAGGGCTTCCTTGATGGTGGCGTTGCGCACGTCCACACCTTCGCGGAAGTAAGTGCGGGCTACTTCCTTGAACGGCAGGAAACCGTGGCGATCTTCGCCGTAGCTGACGAAGCAGGCTTCCAGCGAGGGCTCGATGCGGGTGATCACGCCCTTGTAGATATTGGATTTGCGCTGCTCGCGGCCGGCGGTTTCGATGTCGATGTCGATCAGTTTCTGACCATCAACAATTGCGACGCGCAATTCTTCTTGCTGCGTCGCATTAAACAACATGCGTTTCATTTTTATTAACTCCGCGACCCTAAGGCCATCTGTGCCGCTCCGGAGAGCGGCGTGGTACAGGGATATACGCGCGAATTAATCTGCTTGCGGGGGTATGCCCGATAATGCGGCGCAGTGGCTGGCACTGCCGCACAGGGCGCTGAGGTCGATCGTCATGCCGCGGGCTCGGCATCACCTGCGCCGCTTCCATGCTGCCGGTAAACGGCGCAGAGAGGCGCAGGCGGTGAGCGTCAACACGGCCGGATCCTGGCCAGGCTTGCATATCACAAGTGCAACAACTTCGGCTGTCATCAGCCGTCAGTCAATAGCTTGCAATAAAGCATGGGGTCCGGCAAACACGGCAAGCGTTATCAACTTCATCATCAGCCAGCCCCAACTCTTGATTGGGCTGGCCGGTGTGTATCCTTACTATCCAAGCATTCCAATTCTTCAATCCTGCACGCCCTCCGATGGCAACTGCGGTGCGACCTGGAAGCGGGCAGGAAGGTGCGTATACATTTTTCCTCTGAATTTGCAATTTGGCGAGGCCAGTGGAGACGCCCCTGTGTAAAATATGCTCTTCTTCTTACACTTGCCGCAGATAGAACCGCAGCGAAACAATTATATATTCAAAATGAAGGACTTAGAGAGATTTTCTGGAAGAGCCAGGCAAACGGCATTGCAAAATGACCCCGCCCGGCCTTCGAACCCGGTCCTGCCGCAAGCCCAATTCGTTACCATTACTGAAGAAGAAGCTGGCCAGCGCATCGACAACTACTTGTTGCGCGTTTGCAAAGGCGTGCCAAAAAGCCACGTGTACCGCATCCTGCGCTCGGGCGAAGTGCGGGTCAACAAGGGCCGCATCGACCAGCTGTACCGCCTGTCCGAGGGCGACGTGGTGCGCATCCCGCCCGTGCGCATCGCTGAGAAGGCGGCCGGCGCCATCCACGTGCCGGCGGCCGAATTCGCCATCATTTTCGAGGATAGCCATTTGCTGGTGATCGACAAGCCGGCCGGCGTGGCCGTGCACGGCGGTTCCGGGGTGTCGTTTGGCGTCATCGAGCAGTTGCGCGCGGCGCGCCCGGACGCCAAATTCCTGGAACTGGTGCACCGCCTGGACCGTGAAACCTCGGGGCTGCTGTTGTTGGCGAAGAAACGTTCTGCCCTGACCAGCCTGCACGCGCAGATGCGCGACGGGGTCACCGACAAGCGCTACCTGACCCTGGTGGCCGGCGACTGGAAAAATGCCCGGCAGCATATCAAGCTGCCCCTGCACAAGTATACGACTGCCGATGGCGAGCGCCGGGTGTCCGTCCAGGCGGACGGCATGCCCTCGCACACGGTGTTCAGCCTGCTGCGCAAGTACCGGGACTTCGCCCTGCTGGAAGCCGAGCTGAAAACCGGGCGCACCCACCAGATCCGCGTACATCTGTCATCGTCTGGTTTTCCCATCGCAGGCGACGACAAATACGGCGATTTCGCCTTGAACAAGGCGCTGCAGAAAGCCACCGAAGAGCGCGGCGCGCTCAAGCGCATGTTCCTGCACGCGCACCAAATTACCTTCGAGCATCCCGACACCGGTAAAAAAATGACACTGAACGCGCCGCTAGCCGCCGAATGTGAGCGATTCTTGGTAAGCTTGGGGAAACCTCTTACTCATATAGCAGCGACCCATCATTAAGGAGCCGGCGGCGCGGTGCGGCCGGGATACATGGCAAGAAAGCAATTTGATTTAATCGTCTTTGATTGGGATGGTACGTTGATGGATTCCACATCAACGATCGTGAAGTGCATACAGGCGGCCGCGCGCGACCTGCACTTGCCGGTGCCGCGCGACGACGTGGCCGCCCACGTCATCGGCCTGGGCCTGCATGAAGCCATGCAGGCCGTGCTGCCCGAGATCGATCCGGCCATGTATCCGCGCATGGTGGAGCGCTACCGCTACCACTTCCTGTCGCGCGACCATGAGTTGGCCCTGTTCCCCGGCGTGCGCGAGATGCTGCAGGAATTGTCGCAGGATGGTTATTTCCTGGCCGTGGCCACCGGCAAGAGCCGGGTCGGACTGAACCGCGCCATGAACGACGTCAAGGTGCTGTCCCTGTTCGACGCCACCCGCTGCGCCGACGAAACCTTCTCCAAGCCGCATCCGGCCATGCTGCAGGAATTGACCCGTGAGCTGGGGCAGGACATGCGCCGCACCCTGATGATAGGCGACACCACCCATGACCTGCTGATGGCCAGCAACGCCGGCGCCGCCTCGGTGGCGGTGCAGTACGGCGCCCATCCGCCCGAGCTGCTGGCCGGCTGCAGCCCGCTGTACTCGGCCACCACCGTGGCCGAGCTGCACCGGTGGCTGAGCGAGCATGCCTGATGGATGGCGATGAAATCCTGATCTGCGCCGCCGGCCAGCTGGCCGACGGCGGCAAGGGCGTGCGTTTCCCCGTCACGGCGGGCGGCGAGGACGCCACCGCCTTCGTGGTGCGCCACGGCGGGCGCGCCTACGCCTACCTGAACCGCTGCGCCCACGTACCGATAGAGCTGGACTGGGCCGAGGGCGAATTCTTTGAGTCTGGCAAACAATTCCTGATGTGCTCCACCCACGGCGCCATCTACACGCCCGAGACCGGGGCCTGCGCCGGCGGTCCCTGCCGAGGCGGCCGGCTGCGCTCCATCGCCGTGAGCGAGCACGACGAGCAGGTGTACTGGCTGCCGGACGACTATGTACGCCCGGTGCGCGCCTGAGACAGGACCCAGCCAGGCCTGATACGCCGAATTTACCAATAATAGACAGATCATGAGCGACGATACACGCGATGAGCGCAGCGACCAGCCCAGCGGCAAACAGCCTGCCGAGGCGGCCCCTCCCCAGCCGGAGCGGCGTGGGGCCGCCGTGCCCGGCAACTGGGAGCGCGAGGTGCTGGAAAAGCTGGTGTTCGCCACCTTGCAGGAGCAGCGCGCCTCGCGCCGCTGGGGCGTGTTCTTCCGCTTCCTGACCCTGCTGGTGGTGGTGATCGGGCTGGCGGCCTATTTCGATTTCAGCTGGCCCGGCGGCGACTCCGAAGTGCTGGGCCGCCACACGGCCTTGATCGAGATCGAGGGCAGCATCGAATCGGAGGGCAGCGGCGCCGCCTCGGTGGTGATACCGGCCCTGAACAAGGCCTATTCGGACAGCGGTTCGGTGGCGGTGGTGCTGCACATCAACAGCCCGGGCGGCAGCCCGGTGCAGGCCGGCATGATCGTCGACGAGATCAACCGCCTGCGCAAGGGTTACCCGAACAAGCCGCTGTACGTGGTGGTGGACGAGATCTGCGCCTCGGGCGGCTATTACATCGCCTCGGCGGCCGACCGCATCTATGTGGACAAGGCCAGCATCGTCGGCTCCATTGGCGTGCTGATGGATGGTTTCGGCTTTACCGGCATCATGGAAAAGGCCGGCGTCGAGCGCCGCTTGCTGACGGCGGGCGAGAACAAGGCCTTCATGGATCCGTTCAGCCCGCTGACGCCGCAGCACCGCCAGTACGCCCAGGCCATGCTCAACGACATACACCAGCAATTCATCCAGGTGGTGCGCCAGGGGCGCGGCAAGCGTCTCAAGGAGAGCCCGGAAATCTTCTCCGGCCTGTTCTGGACCGGGGCGCGCGCCATCGACCTGGGCCTGGCCGACGCCTACGGCACCGTGGACAGCGTGGCGCGCGACGTGGTCAAGGCCGAGGACATCGTCGACTACACCCAGCACGAAGGGCTGCCGGAGCGGGTGCTGAAGAAGTTCGGCGCCGCCATGGGCGCAGGCGCCGTCAAGTCCGCCATGGAAGGGGTGAAGCCAGCCTTACGCTAACGAGGTTGGCGGATTGATTAACCTTATCAATACAGTCTTGTTTTGCCTTGCAAGCCGCGCCGGGTGGACTATAGTGGTGGTGTAGTTTGCACGGCAAAAATTTGTACGGCACTACTTGGCCGCATCGTTCATGCGGAGCAGAGTGAATTTCAATTCCTCGTCAGTAGCCCCATCCCGGGGTTGAGAACAGCGGCGCAATGCCGCTGTTTTCGCTGGCACGGGAGGCACGGCCTTGAAGCCGCCCGCGTCCAGCCAGGCGACAAAATCCCGGTTGACCTGTTCGTGCCAGCGGGCCTGGGGACTGGCATCCGGCGTGGCGCTGTCGCGCCAGCGCGCCACCGCCTGCTGGGCGAGATGGGCGGCGGCCTTGGCGCGGGACAGGCTGTTTTTGAGGGTATGCATTTGGTTGTATTCCTAAAAATGATTAGGCCGATTCCTAATGGTGTTTCAGTCTATCAATGGAAAATCCGGCGGGTTTGATCTGCGTCAATAGTGCAGCCTGCTGGCTGGGCTTGCGGCCATCCTGTAAAATCCTGCCATGAGTAAATTATCGCTAGACCGCATCCTGCAATCGCAGGGATTCGGCACCCGCAAGTACTGCCGCGCCCTGATCGAGGATGGCGATGTCAGCATCGCCGGCATAGTCCAGGACAATTACCGCTCTACCGTCGAGACCGACGGCCTGGTGCTGACCGTGTTCGACGAGGAGTGGGTGTACCGCGAACACCTGTACATTGCCCTGTACAAGCCGGCCAACTATGAGTGCTCGCGCAAGCCCAGCCACCATCCCGGCGTGCTGACCCTGCTGCCCGAGCAGTTCAGCTGGCGCGAGGTGCAGCCGGTGGGGCGCCTGGACCACGACACTACCGGCATGCTGCTGATGTCGGACGACGGTCCCTTCATCCACGCCCAGTCCTCGCCCAAGCGCCACGTGCCCAAGGTGTACCAGGCCACTACCGCCGAGCCGGTGACCGATGCCCTGGTGGCAGCCATGCTGGGCGGCGTGCAGCTGCATGACGAGCCGGCCCCGCTGGCGGCCCTGGTGTGCGAAAAGCGCGGCGAGCACCAGCTGGAAGTGGTGCTGGAGCAGGGCAAGTACCACCAGGTCAAGCGCATGCTGGCGGCCGCCGGCAACCACTGCAGCGCGCTGCACCGCTCCGCCATCGGCGGCCTGACCCTGGCCTCGCTGGGGCTCAAGGAAGGCGAGTGGTGCTACCTCACTGACGAGCAATTGGCCCTGCTGGCCCCCGCCTGATCCCGTGCTAAATTGCTCCTCGGAATCAACGAGCAAACCCCTAAACACCGCCGTATTCCACTGATGCCCGTCCCGGCCCCGCCGGGATAATGGCAGGGTTGACCATAGTGGGGCATGGAGCGGTAGATGGCAGAAGACAGCGACGCAGAAAAGACCGAACCGGCGTCTCAGAAGCGCCTCGAGCAGGCGCGTGAGGAAGGCGACGTTCCCCGGTCGCGGGAAGTGGCGACGTTTACCGTGCTGATGGCGGCCGGCGCCGGCCTGTGGCTGACCGGCGGCGGGCTGATACGCGAGCTCTCCGCCGTGCTGGTGTCGGGGCTGTCGCTGACCCCCGCGCAAGTATTCGATTTCGACGTGCTGATGCGGCGCATCACGGTGGACGTGGTGCACGTGCTGCTGGCCTGTTTGCCGCTGGGCGTGGCCGTGATGGTGGTGGCGCTGGCCTCGCCGCTGCTGGTGGGCGGCTGGCTGTTCAGCGCCAAGTCCTTCATGCCGCGTTTCGGCAAGCTCAATCCCATGACCGGCATTGGCAACATGTTCTCCACCAATTCGCTGGTGGAGCTGGTCAAGGCCGTGGCCAAGACCATCCTGGTCGGCTTCGTCGCCTACCTGGTGGTGATGCGCCAGAAGGATGCCGTCATGACCCTGGCGCTGGAGCCGCTCAAGCTGGGCACGGTGCACCTGCTGGACATGCTGGCCTCCAGCTTCCTGTTCATCGTCGGCGCCCTGGGCGTGATCGCGCTGCTGGACGGCCCCTACCAGATCTGGCACTACGCCAACAAGCTGAAGATGACGCGCCAGGAGCTGATCCAGGAATCCAAGGAATCGGACGGCAATCCGCAGATCAAGGCCAAGATCCGCCAGCTGCAGCGCGAGATGGCCAAGCGCCGCATGATGGCCGACGTGCCCACCGCCGACGTGGTGGTGACCAACCCGACCCACTACGCGGTGGCGCTGAAATACGCCGACGGCTCGCGCGGCGCGCCCAAGGTGGTGGCCAAGGGCACCGACGAGGTGGCGGCCAAGATCCGCGAGATCGCGCGCGAGCACCAGGTCGCCATCCTGGAAGCGCCGCCGCTGGCGCGCGCCCTGCACAAGCATACCGAGATCGGCGACGAGATACCGGAAGGCCTGTACGCGGCCGTGGCCGAAGTGCTGGCCTATGTCTACCAGCTGCGCGTGTACAACAAGCGCGGCGGCAGCCGTCCGGCCGAGCCCAAGAAAGTCGATGTCCCGGCCGAGCTCGACCCCCTGAACCCGGCCGCGGCCAAACAGCCGCCCGGCATGAATAATGGAGCACCCGCATGAACGCCCTCAGCAATGTAAAACTGCCACCCTGGCTGCAGGGCCTGGCCAAAGGCGCCAACCAGAGCCTGGCCGCGCCTGTCCTGATCATCATGCTGCTGGCGCTGATGATACTGCCGCTGCCGGCCTTTTTGCTGGACCTGTTCTTCAGCTTCAACCTGGCCCTGTCCATCGTGGTGCTGCTGACCAGCTTGTACACGGTCAAGCCGCTGGACTTCATGGCTTTCCCCACCGTGCTGCTCATTTCCACCATGCTGAGGCTGTCGCTGAACGTGGCGTCCACCCGCGTGGTGCTGACCGAGGGCCACACCGGTCCGGACGCGGCGGGCAAGGTGATCGAGGCCTTCGGCCACTTCCTGATCGGCGGTAACTACACGGTTGGTATCGTGGTGTTCGTGATCCTGACCATCATCAACTTCGTGGTGGTGACCAAGGGCGCCGGCCGTATCGCCGAGGTGGGCGCACGCTTCGCCCTGGACGCCATGCCCGGCAAGCAGATGGCCATTGACGCCGACCTCAACGCCGGCCTGATCGGCGAGGCCGAGGCCCGCAAGCGCCGCAGCGAAGTGGGCCAGGAAGCGGAATTCTACGGCGCCATGGATGGCGCCAGCAAATACGTGCGCGGCGACGCCGTGGCCGGCATCCTGGTGACCGTCATCAACGTGGTGGGCGGCCTGCTGGTCGGCATCATCCAGCACGACATGGCGTTTGGCGACTCGGTCAAGAACTACACCCTGCTGGCCATCGGCGACGGCCTGGTGGCGCAGATCCCGTCGCTGATCATTTCCATCGCGGCCGGTATCGTGGTGTCGCGCGTGGCCAGCGAACAGGACATCGGCAGCCAGCTGGTGGGCCAGCTGTTCGGCAAGCCCGAGGTGCTGTACATCACGGGCGGCATCATTGCCGGCCTGGGCCTGATCCCCGGCATGCCCAACCTGGTGTTCCTGCTGCTGGGCGGCCTGATGATAGGCTCGGCCTACCTGATGACGCGCCGCCGCACCCAGGCCGCCGAAGCGGCCGAAGCGGCGCCGGAAGCGCCGCCGCCGGCCGCCGCCAGCGAGCAGGAGGAAGCCACCTGGCAGGACGTGCTGCCAGTCGACACCCTGGGCCTGGAAGTGGGCTACCGCCTGATCCCGCTGGTGGACAAGAACCAGGGCGGCGAGCTGCTCAAGCGGATCAAGGGCATACGCAAGAAGTTCGCGCAGGAGGTCGGCTTCCTGGCGCCGCCGGTGCACATCCGCGACAACCTGGAGCTGAAACCCTCGGCCTACCGCATCACGCTCAAGGGCGTGGAGGTCGGCGCCGGCGAAGCCTTCAACGGCCAGTACCTGGCCATCAACCCGGGCATGGCCAGCGGCACGCTGCCGGGCCTGTCCACGGCCGATCCGGCCTTCGGCCTGCCGGCCACCTGGATCGAGGCCGGGCTGCGCGACCAGGCCCAGGGCATGGGCTACACGGTGGTGGACGCCGGCACCGTGGTCGCCACCCACCTGAACCACCTGATCACCACCCACGCGGCCGAGCTGCTGGGCCGCACCGAGGTGCAGCAGTTGCTCGACCACCTGGCCAAGGAATCGCCCAAGCTGGTGGAGGACCTGGTGCCCAAGATGGTGTCGCTGTCGACCCTGCAGAAAGTGCTGCAGAATTTACTGGCCGAAGGGGTGCACATCCGCGACATGCGCTCCATCATCGAGGCGCTGGCCGAGCATACCGGCCATACCCAGGACCCCAACGACCTGACCGCGCTGGTGCGCATCGCCCTGGGCCGCGCCATCGTGCAGCAGCTGTTCCCGGGCAGCGGCGAGCTGTCCGTGATGACCCTGGACAACCGCCTGGAACGCTTGCTGATGCAAGCCCTGGCGGCCAGCGGACCGGACGGGGCCGGCATCGAGCCTGGCCTGGCCGACACCATTGCCCAGCAGGCCCAGCAGGCCGCCGCCCAGCAGGAAGCGCTGGGCCTGACGCCGGTGCTGCTGGTGCCGGGACCGCTGCGCGCGCTGCTGTCGCGCTTCCTGCGGCGCGCGCTGCCGCAGCTGAAAGTGCTGTCGCATGCGGAAATCCCGGAAAGCAAAACCATACGGGTGACGGCGCTGGTCGGACAGCAGCCGGGCTGACGCAAGTCTACAGCCGATGGCGCCATGCGGCCTACACTGGCCGCATGGCCACCCCGAACGACGACTACGACACGCCCTGGAAGCAGGCGCTGGAGCGTTACTTCCCCGAATTCCTGGCGTTTTATTTTCCCGCCGCCCACGCGGCGGTGGACTGGTCGCGTCCGCACGTTTTCCTGGACCAGGAACTGGCCCGCTTGCGGCGCGCCCGCGGAGGCAAGCGCATCGTCGACAAGCTGGTGCAACTGCCCATGCTGGACGGCGCCACCTCGTGGGTGCTGGTGCACGTGGAAATCCAGGGCCGGCGTGAACGCCACTTTGCCGAGCGCGTGTTCACCTGCAACTACCGCATCTATGACCGCTACCGGCGCCCGGTCGCCAGTCTGGCGGTGCTGGCCGACGCCGGACCGGGCTGGCGTCCCGGTGCGTTTGAATATGCGGTGCTTGGCAGCCGCATGCGGCTGGATTTTTCCGCAGTAAAGCTGCACGACTATGGCGCCGACCTGGACGCCTTATACGCCGATCCGAATCCGTTCGCGCTGGTCACTGCGGCGCATTTGCTGACCTGGCGTACCCGTGGCCAGGTGCACAAGCGGCGCGCGCTGAAATGGCGGCTGGCCAAGCTGCTTTACCAGCGCAACTGGGACAAGCAGCGTATCATCGACTTGTTCATGGTGATAGACTGGATGATGCAGCTGCCGGATGAACTGGAACAAAGGATCTGGCAAGGCATCGGCATTTTGGATAGGAGAACGATCATGCCATACGTCTCGTCGGGGGAGCGCATAGGCCGCAAGGCCGGGCGCGAAGAAGGGCTGAAGGAAGGCAGGCAGGAAGGACGGCAGGAAGGACGGCAGGAAGGACGGCAGGAAGGACGGCAGGAAGGGCAGGCTCAGATGCTGTCGGCCTTGCTGGAACGCCGGTTTGGCGCGCTGGATGAGGCGCTGCGGCGGCGCGTCGCCAGCGCCGGCACTGACGAATTGCAGCGCTGGGCGCTTAATTTTGTCGGCGCCGCAGCGCTGCAGGATGTGTTCCGCGACGCCTGACGTTCGAGGCCTGGCGCATGGCGCCGGAAGCGCGCCGAAATGAAGCCGGTTTCCCCGCCTGTTCGCCGCATGGTTTCTTTGATGCATCGTCAATAATGGCACTGTCAGAGCAGAGCGTCCCGTGTCGAGGCCGCCGCTCACGCTACAGGAGTCGATGATGATGGCCACCATCCAGCTTGCACGCGCTGCCCGCACCACCGGGAGCCGGCCATGAACGTGAAAAAATTCAGCGCGCCCACCTCGCGCGAAGCGCTGCGCAAGGTGCGCGACGCGCTCGGCCCCGACGCCGTGATCCTCTCCAACCGCCAGGCCGACGGCGTGGTGGAAATCCTGGCCCTGGCCAATGACGACGCCGCCTCTCTGGCGGCGCCCGCGCCGCACTCGCCCATGGCCGCGCCGCAGCCGCGCCTGGACCTGCGCGAGGAACCCGTGCTGGGCCGGGCCATGGAGCCGCTGCTGGAACCGCAGGCGGCCATGCCGCGCATGCCTCAGATGCCGGCGCAGCCGCAGCGCCGTGTAGTGGCCTCGCATGCTTCGTATGCCGGCGCCAGTGCCGCCGCCGCGCCGGCCCAGCCGCCGCGCGCTCCCGCCGCTCCGTCCTTGGACATGGAGCGCATCTCCGCCATGGTGGCCGACGCCGTGGCCGGCGCCAAGCAGAACGCCGTGGCCGAAATGCATGGCATGATGAACGAAATCCGCGCCATGCGCGGCATGATGGAAACTCAGTTGGCCGAAATCGCCTGGGGCTCGGCCCAGGCCCGTGAACCGCACAAGACCGCCGTGCTGCGCGAGATGCTGGCGGCCGGTTTCTCCGCCAGCCTGGCGCGCTACCTGATAGAGAAACTGCCAGCCCGGCGCGATGGCGATGAGGCCCTGCGCTGGATCAAGACCGTCCTGGCGCGCAACCTGCAGGCCATGGCCAACGAGGAAGCCCTGATCGAGCGCGGCGGCGTG
This sequence comes from Duganella kummerowiae, assembly GCF_053572355.1. NCBI lineage: Bacteria > Pseudomonadati > Pseudomonadota > Betaproteobacteria > Burkholderiales > Oxalobacteraceae > Duganella > Duganella kummerowiae. Next base: position 162,726 of record NZ_JBKFEH010000010.1, read on the forward strand.
TTCGCCCTGGTCGGTCCGACCGGCGTCGGCAAGACCACCAGCACCGCCAAGCTGGCCGCGCGCTGCGTGATGCGCCACGGCCCCGACAAGCTGGCCCTGATCACCACCGACGCCTACCGTATCGGCGCCCACGAGCAGCTGCGGATCTACGGCAAGATCCTGGGCGTGATGGTGCACTCGGTGAAGGACGAGGCCGACCTGCGCATCGCCCTCAAGGAATTGAAGAACAAGCACACCGTGCTGATCGACACGGTGGGCGTGAGCCAGCGCGACCAGATGGTGGCCGAGCAGGTCTCCATGCTGCAGGGCGCCGACGCTCCTGTGCAGCGCCTGCTGTGCCTGAACGCCACCGCCACCCAGGACACCCTCAACGAAGTGGTGCGCGCCTATCAGGGCAGCGGCCTGGCCGGCTGCATCATGACCAAGCTGGACGAGGCGGCCGCGATCGGCAATGTGCTGGACGTGGTGATACGCCACAAGCTCAACCTGTTCTACGTGTCGAGTGGGCAGCGGGTGCCGGAAGACCTGCACCTGGCCGACCCGGCCTGGCTGGTGGAGCGCGCCTTCAAGCTGCGCAGCAGCCACGGCGGCGCCAGCCAGTACCTGGACACCGAATTGCCGCTGCTGATGGCCGGCGCGGCCGACCCCGCACTGCGCGAGGTGCACCTTGGCTAACTTCGATTTCGACCAGGCCGAAGGCCTGCGCCGCATGCTGGCGGGGCCGCAGCCGCGCATCGTCACGTTCCTGTCCGCCACCCCGCAGGACGACAAGGGGGCCATGCTGGTCAACCTGGGCGCTTCGCTGGCGCGCGCCGGCAACGAGGTGCTGCTGGTGGACGCCTGCGCCAGCGCCCACGGCGTGGCCAGCCGCCTCGGTGTCGATGGCGGCCACAGCCTGCTGCACGTGGCGCGCCAGCAGTGCGCCCTCAACCAAATCATCCATGAAGTGCCGCAGGGCTTTGCCGTGGCGTCCATGACACGCGGGGTCAAGCCGGCCGGCGCCGACGACACCCGCCGCCTGGCCAAGGCCTTCGACGTGCTGGCCAAGCAGAGCGGGGTGGTGCTGGTGGACGGCGAATTCGACGGCCAAGCCTTCCCGGTGCCGGTCATGGCCAGTTCCGAGATCGTGGTCCAGGTGTCGAATAGTGCTACCTCGATCACGGCTGCGTACAGTATGATCAAGCGTTTGAACCAGGAGCTGGGGCGGCGCCCGTTCGGCATCCTGGTGACGGGCGCTTCCGAATCCGAGGCAGAAGTGGTATACGATAACATGGCGCAAGCGGCAAGCCGTTACCTGGCTGTCAACCTGGTATCCATGGGATCGGTGCCGGCCGACGAATACCTGCAGCGCGCGGCCCGCCTGGGGCGGGCCGTGGTCGATGCTTTTCCGCTGGCCGGTGCGTCGGTCGCGTTTCGTCAACTGGCGGGCCGCTTTGCGCTGGCCGGCTCGCCTTCATTCCGTACGGGGAGCGGCAACCAGTTCAGTGCTTAACGAATAACGAGATTTATGTATACGGCCAAAGGGAAAACGGAAAAGGACTCTTTGCTGACGGAGCACATGCCGTTGGTGAAACGCCTTGCCCACCACATGAAGGCCAAGCTGCCGCCCAGTGTCGAAGTCGATGACCTGGTGCAGGCCGGGATGATAGGCTTGCTTGACGCTATCAACCGCTACGAGGAAAACCACGGCGCCCAGTTTGAAACCTACGCCGTGATGCGCATCCGCGGCGCCATGCTGGACGAACTGCGCAACAGCGACTGGCTGCCGCGTTCCATGCGCCAGAACATGCGCAAGATCGAGAACGCCATGGCCACCCTGCAGCAGCGCCTGGGCCACCCGCCCAGCGAGTCGGAAGTGGCCAAGATGCTCAAGCTATCGCTGGCCGACTACCAGGAAATGCTGTCCGACGGCGGCGGCCACCAGCTGGTCTACTACGAGGACTTCCACGCCGATGACGGCAACGACAGCTTCCTGGACCGCTATGTGGCTGACGAGGAGGCCGATCCGCTGCGTTCGCTCATGGACGGCGGTTTCCGCCAGGCCGTGATCAACGCCATCGAGGCCCTGCCGCCGCGCGAGAAAATGCTGATGGGCCTGTACTACGAAGAGGAATTGAACTTGAAGGAAATCGGCGCCGTCATGGGAGTATCGGAATCGCGCGTGTCGCAGCTGCACACGCAGGCCGTGGCCCGCCTGCGCGCCACCTTGCGGGAGGGGTCATGGACTGGGCCAGCATAGCGGGTCTGCTGCTGGGCCTGGCCGGGGTGATCCTGGGCCAGGGCATGGAAGGCGGGCGCTTGTCCTCGCTGTTCCAGCCGGCCGCCTTTTCCATCGTGGTGATCGGCACCTTTGGCGCCGTGCTGCTGCAGACCCGGTCCCACACCTTCATGCGCGGGCTGCGCATGCTGCGCCTGGTGTTCCGTCCCCCGGCCGACAGCCGCGCCGCGCTGGCGCGCGACATCCAGGCCTGGAACCTGGCCGCGCGGCGCGACGGCCTGCTGTCGCTGGAGCGCTACATGCTGGCGTCCAAGGACGCCTTCAACACCAAGGGCCTGCGCCTGATCGTGGACGGCATCGCGCCCGACAAGCTGCGCCAGCTGCTGGACACGGAAATCACGGCCTACGAGACCGAGGAGCGCCAGGCAGTGCGCATCTGGGAGTCGGCGGCCGGCTACGCGCCCACCATCGGCATCCTGGGCGCCGTGCTGGGCCTGATCCACGTGATGGAAAACCTGAGCGACCCGTCCAGGCTGGGCGGCGGCATCGCCGTGGCCTTCGTCTCCACCATCTATGGCGTGGGCCTGGCCAACCTGGTGTTCTACCCGGTGGCCAACAAGCTCAAGGCCATCGTCACCCAGGCCGTGCATCAGCAGGAAATCACCGCCGCCGTGTTCTACGACATCGCCACCGGCGACCACACCCGCGTGATCGACGAGCGCATCGCCACCCTGATGCGGGAACCCTGACATGCAGTACCGCCGCGCGCGCCGCAAGTTCGACGATGAACCGGAAAACCACGAGCGCTGGCTGATCTCCTATTCGGACTTCATCACCCTGCTGTTCGCGTTCTTCGTCGTCATGTACGCGGTTTCTTCCGTCAATATCGGCAAGTACAAGGTGTTTTCCGACGCCCTGGGCGACGCCTTCGGCGGCCAGGGCGCGGCCCAGCCCATCAACACCCAGGTGCAGAACCTGCCCATCCCCAATCCCGGCCTGAAGCGCCGTACCGAGCTGCTGCGCAAGGAAAAGGAGCACATGACCAAGCTGGCGCAGGACCTGCTGTCCACCATGGCGCCGCTGGTCAAGGAAGGCAAGGTAAGGGTCACCCAGAACAGCCGCGGGGTCAGCGTGGAAATCAACGCCAGCGTGCTGTTCGGGCCCGGCGACGCGCGCCTGGCGCCGGAATCGGCCGAAGCCCTGCGCGCCGTGGCCGCCCTGCTGAAGAACGATAGCCACGACGTGCAGGTCGAGGGCCATACCGACAACGTCCCGATCCGCAATCCGCTGTTCCCGTCCAACTGGGAGCTGTCGTCCACCCGCGCCGCCACCGTGGTGCGCCTGTTCATCGATGCCGGCGTGGCGCCGGCGCGCCTGACGGCGGTCGGCCATGCGGCCAACCATCCGGTGGCCGATAACGGCAATGCCGAGGGCAGGGCCCGCAACCGCCGGGTGGCGGTGACCATCCTGTCCGGGATACCGGAAACGGTGACGGAATTGCCGACCCAGCCGCCGCCGGAGACGGCCGCGCGCCAGCCGGCGGCGCAGTAAGGCCTGCATGCCAGGCCACCATGTCTTGGGATGCGCCGCACACGGGGCATGGAGGCGCGGCCGTGCGTACGCTGGGCCGGTACGGCGTATGGCGGCAACGGCGCCGTGGCGCCGGGTGGGTAGGGACCGTGTTTCAGCCGGCCAGGAAGCCGCGGCTGCGGGGGGCGGACGAGGTCAGGCCGCTGGGGCCGTAGACGGCGGCGCTGCTGCCGCGCGGGCGCAAGGCGTCCAGTGCGCCCTGGGTGTAACTCATTTGCTTGTTGATCAGCATGCCGTTGACGCGGTTGAGTTCCTTGGCGGCGCGCGTTTGCTCCAGCAGGGATTGCCACATCGGCAGCGCTTCGGTCTCGCCGCTGGCGGCGATCCAGGCGTCCATGCCGGCATCCTGGTTGAAGTGGCCGGCCTGTTCCAGGGCCTGGTGACGCAGCTGGGACAACTGGCTCATCTGGCCGACCAGGGCTGATTTGCCAGCGGTCAGGGTGGCCAGGGTGTCGATATCAGCCGCAATCAGGCATTGCTGTTCCTGGCGCAGCACATCCAGCAAGGCCGCCATGACCTTGGTTTCTTCGCGCAGGCTGTTGATCGGGCTGAGGGGCATGGTGGATCCTATCGTTTTCTGGAGTGCAGCAGATCCTTGACCGTGTCAAGCAATCCATCCGCCACTTTTTCGGAATTGACCTGGAACTGCCCGTCGGCAATGGCCAGCTTGATGCGTTCGACCTTCTTGGTGTCGAACACGGCGCTGGCGCCGCTGGACGAGCTGGCCGCCAGGGCCTGGCCTTGCGCCGACAGGCGCACACTGTCGCCGGTGCTGCTGGGCGCCGCTTCCGCTGCCTTGTCCGCGCTGCGTGCGTTGGTGGCAGTGGCGGAAGACGCCGGCAGGCCGGGAGTGGTCTTTACTGCATCATTGATTTTCACGACATCATCCTCGTCTGGTTGGAGCATACACTCCGGGTATCTACCCCTGTAACGGCGCGCCGGGCCAAAACTTTAGCCCGCGTTCCGTGCCCCCGCCAGCGCCTTAAAACGCCACTTCCACCAGTCCACCCATCTTGGCGATGCCGGAAATCTGTTGCCCGGCCGCCGTTTTTACCTGCACCACCTGGCCGTCGCCGGCCGTGCCCATGGCGCGCGCCTCGGCCGATACACTGAAGCCGGGGCCGCTGGACACCAGCCGCACCAGCTGGCCGGACTGCACCACCGGCTTGCTGCGCAACATATCCAGCCGCAGCGGCGTGCCGGGCGCCAGCGAGGAGGTGGCGCTGCGGCCCACCACCTGGCCCACGTCGGTGGCGATCCCGGCCGGCAGCATGGTCAGGTCGCCCTTGAGCGTGGCCAGCTGCGAGGCCTCGATGGGCTGGCCCTGCACCAGCGGCACGGCGGCCGCCACGTACTCGGCCGTCACACTCACCGTGGCTTGAATATATACCGTCCACGCGGAAGGCGCCGCACAGCGCACGCCCACCGTGGTTTTGCCCCAGGCGCGCGCGCCAGGCATCAGGAAGGCTTCCGGCGCCGGGCAGGCGGCCAGGCTCATGCGGCTGTCCACATTGCCTACCGCGACCTTGACTTCACCCGGCAGGCCGGCGGTCTGCACTTGCAGGAACTGGGCAACGGCCTGCTTGAGCACGGCGGTATCCTGGCGCGCGGCCGGCTGCTGGGCCGCGGCGCCGGCTGCGGCCAGGATCAGGGCGAGGAGGGAGGATACTGTTTTCATGGCAATGTTTTCCGCTGCGATACTGCCATCATAGCCGTCCCGTGGCCAGCCCAAGCCCCGAATAGGCTGGAAAAGCAGGTGCTGCTCACCGGATGGCCGCGCATTGCCCAGCCGTATCATCGTTCCTGTCATAACCAGATGCTGTCACGGAGCCTGCCATGGTGGGGAAACTAGACGATTATTTGCGCTTCAACGAAACCGCCCTGAGCGTGCGTGCCCAGCGCCAGAGCGTGCTGGCCTCCAACATGGCCAATGGCGACACGCCCAATTACAAGGCGCGCGACATCGATTTTTCCAGCGCCCTGCAGAACGCCCTGTCGCGCAGCGCCGGCGCCACCCAGGCCACCTTGGCCACCACCGCCGCCAAGCACTATCCCAACCCGCAGCAGGACGCCGGCACGCTGGCGGACGGCACGCCGCTCCTGTACCGCGGCATCGTGCAGGGCGCGGTGGACGGCAATACGGTGGACATGGATGTGGAGCGCAACCAGTTTGCCGACAACGCCCTGCGCTACGAGGCCGGCATCACGCTGATCAACGGCCAGATCAAGAGCATGATGGCCGCCATCCAGGGAGGTAACTGATGAGCCTGTTTAATATCTTCAATGTCTCCGGTTCGGCCATGAGCGCGCAGTCGCAGCGCCTGAACGTGGTGGCCTCCAACCTGGCCAACGCCGACAGCGCCACCAGCGCCAGCGGCGAAGCCTACCGCGCGCGCCAGGTGGTGTTCGAGGCCACGCCCAGCGAGAACGGCGCCGCCACCGGGGTGCGCGTCAAGCAGGTGATCGAGGACCCGTCGCCGCTCAAGCAGGTGTACGACCCCAAGCACCCGATGGCGGACGAGCAGGGCTATGTCTCCATGCCCAATGTGAACGTGGTCGATGAGATGGTCAACATGCTGTCGGCCTCGCGCTCCTACCAGACCAATGTGGAAACCATGAACGCGGCCAAGACGCTGCTGTTGAAAACCCTGACCATAGGCCAATAACAATGAGCATCATCGATACCCCGGTGTCCCTGAACACCACGGCCACGACCACCAGTACCACCAGTTCCTCGTCCAGCAACAGCGTGCAGGCCGACCAGGACAAGTTCATGAAGCTGCTGGTGACCCAGCTGCAGAACCAGGATCCGCTCAACCCGCTGGACAATGCCCAGGTCACCAGCCAGCTGGCCCAGCTGTCGACCGTGACCGGCATCAACAAGCTGAACGAAACCCTGGAGTCGCTCAAGACCGATTACACCTCGACCCAGACCCTGACCGCCACCAATCTGATCGGCAAGAGCGTGCTGGCGGCCGGCAACGCCATCACCCTGAGCGACAGCGCCAGCGTGTTCGGCGTGGACCTGGCCTCGGCGGCCGAGAAGGTCACCATCGAGATCAAGAATGCCAGCGGCACCACGGTGCGCACCATGAGCATGGACAATCCCGAGGCCGGCAGCTACCCGCTGACCTGGGATGGCACCACCGACGCCGGCGGCAAGGCGGCCGACGGCAAATACACCTTCAAGGTCAGCGCCACCAGCGGCGGCAAGACCCTGACCGACGCCACCGCCCTGACCCTGGGCCTGGTGGCCAGCGTGTCGACCGGCGCCGCCGGCGTCAAGCTCAACGTACCGGCCATCGGCCAGCTGACCCTGGCCGATGTCAAGGAAGTGCTGTAACCAGTTTACCAATAGGGGAATACCATGTTCCAACAAGGATTGAGCGGCCTGAACGGCGCATCGAAATCGCTGGATGTGATCGGCAACAACATTGCCAACGCCAGCACAGTCGGCTTCAAGGGCTCGCAGGCGCAGTTTGCGGACCTGTACGCCAACTCGCTCAATGGCGTGGCCGGCAATAATGCCGGTATCGGCGTGAGCGTGACCAAGATCGCACAGCAGTTTACCCAAGGTAATATAGAGACCAGCAGCAATCCGCTTGACGTCTCCATCAACGGCGGCGGCTTCTTCCGCCTGACCGTGAATGGCGCGGTGCAGTACAGCCGCAACGGCCAGTTCCACGAAGATAATACCCACACGCTGGTGAACGCCCAGGGCGCCCAGCTGACCGGCTACCTGGCCGACAAGAACGGCACCATCCTGCTGGGCGCGCCCACCGCGCTGACCCTGGACAAGTCCGACCTGTCGCCCAAGGAAACCACCGAGGCCAATTTCTCGCTCAACCTGAGCTCGACCTCGACCACGCCCAAGACCACCCCGTTCAGCGCCACCGACCCGACCAGCTACAACAAGCAGTCGCTGGTCGATGTCTATGACAGCCTGGGCAATGCGCACGTGCTGTCCACCTACTACGTCAAGACCTCCGCCAACAACTGGGATGTGTACGCCGCCAGCGACGGCACCGAAGTGGTGGCGCAGGCGGTGGCCTCGGCGGTTACCACCGACCAGGCCACCATCGATGCGCGCGCCGCCTACACGGCCGCCGTGGCCGCCAGCCCGGCCACCGACCAGGCCACCATCGACCAGCTGGCGGCCGACTACGCCCAGGCCGCCGGCGCCGCCATGTATGCGGCAGCCCAGGCCGCCAACGCCTCGCAGGAACAACTGGACAAGCTGGCCCTGGCCTACGACCCCACCAGCGGCGTCGGCACCCAGAGCGGCGCCACGCCGGACACCATCAACGCCGCCCTGGCGGCCGCCGTCGCGGTGCCGGCCGTGAAAATCGGCAGCCTGGTGTTCGATACCAGCGGCAACCTGAGCTCGGCCGGCATGGCCAACTTGACCCCGCCGCAAAGCCTGCCGTTCACCGTCACGCTGCCGATCTTCCCCAGTTCCGGCTCCAAGGAGCCCATGAGCCTGAGCGTGAACTGGAGCGGCACCACCCAGTACGGCAGCGCCACCAGCGAACGCGAACCGTCGCAGAACGGCTATTCGGCCGGTTCCCTGCAGCGCTACTCGATCGACGAGAACGGCGTCATCCTGGGCCAGTACAGCAACGGCAAGTCGCGCCCCCTGGGCCAGATCGCCATGGCCAACTTCGCCAGCGTGGACGGCCTTATCCCGCTCGGCAACAACGCCTGGGCCGAGAGCTCGGCCTCCGGCCCGCCGCAGATCGGCGTGCCCAATTCCGGCTCCATGGGCGCGCTGCGCGCCAGCTCGGTGGAAACCTCGAACGTGGACCTGACCGAGGAGCTGGTCAACATGATCACGGCGCAGCGCGTGTACCAGGCCAACGCCCAGACCATCAAGACCGAGGATTCGGTCCTGCAGACCCTGGTCAACCTGCGTTAAGCATAGCCCGGGGCGCGATCATGGACCGCTTGATCTATACCGCGATGACGGGGGCGCGCCACGTGGTGGAGCAGCAGGCCACGGTGTCCAACAACCTGGCCAACGCCACCACCACCGGCTTCCGGGCCCAGCTCGACAGCTTCCGCGCGGTGCCGGTGGTGTCGGAAGGGCTGGCCACGCGCGCCTTCGTGGTCGATTCCACCGTGGGGGCGGACTTGCGGCCCGGCCCCATCGAGACTACCGGACGCAACCTGGACGTGGCCGTGCGCGGCGAGGGCTGGCTGGCGGTGCAGTCGGCCGACGGGTCCGAGGCCTATACCCGCAACGGCAGCCTCAAGGTCAGCCAGAACGGCCTGCTGCAGACCAGCGGCGGCCTGACCCTGCAGGGCGAGGGCGGGCCGATCGCGGTGCCGCCCGACACCGCCGTCACCATTGCCAGCGACGGCACGGTGAGCGCCGTCACCAACGACTACATGCCGGGCCCGGCCAATGTGCTGGGACGCGTCAAGCTGGTCAACCCCGATCCCAAGAGCCTGGTGCGCGGTGACGACGGCCTGTTCCGCCTGACCAGCGGGGCGCCGGCCGACAACGACGCCGGCGTGCGCCTGGTCGATGGCGCGCTGGAGGGCAGCAACGTCAATCCGGTCGATTCCATGGTCAACATGATCAGCCTGGCGCGGCAGTTCGAGATGCAAATGAGCCTCCTGAAGAACGCCGAGAATAACGCCGCAAAAGCTACCCAGATCCTGGCTTTGACTTGATGGGCGCTCCCGCATAATGCTTGCGTGGGAAGGGTTTCCGCCGCGTTGGCGGGCCGCCCGCGCAGGAGAGGGAAAATGATACGCTCACTTTGGATCGCCAAGACCGGCATGGAGGCGCAGCAGACGCAGCTGGACGTGGTCTCGAACAACCTGGCCAACGTCAGCACCAACGGCTTCAAGAAGTCGCGCGCCGTGTTCGAGGACCTGCTGTACCAGAACGTGCGCCAGCCCGGCGCCCAGTCCTCGCAGCAAACCCAGCTGCCGTCCGGCCTGCAGATCGGCACCGGCGTGCGTCCGGTGGCCATCGAGCGCGTCTTCACCCAGGGCAATCCCCAATCGACCGGCAACGACAAGGACCTGATGGTCAACGGCAACGGCTTCTTCACCGTGCTGCTGCCGGATGGCAGCACCGCCTACACCCGCGACGGCTCCTTCCAGCGCGACAGCAACGGCCAGATGGTGACCTCGGAAGGCTTCGTGCTGCAGCCGGCCATCACCATCCCGATCCAGGCCCAGAGCATCACGGTGGCGCGCGACGGCACCGTGTCCGTGACCCTGCCGGGCCAGACTGCGGCCCAGCAGATCGGCAGCCTGCAGCTGGCCACCTTCATCAATCCCACCGGCCTGGAATCGAAGGGCGAAAACCTGTACGTGGAAACCGGCGCCTCCGGCGCGCCGCAGCAGAACACCCCGGGCACCAACGGCGCCGGCGTGATCCTGCAGGGTTATGTGGAAACCTCGAACGTGAACGTGGTGGAAGAGATGGTCAACATGATACAGACCCAGCGCGCCTACGAGATCAATTCCAAGGCCATCACCACCTCCGACCAGATGCTGCAGAAGCTGTCGCAGATGTGAGGACCGCCATGCGTACCCAGCTTGCCCTCCTGTCCGCCTGCGCCGCGCTGGCGGCCTGCAGCACCACTCCCACCAGCATTGTCCAGCAGCCCATGTCGGCGCGCCCGCTGGCGGCGGCCCAGGCCCCGGCCAACAATGGCGCCATCTACCAGGGCAATGTGTTCCGCCCGATTTTCGAGGACCGCCGTGCGCGCCACGTAGGCGACGTGCTCACCATGGTCATCACGGAAAAGACCGCGGCCGTGACGGCCGGCGCCAGCTCAGGAAACAAGTCCGGCAGCGTCAGCGCCAGCATGCCCAAGCCGCTGCAGGGCACTTTTGGCGCCAGCCTGTCATCCAGCACCAAGAACAGCTATGCCGACGGCGACAACCAGTCCGCCAGCAATACCTTTTCCGGCACCATGGGCGTGACGGTGGTCGAGGTGCTTCCCAACGGCAACCTGATCGTGGCCGGCGAAAAGCAGATCGCCATGAACAAGGGGGTGGAATTCATCCGCTTCTCCGGCATGGTCAATCCCGACAACATCGCCACCGGCAACACCGTGTCGTCCACCGCCGTGGCCGATGCCCGGGTCGAATACCGCACCAACAGCCGCATCGACCGCGCCGAGATGACGGCCATGGTGTCGCGCTTCTTCCAAAGCCTGCTCCCGTTCTGAGGCCGACCATGGACCAACTTCAACCGATGACCGAGGGCGTACGCCGCACCGCCCACGCCTGCAAGCTGATCGCCGTGCTGCTGGCGCTGGCGCTGCTGGGCCTGCTGGTGCAGCCGGCCCGCGCCGAGCGCATCAAGGACCTGGCCAGCATTGCCGGGGTGCGCCAGAACCAGCTGATCGGCTACGGCCTGGTGGTGGGCCTGGACGGCAGCGGCGACCAGACCACCCAGACCCCGTTTACCGTGCAAAGCGTGGTCTCCATGCTGCAGCAGCTGGGCGTCAACCTGCCCCAGGGCACCAGTTTGCAGCTGAAAAACGTGGCGGCCGTGATGGTGACCGCCTCGCTGCCGCCGTTCGCCCAGCCGGGCCAGACCATGGACATCACGGTCTCGTCCATGGGCAATGCCAAGAGCCTGCGCGGCGGCACCCTTTTGATGACGCCGCTCAAGGGCGCCGACGGCCAGGTGTACGGCATGGCGCAGGGCAATGTGCTGGTGGGCGGCGTGGGCGTGCAGGCCGGCGGCGCCGGGGGCGGCGGCAGCTCGCTGACCGTCAACCACTTGAGCGTGGGCAAGATCTCCGGCGGCGCCACGGTGGAACGGGCCGTGGCCTCCAACCTGGGCGAGGGCAACAGCATCCGCCTGGAGCTGAACACGGCCGACTTCGCCACCGCCAGCCGGGTGGTGGAAGCCATCAACGAAAAATACGGCGCCGGGATCGCCTACGCGCTGGACAGCCGCGTGATACGGGTGCAGTCGCCGTCCAGCAGCGACCAGCGCGTGAGCTTCATCGGCACCCTGCAGGACATGCAGGTCAATCCGGCCGAGCAGCCCGCCAAGGTCATCATGAACGCCCGCACCGGCTCGGTGGTGATGAACCGCGCCGTGACCCTGGACACTTGCGCCATTTCGCACGGTAACATGTCGGTGTCGGTCACGGCCGATCCCCAGGTCAGCCAGCCCAACGCCCTGTCCGGCGGGCGCACCGTGGTCACCAACAATCCCACCGTGGACATCAAGAAGGAGGGCGGCAAGGTCATGCTGGTCAAGGGCGGCGCCTCGCTGGCCGACGTGGTCAAGGCCCTCAACGCCATCGGCGCCACGCCCCAGGACCTGCTGTCCATCCTGCAGGCCATGAAGGCGGCCGGTTCGCTGCACGCCGAACTGGAAATCATTTGAGGCGCCGGCCATGAGCAACAGCACCCCCGATATCAACAATCAGCTGGCCCTGGACATCAAGGGCATGGGCGCCATGCGCCAGTCGGCCCGTGCCGGCAGCCCGGAAGCGCTGAAGAACGCGGCCACCCAGTTCGAAGCCCTGTTCGTCAACATGATGTTGAAAAGCATGCGTGACGCCACCCCGCAGGATGGCTTGATGGATAGCCAGCAAAGCAAGATGTTCACCACCATGCTGGACCAGCAGACCAGCCAGAACATTGCCAAGAAGGGCATCGGCCTGGCCGACGTGCTGGTGCGCCAGCTGTCGCAGCAGGGCATGGGCCAGGTGGCCGGGGCCGACGGCCTGCCGGCCGACCCGTTTGCCTCGGCCCTGGGCAGCGGCATGGTCGATGCCAAGCTCAAGCGCGCCATCGAGGCGGCCGGCGGCATGGCCGAGGCCGGCGCCAGCGCGTCCACCAGCAGCGCCAACGCCAGCGCCAGCGAGCGGGCCGGCGCCCGCAGCCAGGCCCCGCACGTGCGCGAATTCCAGGACAAGCTGGGCGCCCACGCGGAGGAAGCCAGCCGCGCCACCGGCATCCCGGCCAAGTTCATGCTGGGCCAGGCGGCGCTGGAAAGCGGCTGGGGCAAGCGCCAGATCCGCGGCCGCGACGGCACCGCCAGCAACAACCTGTTCGGCATCAAGGCCGGCCCCGACTGGAAGGGCAAGGTGGTGGTCACGGCCACCACGGAATATGTGAACGGCAAGCCGCAGACCAGGATGGAGCGTTTCCGCGCCTACGACAGCTATGCCGACAGCTTCAAGGATTACGCGAAACTGCTGGCCAGCAACCCGCGCTACGAAAAGGTGCTGGCCAGCGCCGGCGACGCCGCCAGCTTCGCCCAGGGCCTGCAGCGCGCCGGCTATGCCACCGATCCCCACTACGCCAGCAAGCTGACCCGCATCATCCGGCAGTCGCTGGTCGGGTAGGGAGGCGAACATTGCCGGACACCATTGCCTGCGGGCATTTCAAGATTTGGCGCAGTCTGCCGTAAACTGCATCTATAGCGTAAAGAAACCATCATGTCACTCCTGAGTATCGGCAAAAGCGGCTTGCTCGCGGCCCAAGTGCAGCTGTCCACCACTGGCAATAACATCACCAATGCCAACGTGGCCGGCTACAGCCGCCAGCAGGCCATCCAGAACGATACCCCAGCCCAGTATTCCGGCGCCGGATACACGGGGACGGGTACCGAGGTCAGCACTGTGCGCCGGTATTACGATGATTTCCTGGCCAACTCGCTGCGCGCGGCCGAGGCCACCCAGTCCACGCTGGACACCTACACCACCCAGATCGCCCAGGTCGACAACCTGCTGGCGGACACCACGGCCGGGCTGTCGCCGGCCTTGCAGGATTTCTTCAACGGGGTGCAGGACGCCGCTTCCAACCCATCCTCGGCCGCTTCGCGCCAGGCCATGCTGTCGGCCGCTGATTCGCTGGTGTCGCGCTTCCAGAGCATGAGCGCGCGCGTCAACGAGATCTCGGCCGGCATCAATGCGGAAATCGGCTCCACCGTCAGCGAGATCAACAGCTACAGCAAGCAGCTGGCCACCATCAACAACACCATCGCTGGCCTGAGCGTCAACCAGAACCAGCCGCCCAACGACCTGCTGGACCAGCGCGACCAGATCCTTACCGAGCTCAACAAGCTGGTCAAGATCGACGTGGTCAAGGCCGACAACGGCATGGTCAACGCCACCTTCGGCACCGGCCAGCCGCTGGTAATCGGCGCCACCTCCTACCAGCTGGCCGTGACCAGTTCGCCGACCGACGTCAGCCGCATGGTGCTAGGCTACGCCACCGCCAACAAGACCAGCACCCTGCCGGACAACCTGTTCACCGGCGGCCAGCTGGGCGGCCTGCTGCAGGTGCGCGACGGCGCCCTGGACCAGGTGCAGAACCAGCTGGGCCAGGTGGCGGCCTCGCTGGCCACGGCCTTCAACGCCCAGCACGTACTGGGCCAGGACCAGAACGGCGCCCCGGGCGGACTGTTCTTCGCCGAAGTCAACGCCACCGTGGGCGCCAACGTCAACAATTCGCCGGCCAGCACGGCGGTGGTGACCGGCAAGGTGGTGGACGCCAGCGCGCTTACCGCCAGCGACTATAGCGTGGACTACGACGGCACCAATTTCACCGTCACCCGCTTGTCGGACAACAAGAAAACCCTGATCGATCCCTATCCGCAGACGGAGCCGCAGGTGATCGACGGGGTCGAATACACCATCACCGGTACCGGCGTGGTGGATGACAATTTCCTGGTGCGTCCCACCGCCAGCGCCGCCAGCAACCTGCAGCTGCTGATCAGCGACCCGACCAAGGTGGCCCTGGCCGCGCCCGTCAGCACGGCCGCCACCACCGGCAATACCGGCAGCGCCAAGATTTCGCCCGGCGCGGTGGACGCCGGCTACCTCGGCAATCCGCTAGCTTCCAGCGTAACCATCAGCTATGACAAGGCCAGCGGCAGCCTGAGCGGTTTCCCGGCCGGCCAGGACGTGACGGTGACCGCCAACGGCAGCAGCACCACCTATCCGGCCGGCACCGCCGTGCCCTACACGGATGGCGCCACCATCAGCTTCGGCGGCATCAGCTTGCAGATCTCGGGGACCCCGGCCGATACCGACAGCTTCACGGTGGGCCCCAACATCTCGGGCACCGGCGACAGCCGCAACGGCACCCTGCTGGCCGCGCTGCAGACCAAGAACCTGATGAACAACAACACGGCCACCTTCCAGACCACCTACGCCCAGATGGTCAACTACGTGGGCACCAAGGCGCGCGAGGCGCAGATCGCCGGCACCGCCGCCGACGCCGCCGTGACCCAGGCCACCAACAGCCAGCAGTCCGTGTCCGGCGTCAACCTGGACGAGGAAGCGGCCAACCTGCTGCGTTACCAGCAAGCCTACCAGGCGTCGGGCAAGGTGATACAGATCGCCAGCCAGCTGTTCGACACCCTGATCAGCCTGGGCAACTAACAGGTAACCAAGGACCAGCATCATGAGCATGCGCATCAGCACCAAGACCCTGTACGACATCGGGACCACGCAGATCGGCAGCCTGCAGACCTCGCTGTCGCGCACCCAGCAGCAAATGTCCACCGGCCGCAAGAACCTGACGGCGGCCGACGACCCCATCGCCAGCGCCCGTGCGCTGGAGGTGACGCAGTCGCAATCCATCAACACCCAGCTGGAGACCAATCGCGCCAATGCGCGCAACCCGCTGTCGATCGAAACCACGGCCCTGGCCAGCGCCACCTCGCTGCTGCAGGACATCAAGACCCTGGCGGTGGACGCCGGCAACGGCTCGCTGACCCAGAGCGACCGCGAAGCCAAGGCGGTCGAGCTGGAGGGCCGGCTGAACGACCTGCTGGGCGTGGCCAACACCCAGGATGGGGTGGGCAACTACATATTTTCGGGCTACAAGGAAACCATCAAGCCTTTCAGCCTGACCGCCACCGGCGCCGCTTATTCCGGCGACCAGGGCCAGCGCGAACTGCTGGTGGGGCCCAGCCGCAAGGTGCCCATCAGCGATTCCGGCGCTTCCGTGTTCGAGAACAACGCCACCGGCAACGGCACCTTCCAGACCGGCGCCGACCCGGCCAACTTTTCGCGCGGCGGCAGCGGCATCATCGGCCCCGGCTCGGTGACCGATACCACCAAGCTGACCGGGCACAACTACCAGCTGGTGTTTTCCGTGACCCCGGCCACCAGCACCTCGGAGGCCGTCACCACCTACACGGTGCAGGACCTCACCACCGGCAATCCGGTCCCGGCCGCGCCCAATCCGCCCGATCCCATCCCCTATACCAGCGGCCAGAGCATCACCTTCGACGGCCTGCAATTCGACATCAAAGGCAAGCCGGCCGACGGCGACACCTTCACCGTGCAGCCCAGCACCAAGCAGTCGGTGTTCACCACGGTGACGGATTTCCTCAAGGCGCTGCGCTCGAACGGCAGCGGCGCGGCCGGCCAGGCGGCGCTCAACAATGTGCTGAACCAGGTGCAGTCGAACATCGACAACGCCACCGACAACCTGCTGGCAGTGCAGGCCCAGGTCGGCTCGCGCCTGAAGGAGCTGGACTACCTGGACAGCAATGGCGACGACATGAATTTGCAGTATTCGGCCACCCTGTCGGACCTGCAGGATCTCGATTATGTGAAGGCCACTTCGGAATTCACCCAGCAGCAAACCATCCTGGACGCGGCCCAGAAGACCTTCAAGGCGGTCAGCGGCCTGTCCCTGTTCAACTACATCGGCTGAGCAGCCCTGCAATAAAAAGCCCCGCCGGCTTGCGCCCGCGGGGCTTTTTTCATCCGTGCGGCCTGCAATCCGGTACCACACGGCCAGGGCGCCGTGGCGGCGCCACTCCCTTGCCGTGTTGCACGGGCGCCTATTTTGCGGCCAGGATGCCCTGGCTGGCCAGCCTGCGGCCCAGTTCCTCGTGCTGCAGCGCGCTGGCCGCACTGTGACCGGCGTCGCCCGGGGCGCCGAACTGGCGCAGCTGGCGCGCCAGCTCGGCCACGTGGCCGGCCAGCGTGCCTTCGCCGGCGGCGGCGGCTTGCCGCGCGGCCGTGTCCGACAGGTCGGCGCCGGCCGCCGCCGTGTTGTCCGCATCGGCCTGGGCGTAGGACGTGATGGCCTGCGACAGTGCGCTGGCCTGGGCCGCGCGGCTGGTGCGGAACCAGACGTCGGCCACCTGGCCCTGGCTGCCGTCGGTTTTCGTGTAGCTGGAGCGCAGGCCTATCCAGTTACCGTTGTCATCCTCGGCCACCTTCGCGGCCGGGACCGTCAGGCTGGCGATGCCCAGCGACGCCAGGGTCTTGAGCTCGCCGGCCTGGCTGACGCCGTCCGCGTTGGCGTCCACCCACACGCGCAAGTCCTGGAATTGCGCGTCCTGGCTGTCGACCACACCGTCGTGGTTGCTATCCAGCTCGCCCAGGGCGGCGAAGCCGTCCGCGCTGTTGCCGCCGTCGCCGCTGCGGGTGGCGGTGCCGAACAATTCGCTGCCATCGTTGATGACGCCGTCGTGGTTGCGGTCCAGGGCCAGCAGGCCGTCGCCGGACCCGACCCAGCCGGTACCGACCTGGCTGCCCTCGGCATACAGGTCGAACTGCACCCCGGCCGACAGCGCCAGGGTGGCGATGCCATTGCCGTCCAGGTCCAGTACCAGCGGGCTGCCCACCGGCAGCACGGCCAGCTGGGCCGCCGTCATGGCCGCCTTCTGGGCTGCCGTCAGGGCGTCCACCTGGGCCGCCGTGAGGGCCGCCACTTCGCTCAGTGTCAGGCTGGGGATCTGGCTGGTGGTCAGGGCCGCCACCTGGGTGGCGCGCAGGGCGCGGATCTGCTGCGTGCTCAGGGCGGCGAGCTGGTCCGTCTCCAGGGTCACCAGCTGGGCCGTGGTCAGGGCGCTCACCTGGGCCGTTTTCAGGGCCGCGATCTCGCTGACCGTCAGGCCATCGAGCTGGCTGCTGGTCAAGGCGGCAAAGGCCCGGGTCGAGATGGCGGCGATCAGCGCTGGATCGATTTGCGCGATCTGGCTGGAACTGAGCCCGGACAGCTGGGCGCTGCCCAGCGCCGCCACCTGGGCCGTGCGCAGGCCGCCCAGCATGTCGATGCTGAGGCTGGCGAACTGGGCCGACGTAAAGCCCAGCAGCTGGGCCGTGCCGAAGGCCGACAGGCTGCCCAGCGCCGCCAGCTGCGATGTGCTCAGGCCCTTGACCTGGGCAGTGGCCAGCGCGGCCAGCTGGCGCGTGCTGAGCGAGGTGATCTGGTCGTTGCTGAGGCCGCCCAACTGCAGCGTGTTCAGCGCCAGCAGCTGGCTGGTGCTGAGTGCCGACACCGAGCCCAGGCTGAGCGCGCCCAGCTGGGTGGAACTGAGCGCGGCGATGGCCTCCTGGCTCAGGCCGCGTGCCTGCGCCGTGCTCAGGCTGGCGATCTGGCTGGTGTTCAGGCTGGCGACCTGGCGCGTGGACAGCACCGCCAGCTGGGCCGTCTTCAGGGTGCCGAAGTGGTCCAGGTCGATGGCTGCCAGCTGGCTGGTCTGCAGCGCGCGCACCTGGTTGGTGGTCAGCGCCGCCAGCGTGCTGAGCATGTTGATCTGGTCGGTGGTCAGGGCGCTGATTTCCTGGGTGCCGAGGCCGGCCAGCTGCTGGGTGCGCAGGGCGGCCACCTGGTCGGCGGTCAGCAGGGTGATCTGGGTGGTGCTCAGTGCGTTCAGCTGCGCCGTGCCGAGCGCGGCCACGTCCTCCAGCTCGACCGCGCGCAACTGGTCGCTGCCCAGCGCGGCCATGCCGGCCTCGGTCAGCGCGCGTACCTGGGCGGTGCTCAGGCCGGCGATCTGGGCCGTGGTCAGCGAGGCCACCTGGGCCGTCTTCAGGGCCGCGATCTGGATGGTGCGCAAGGTGTTCAGCTGGTCTACCGTGAGGCTGCCCAGCTGTGCGCTGGAGAGCGTGCCCAGCTGGGTGCTGGTCAGGGTGGACAGGCTGGCCAGGGCGCCCAGCTGGGCGGTGCTCAGTACCCTGACCTGGGCTGCCGTGAGGGCCGCCAGTTCCTGGGTGGTCAGGGCCGCCAGTTCGTCGTTGGTGAGGGCGCTGATCTGCGTCGTGGTCAGCGAGGCGACCTGCGCCGTACTCAGGGCTGCCAGGTCGTCCAGCGCCAGGCCGGCGATCTGGTCGGCGGTGAGGGCGCGCAGGGTGGCGGTGCTGACCGCCTTCCATTGGGCCGCGCTCAGTGCCTGCAGCTGGGTGATGGACATGGCGCTGATCTGGGCCGTGGTCAGCACCGCCACCTGGCGCGTGGTCAGCGAGGACAGCTGCACCTCGTTCAGGGCCGCGATGCGTTCCGGGGTCATCTGGGCGATCTGCTGGGTACTCATGCCGCCCAGGGCGCCCAGCACCAGGAACTGGTCGGCGCTGAAGTAATTCATCTGGGCCGAACTCAGGGCGGCCACCTCGGCCGCCGTCATGGCTTGCAGCTGCTCGTTGGTCATGGCCTGCAGCTGGTCCGAGGTCAGGGCCTGGACCTGGTCGGTGCGCAGGGCGGCGATATCCTCGGCCTCGATGGTGGCGAACTGGGCTGCCGTCAGGGCCCGCACGGTCTTGGTCGACAGGGCGCGCACCTGGCGCGTGGTGAGCGCAGCCAGCTGGGCCGCCGTCAGCACGCTGGCCTGGTTGGCCGAGAGCACGGCGATGGCCGAGGTGCTGATGGCGGCGATCTGGTCCACGGTCAGGGCCGCCACCTGGTCGGTGTTCAGGGCTTGCAGCTGCGACGACTTGAGCGCGGCCACGTCCGCCACCTCGATGGCAGCCACCTGGTCGGCGGTGAGCGCGGTCAGGGCGCGGGTGCTGATGGCGCCGACCTGGGCCGTGGTCAAGGCAACGATCTGGTCGGTGGTCAGGTAGGGCAGCTGGCTGTTGCTGATGGCGCCAATCTGGTTGGTGCGCAGGTCCAGCAACTGGTCCAGCGAAATCACGGCGATCTGGTCGCTGCTCAGGGCCCGCACCTGGGCCGAGCTGAGACTGCGCAGGCTGGACAGCGCCTGGATCTGGTCGGTGTTCAGCGCCGCGATCTGCTGGACCCGCAGGGCAGCGATCTCGGCCGTGGTCAGCGCTGCGACCTGGGCCGTGCTGAGCGCCATCACCTGGGCCGTGCCCAGGGCCTGCACCTGCGCCGTCTTCAGCGCGGCGTAGTCGATGGCGTCGATGAAGGGCAGCTGGTCGGTGCTGAGGGCGGCGAGGGCGCGCGTGGTGAGGGCGGCCAGCTGGTCGCCGCTGAGGGCGGCCAGCTGGTCGCTATTGAGCACCGATACCTGGGCGGCGCTCAGGGCTGCGACCTGGCGCGTGCTCAGCAGGCCGATGTCGTCCGTGGTCAGCACGATGATGCGGTCGGTCGACATGCCGGCGATCTGGGCCGTGTTGTACTCGGCCAGGTTGCCCAGGGCGTTCATCTGGTCGGCGGTCAGCGCGTCCAGCTGGGTCTTGGTGAAGGCGGCAATGCCGGCGCTGGACAGGGCGTGCAGCTGGTCGGTGGAGAGCGCCGTCATCTGGTCGGTGGTCAGGGCACGCAGCTGGGCCGTGGTCAGGGCGCGGAAGTCGGCCGCCTCGATGGCGCCCACCTGGTCCAGGCTGAGCGCGGCGATCAGCCTGGTGGACAGGGCGCGGATCTGGGACGTGGACAGCAGCGCCACCTCGGCCACGGTCAGCCCGCCAGCCTGGCTGGCCAGCAGGCCGCTCAGCTGGCGGGTGGTGAAGGCGGTGAAATCGTCCTGCGACAGGGCGGCGATCTGGTCGGTGGTCAGGCCCGCCATCTGGTCGCTGCCCAGCGCCGCCAGGGTGGACAGGGCATCGATCTGCGCCACGCTGAGGAAGCCGATCTGGCGCGTGCTCAGGGCCGCGATCCCGGCCGTGCTCAGCACGGCGTACTGGTCCAGCGTGAGGGCGGCCAGCTGGTCGCTGTTCAGGACCCGGATCTGGGCCGTGCTCAGGGACGGCAGGTCGTCCAGCTCGATGGCCGCGACCTGGTCGGTGTTCAGGTTGGCAATGGCGCCGGTGGACAGGGCGCGCAGCTGGGCCGCGCTCAGGCCCGCCACCTGGGCGGTGGTCAGGAAACCGGCCTGGCCCGGGCTCAGGGCCGCCACCTGGCTGGTTTTCAGGGCGCCCAGCTGGTCCAGGCTGAGGGCCGCCAGCTGGTCGCTGTTGAGGGCGCGCAACTGGGCCGTGGTGAGGCCGTAAACGGCGCTCAGGGCATGGATCTGGTCGGGGTTCAGCACGCTCAGCTGGTGGGTGCTCAGGGCCGCCACCGAGCGCGAGTTCAGCGCGCCCAGCTGGTCGCTGGTCAGGCCAGGCAGCAGCCTGTCGCCCAGGGCGGCCAGCTGCGCGGTTTTCAGGGCGGCGATGTCGCCGGCTTCGATGGCGGCTATCTGTACGCTGTCCAGGCCGTTCAGGGCGCGGGTGCTGAGGGCGCCCACCTGGGCGGCGCTCAGGGCGATCAGCTGGTCGCTGTTGAGGATGCTGGCCTGGGTCGCCGACAGGGCCGCGATCTGGCGCGTGCTGAGCAGGGCGATATCGTCCGTGCTGAGCGCTGCGATGCGGTTGGTGGACATGGCCGCGATCTGCAGCGTGTTGTATTCGGACAGGTTGCCCAGCGAGCTGAGCTGCTCGTTGCTGAGCACCGACAGCTGGGTCTGGGTGAAGGCGGCGATGCCGCTGCTGCTCAGGGCGTTCAGCTGCCGGGTCTGCAGGGCCACCATCTGGTCGGTGGTCAGGACACGCAGCTGGTCGGTGGACAAGGCGCGGAAGTCGGCCGCCTCGATGGCGGCCACCTGGTCGGTGTTCAGCCTGGACAGGGTGGCCAGCGCCAGGGCCCGCACCTGGGCCGTGCTGAGGGCGGCGATCTGGTCGGTGGAGAGGCCGGCCGCCTGGCGCGCCGCCAGGGCCGCCACCTGGCGCGTCGACAAGGTCAGCAGGTCGTCGCTGCTGAGCTGGCTGATCTGGTCGCTGTTGAGCGAGGAGAATTGCAGCGTGGTGAGCGCGTTCAGGCTGGACAGGGCGTCGATCTGGGCGCTGTTCAGGTAGCTCAGCTGGCGCGTCGTCATGGACGCGATCTCGGCCGTGGTCAGGGCGCCGACCTGGTCTAGCGACAGGGCCGCCAGCTGGTCCGAGGTAAAGGCCGACATTTGTGCCGTGCGCAGCGCCGCCAGGTCGCCCAGTTCGATGGCGGCCACCTGGGTGATGCTCAGGGACGCCAACGCCTGGTTGGACAGGGCGCGGATCTGCCCGGTGCTCAGGGCCACGATCTGGTCGGCGCTGAGCCAGCTGATCTGGGTGGTGGAAAAGGCTGCGACCTGGCTGGTGCGCAGGGCCGCGATCTGGTCCGGCGACAGGGCCTCGATCTGGGCCTGGGTCAGGCTGCCGACCTGCAGGGTGGTCAGGCTAGCCAGCGAGCTCAAGGCGTTGATCTGGTCCGGACTGAGCACGCCCAGCTGGCGGGAGCTCATGGCGGCCACTTCCTGGGTGGTCAGGGCGGCCAGCTGGTCCAGGGTCAGGGCCTGGACCTGGTCGGTGCGCAGGGCGGCGATCTGGGCCGTTGTCATCATGCGCAGGTCGCCGGCCTCGATGGCGGCCACCTGCTCGGGCGCCATGGCGGCCAGGGTGGCGGCATTCAGGCTGCGCACCTGGGCCGAGCTGAGGCCAATGATCTGGTCGGTAGTCAGGGCGCCGATCTGGGCGCTGGTCAGGCCGGCGATCTGCCCGGTCTTCAGGGTGGTGATCTTGTCCACCGCCAGGCTGGCGATCTGGTCGGTGGTCAGGGCCGCGATCTGCGCGCTGGTCAGCGGCGCCAGGCTGCCGAAGCTGGCCACCTGGGTCACGCTGAGCGAGGCGATCTGGCGCGTGGTCAGGGCCGCGATGTCCTGGGTGCTGAGGGCGCCGAACTGGTCGCTGGTCAGCCAGCCCAGCTGGTCGGTGGTGAGGGCGCGGATCTGGCCGGTGGACAGGGCCAGCAGGTCGGCAATCTCGATGGCCGCCACCTGGTCCGCATTCAGGGCGGCCAGCTCGTCCGCCGTCAGCGAGCGGAAATGGGCCGTGGTGAGGGCGGCGACGGCGGCCGGGGTCAGGGCCGCGACCTGGTCGGTGGTTAGCGAGGCCACCTGGCGGGTGGTCAGCTGGGCCAGCAGGCCCAGCGGCATGTTGGCGATCTGGTCGGTGGTCAGGCTGGCGATCGCCACCGTGCTGAAGCTGGCCAGGGTGGACAGCGCCGCCAGCTGGTCGCTGCGCAGGGCGGCTTTCTGGGCCGGCGTCAGCGCCGCGATCTCGGCACTGGTGAAGGCCGTGAACTGGGCGGTCGACAGGGCGGCGATCTGGGCCGTGCCCAGCGCCACCACCTGGCGGGTCGAGAGCGAGGCCAGCTCGGCCGCCGTCAGGCTGCCCACCTGGTCGGTGGTCAGGGCCGCGATGGCCGCCGTGGACAGGGCCCGCAGCTGCGCCGTGGACAGCGCCGGCAGCAGGGCGGTGTTGAGCGCCACGGCCTGGTCGGTGCTGAAGGCGGCCAGCTGGGCGGTGCGCAGCACGGCCAGGTCGGCCTGGTTCAGGCTGGCGATCTGGGCCGTGGTCAGGCTGGCGATCTGGCGCGTGGTAAGCGCCGCCAGGCTGGCCAGGGCGTCCAGCTGGGCCCCGTTCAGGCTGCCCAGCTGGTCGGCCGTCAGGGCCGCGATTTCCTGGGTGGTCAGGGCCGCCAGCTGGCTGCTGCTGAAGGCCAGCAATTGGTCGCTGGACAGGCTGGCCAGCTGGCGCGTGCTCATGGCGGCAATATCGGCATTGCGCAGGGCCGCGATCTGGTCGCTGTTGAGGGCCATGATGGCGCTGCTGGACAGGGCCCGCATCTGGGCAGTACTGAGCGCGGCGATCTGGTCCACGTTGAGGCCGCCGATCTGGCTGGCGGCCAGGGCCGCCACCTGGGCGCTGGTCAGGGTGGTGAAGGCGCGTGTGCTGAGGCTGGTCAGCTGGTCAGTGGTCAGATTGGCGATCTGGCGCGTGGTCAGCACGGTCAGGGTGGACAGGGCCGCGATCTGGGCCGTGTCCAGGGCCTGGAGCTGGTCGGCCGACAGGGCCCGCACTTCGGCGCTGTTGAGGGCCGCCACCTGGGCGGTGGTCAGGGCCGCCACCTGGCTGGTTTTCAGGCCCGGCAGCTGGGCGGTACGCAGGTTGGCGATGTCGCGCGTCTCGATGGCGGCGATCTGGTCGGTGCTGAGCAGGCCCAGGTTGTCGCTGCTCATGGCGCGCAGCTGGTTGCTGCCCAGCGCGATGATCTGGTCGGTATTCAGGGCCTGCACCTGGGCGCCGGCAAGGGCGCCGATTTGCTGGCTGGACAGGCTGGCGATGTCTGCCGTGTTGAGACCACTCAGCTGCGCCGTGGTCAGGGCCCGGATTTGGCGCGAGCTCAGCCGGTTCAGGTAGGCCAGGGCGTCCAGCTGCTGGTCGCTGAGGGCGGCGATCTGGTCGTTGGTGAGGGCCAGGGTGGCGGCCGTTCCCAGGGCCGCCACCTGGGCTGTACCCAGGGCCACGATCTGGTCGGTGGTGAGCTTGTTGACCTGGTTGCTGTTCAGGGCCGCGATATCGCGCGTTTCAATAAAGCCGACCTGGTCGGTGGTCAGGGCCGCCAGCGCATCTGAATTCAGGGCGCGGACCTGGTCGGTGGACAGGGCCGCCAGCTGGTCGGAGTTCAGGGCCTGGATCTGGTCGGAATTGAGCACGCGGAGCTGGCTCGATCCCAGGGTGGACAGGCCGCGGGTCGACAGGTTGCTCAGCTGCTCGGTGGTGAAGGCGCCGATCTGGGCCGTGGACCAGGTCGACAGGCTCGACAGGGCGGACAACTGGTCGGTGGTCAGCGCGCCGATCTGGTCGGTGGTGATGGCGACTATGGCGGCGGTGGACAGGGCGCGGAACTGGTCGGTGGTCAGCGCTGCCAGATGGTCGGCCGACAGGCGGGCGATTTGCGTGCTGGTCAGGCCGCGCAGGTCGCGCGTCTCGATCAGGACGATCTGGTCGGTGGACAGCAGGTTCAGGGTGGCGGTGGCCAGGCCCGCCACCTGGGTGGCCGTCAGGCCGATGATCTGGTCGCTGTTCAGGGCCAGTACCTGGTCCTCGGTGAGCGCCGCCAGCTGTTCGTTGGTCAGGGTGGACACCGCGCGCGTGGACAGCGAGGTCACCTGGTCGGTAGTCATGGCCTGGATCTGGGCCGTGGTCAGCGGCACCACGGTGCGCAGGGCGGCGATCTGGTCGGTGCTGAGTACGGCGACCTGGTCGCCGCTCAGGGCCGCCTCGTCGGCCGTGGACAGGGCGGCCATCTGGGGGCTGGTGAAGGCGCGCACCTGGTTCAGGGACAGGGCGCGGATCTGGGCCGTGGTCAGGCGCGCGAAGTCGCGCGTTTCGATGGCCGCCACCTGGTCGGTGGTGAGCATGGCCAGGGTGTTGCTGCCCAGCGCTACCACCTGGGCCGTGGTCAGCGCGATGATCTGGCTGTTGGTCAGCGACTGCAGCTGGTAGTCCTGCAGGGCGGCGATCTGGGCGCTGCCGAGGCTGGCCACATCGTCGGTGCCGAGGGTGGACAGCTGGTCGGTGCTCAAGGCCTGCAGCTGGGCCGAATTCAGGGTGGCGATGGTGGGCAGGGCGGCGATCTGGTCGCTGCTGAGCACGGCGATCTGGTCGGCCGTCAGATAGGCGATGGTGGCGGTGCGCAGGCCGGCCATCTGGGTGGTGGTCAGGGCCGCCACCTGGTCCTGGCTCAGCACCCGTACCTGGGCGCTCTTGAGGGCAGCCAGGTCGCGCGTCTCGATATTCTGGATCTGGTCGGTGCTCAGCCAGGCCAGGCTGTTGGTGGCCAGGGCGCTGAACTGCAGGGTGCTGAGGCCGACGATCTGGTCGCTGGTGAGGGCGAGCAGCTGGTCGTAGCCGAGTGCGTTCAGCTGGCTGGAGCTGAGCTGGCCCAGCGCCGCCGTGGTGAGGGCGGTCAGCTGGTCGGTGCCCAGGCCGGCGACGGCCGCCGTGGCCAGGGCGCGCAGCTGCACGGTGGACATGGCCAGCAGCTGGTCGGTGGTCAGGCCGCCGGCCTGGTCCGGACCCAAACCCGCGATCTGGGCCGTGGTCAGGGCGCGCACGTCGGAGGCCTCGATGGCCTGCAGCTGCGCCAGGTTGAGGGAGTTGATCTGGTCGGTGCGCAGGGCCGCCACTTCGCGCGTGCTGAGCGCCACGATCTGGTCGGTGCTGAATGCCGTGAGCTGGGCCGTGGTCAGGGCCCGCACCAATGCCGTGCTCAGCACCGGCACCTGGTCGGAGCTCAGGCCGGCCACGCCGGCCTGGCCGAGATTGCTCATTTGTAAAGTCGTCAGCACCCGCAGCTGGTCGCTGGACAACACCGCCACCTGGTCCGAGCTCAGGGCGCGCATATCCTCCGTCGTCAAGAGGACGATCTGATCAGTCCGTAAGGAGATGATCTGGTCGGTGGTGAGGTCGTTGACGATGGTGGTCATTACAGGTTCTCCGAGCGGTTCCTCATGATACGCTTCAACTTGCCGCGTGGAAACCAAAAAAGTGTTACCGTGGGGCTGGAACGGGCTGCGGGCGCGCCATCGCCGGACCGTCCGGCCAGCGCGCCGGTGGCGCTTGCGCACCCCGCACTGGCCGCTCCGACCAGGTGCGCGGCAGCAGCCGGGCCCGTTCTATCCCTTCTGACATCAGGTTCTGCAAGGGCGTGGCCAGGTAGGTCAGCGACATGGCCAGCACCAGCATGCCCACGCCCAGCGTGATCGGAAAACCAATTCCGAACAAATTCAGTTGCGGCGCGGCGCGAGTCAGTATCCCCAGCGCCACGTTGGTTATCAACAACGCGGCCACGATGGGCAGCGACAGCTGCACGCCCGTGCTGAAGATCTTCGCGCCCCAGTCCGCCACCTGCTTGAACCCGCCCGAATAAAGGGGCTGGGCCGACACCGGCAGGCTGTTGAAGCTTTCCACCAGGGCCGCCAGCAGTACCAGGTGGCCGTTCACCGACACGAACATGGTGGTGGCGGTCAGGGCCAGGAACTGGCTGATGGCCGACGAGCGCCCCTGGGTGCCCGGGTCGAAAAAGGTGGCGAAACCCAGGCCCATGGTCAGGCTGCTGATCTCGCCCGCCATTTCCACCGCCGCGAACACCACCCGTATCACGAAGCCCATGGCCAGCCCCACCAGCAGCTCCTGCACCAGGATCAGCATGCCGGCCAGCGACATCGGGTCGGCCGCCGGCAGGGCCGGCACGGTGGGCGCCACGATGGCCGCCAGCGCCACCCCCAGCAGCACCTTGACCGTGGCCGGCACACTGGAGTGGCCCAGCACCGGAGCGGCCGCGATCAGGCCCAGGATGCGGGTGAGCGGCCACAGCAGCGCAGCCATCCACGTGTTGATATCGGCAGCGGACAGCGTAATCATGAGGGTTGAGTGACTGTAACATTTGTTACAGTCATCAATTCACCAGGAAGGGGATGCCGCCGAAGACTTCGCGCATGTAGTCCAGCATGATGGCCAGCATCCACGGTCCGGCCACCACCAGGGCCACGAAGATGCCGACCAGCTTGGGAATGAAGGACAGGGTGGCTTCGTTGATCTGGGTGGCGGCCTGGAAGATGGACACCACCAGGCCGATCACCAGGGCCACCAGCAGCAGCGGGGCCGAGATCATCAGGGTTACCTCCATGGCGTGCCGCCCCATGGTCATCACGCTTTCCGGTGTCATGCCAGCCTCCTAGTAAAAGCTCTGGGACAACGAACCCAGCAGCAACTGCCAGCCATCCACCAGCACGAACAGCATCAGCTTGAACGGCAGGGAGATCACGGCCGGCGACATCATCATCATGCCCATCGACATAAGGACAGAGGCGACCACCATGTCGATAATCAGAAATGGAATGAAGATGGCGAAGCCGATCTGGAACGCGGTTTTCAGTTCACTGGTGACAAAAGCAGGGATCAGCACCCGCAGCGGCACGTCTTCCGGCCCTTGCAGGGCCGGGCCGCGCGAGATTTTCACGAACAGGGCCAGGTCGGCCTGGCGCGTCTGTTTCAGCATGAACGCCTTGAGCGGCGCCGCCCCTTTTTCCAGGGCCTGCTGCATGGTGATCTTGTTTTCCTGCAAAGGCTGATAGGCGTCGGTGTAGATCTTGTCGAACACGGGACCCATCACGAACAGGGTCAGGAACAGGGCCAGGCCCACCATCACCTGGTTGGGCGGGGCCGACTGCGTGCCCAGGGCCTGGCGCAGCAGCGACAGCACGATGATGATGCGGGTGAAGCAAGTCATCATCAGCAAGGCGGCGGGAATGAAGGACAATGCTGTCAGGAACAGCATGGTCTGGATCGGCAGCGTGTAGTTGGTGCCGCCGCCCGGCGCCGGGGTGGCGTTGAAGGCCGGAATGCCGGGTTCCGCGCCGGCCCACAGCGGCAGGGCCAGCAGGCCCAGCACCGCGCCGCAGCGCAGGAGGTTCAGGTACTGCTTATTTGCCATTGCGCTTTTCTATCGTCTGTTTGAACCATTCGGCGAAGTTGGCGCTGGCCGGCGGGGTGGCGCCGCCGTTTCCCGGGATGGGGCCTTCCTGGCGCGGCATGGTGGCCAGCGCATTCATGCGGCCGGGCGAGGCGCCCACCACTATCCATTGCTCGCCCACTTCCACCACCAGGATGCGTTCGCGCGCGCCGACGCTGAGCGCGCCGACCAGCTTGACGGTATTGTTGCCGCCGCCGAAGTTGCGCGGGCCGAAACGGCGCAGCAGCCAGGCCAGGCCCACCAGCAGGGCCAGCACGAACAGCAGGGCCAGGGTGGTCTGCAGCAGGCCGGCGGTGGCGCTGGTGGACGGCGCCGGCCCCATGCCCAGCGCGGCAGGGCCGGTGGCGGAAGGTGCGGCAGCCGGTGCTGCGGCAGCCGGTGCCGCGCCGGCGGTTCCGGTGGCGGCCGTGGCGCCAGCGGCTGCCGCGGCCGGCGGCGCGCTGGACAGGCCGGCGGCAGGGGCAGGGATGGGGTTGTCGGCCTTGGCCGGCGCTGTGGCGGACGGCGTGCCGGCCGAGGCCGCCTCCTGGGCGGCGTGCGCCGCGCCTATGGTGCCGGACACGCTGCGCTGGGCCTGGGCCGGCAGGGCCGCAGCCGCGATGGCCGCGCCCGCCAAGGCGGCGAGTATGAAGGAGGACAGCTTCATTTATTCAGTTTGCGGATGCGTTCGGACGGGGTGATGATGTCGGTCAGGCGGATACCGAACTTGTCGTTCACCACCACCACCTCGCCCTGGGCGATCAGGCAGCCGTTGACCAGCACGTCCATGGGTTCGCCCGCCAGGCCGTCCAGTTCCACCACCGAGCCCTGGGCCAGCTGCAGCAGGTTCTTGATGGCGATCTTGGTGCGGCCCAGCTCCACCGTCAGCTGGACCGGGATATCGAGGATGAAATCGATATCGTTATGGGTCTCGGTCTTGTTCGGATGGCTGGAAAAATCCTTGAACACGGCGGCCGTGGCGGTCTGGGTGGCCTGTTCCTTGGCCAGCGCCTCGGCCTCGGCCTTGGCCTGCTCGGCAATGGCCGCGCCCCAGTCGTCGTCCAGGCTCTGGTCGTCTTGATTGTCGGACATGTTTCTCTCCTGCGGTACTTATTTGATGTTATCGGAATTGGCCAGCAGCTTTTCCACCTTCAAGGCGTATTGTCCGTTGAGCACGCCGTAGCTGCAATCCATGACCGGCACGCCGTCCACCGTGGCCGAGATGAATTCTGGGATGTTGAGTGGGATGATGTCGCCCACCCGCATGTTCAGGATATCGTCGAAATTGGCCTTGGCCGTGCCCAGGGTGGCCACCAGCTCCACCTCGGCGATCTGGATCTGCTGCGTCATCAGGCGTATCCAGCGCTTGTCCACTTCCAGCGCCTCGCCCTGCAGGCTGGAGGTCAGCGAGTCGCGTATCGGTTCTATCATGGAATACGGCATGCAGAAGTGGATCTGGCCCGACACCGAGCCCAGCTCGACCGTGAAAGTGGACGCCACCACCACCTCGTTGGGGGTGGCGATGTTGGCGAACTGGGTGTTCATCTCGGAGCGGATGTACTCGAACTCGACCGGATATACCGGCTCCCACGACTTGGTGTAGGCCTCGAACACGATGTCCAGGATGCGCAGGATGATGCGCTGCTCGGTCTGGGTGAAATCGCGTCCCTCGACCCGGGTGTGGAAGCGGCCGTCGCCGCCGAACAGGTTGTCCACCAGCAGGAACACCAGGCCCGGGTCGAACACCATCAGGGCGGTGCCGCGCAGCGGCTTCATGTGCACAAGGTTGAGGTTGGTCGGGACCACCAGGTTACGGATGAATTCGCTGTACTTGGACACCCGCACCGAACCCACCGACACCTCGGCGCTGCGGCGCAGGAAGTTGAACAGCCCCACCCGCAGCAGGCGGGCGAAGCGCTCGTTGATGATTTCCAGCGTGGGCATGCGCCCGCGCACGATGCGTTCCTGGGTCGCCAGGTTGTAGGTGCGTACACCGGCCACGTCCTCCTGGGTCTGGACGTCGTCCTGGTCGCCGTTGACGCCCTTGAGCAGGGCATCGACTTCCTCCTGTGACAGAAAATTATCGGCCATGGCTTGTTTTGTACTTACTCTGTGCTTACTGGGTTGTTACTGGATGATGAAGGACGTAAACAGCACGTCATCCACTTCCTGCGGCGAGCCGCGCGCTTCGAACGGTTCCCGCAGCTTGGTGACGATTTCCTCGGCCAGCTTCTGCTTGCCCTCGGGCGTGTTGAGCTCGGACGCATGCTTGCTGGACAACAGCAGCAGCATGCGGTTGCGCACGATGGGCATGTTTTCCTTGATGTTTTTCTCTTCCTCGGCGCTGCTCAGCTGCAGGGTCATGGCCAGCTGCAGGTACTGGTCGCCGGCGTCCTCTGGCTGCAGGTTGACGGTGAAGGGATCGACCACGGCAAACACGGGCGGTCCGGCCTTTTCTTTTTTCTTCTTTTTCTTGGCCGGCGCGTGGTCCTCTTCCTCGGCCGCGTCCGCTTTGCCGTGCAAGAAATACCAGGCCGCGCCGCCGCCGGCGCCGCCCAGCAGCAGCACCACGGCCAGGATGATGATGATCAGTTTCTTGCTGCCGCCACCGGCCGGCGCCTCCACCTTTGCTTCGGCTTTCATCTTGGGATTCGCTTTCAAAGTGTCCTTTGTTTTCTGCTGGAATGGTTTACCACGCCATTATGTCATTATCGGCAAACAGCGCGGGCAAGGATACGCGGAAAAGAGGGGCGATCCGCACGCTGATTGACGTTTCCATGACGAAATAAACAACGGCCAGGGCCGGGGCCGCGCGCGCGGCGCGTCCCGGCCCTGGCCGGACCTGGGTTCAGGCGAAGATGTCGACCGCGCCGGCCGCGCTGCGGCGCACCGGCTGGCTGGCCGGCGCCACCGCGTCGCCGCCATCGCTGGCGTTGCCGTAGCGGGCCGGGGCGCCGTTGCCGCCGCCGCTGTGATTGGACGAGCTGGCCTGGGCATAGGCCCGGCCCTGGTCCGACATGCCGGACGAGACGGTGGCATTGCCCAGCTGGATGCCGGCCTCGCTCATCATTTCCTTGAGCTTGGGCAGGGCCGATTCCAGCGCCTGGCGCACCTCGGGCACGGCGGAACTGAAGGCGGCCGTGGCCTGGTCCTTGGACACGCTCAGCACCACCTGCAGCGGACCCAGGTCGGGCGGATTGAGCTCCAGGGTGGCGCTGGCGTCGCCGCCAGCCGCCATGTAGACGATTTTCTGGCCCAGCTGCTGGTCCCAGGCGCTGCTGCCAACGCGGGCGCTGAGCTTGTCCGCCGGCATGGCGCTGGCGGCGGCCTTGGCCACTTCCAGGGCGGAATGGGCTACCGGCGCGGCGTTGACGGTCGCCATGGCTTCCTTCTGGATGATGGCGGTCTCGGCCTCGCCGGCCGGGCGCTGCGCCATGGCCGCCTCGGGCTGGGCCTGGACCGTGGCGGGGGCTGCCGGGGTGCTGGCCTTGCCATCGGCGGCCGCCACGGCTGCGGCGCCGGGCGGGGCGGCCTGCAGGGCGCCGGCTTCGGCACTGGTGGCGTTGCCGCTGTCGGCCTGCGCGGCAATGGCGCCATCCGCCTTGACGGCGCCGGCGGCGCTGCTGTCCGCTTGCGTATCGGCGGTGGAAGCAGCCCGGGCCTGGGCTGCCATGAGCGCCTTGGCGGCCAAGGTGGCGGCGCCGGCCGCCTGGGCCATATCGGCGGCCGGCAGTGCGGCGCCCTGCGCGGCAGTGGCCTTGCCGTCGGCGGCGGCCAGGGGGGCGGCGCTGGCTGCAGCCGCGGCGCCGTTATCGGCGGCCGGTACGCTGCCGGCGCGGACCAGGGCGGCTCCCAGGTCCTCGGCGAAGCTGGCGGCGCCAGCGTCAGCGCCGGTCACGGCGCCGCTGGCGGCCGTGTCCAAGGGAACGGCGCCCAGCGCGGCGCCAGCGAGGGCGCCGCCAGCGAAGGCGGCGTTTTCCTGTACGGCGCCTGCCAGCGCGGCGCCACCGGGGGCGCCACTACCGAGGGTGGCGTCTTCCTGTGCGGCGCCTGCCAGCGCGGCGCCACCGAGGGCGCCACCACCGAGTGCGGCGTTTTCCTGTGCGGCGCCTGCCGGCGCGGCGCCACCGGGAGCCGTGCTGTCCTGCGCGACGTCCTGCGGGGTGCCGTCCAGAACGGCATTCCGGCTGTCGCCCGCAGCCAGCAGGGCGGCCGCCGAGGCGCTTGTTGCCGTGGCGGCGGCGCCCGCAAGGGCCGTGGCCGGATCGGCGGAACCGCTGGTTGCGGCGGCGCCCGCGGCGGCTTGCGCCACGGCGCTGGCCGGCGGATTGAAGGCTGCCACCAGGGCCAGCAGGTCGGCCACGCTGCCGCTCATGGCGGCCTGGACGTCGCTGTCGGCGCCGCTGTCGCCATCCTGGCCGCTGTCGGCGCCGGTGGACGCGGCGCTGGCGGACGTGGCGCCGCTGGCGCCAGCGCCGGCGCTGCCTTTGCCATCCTGCTGGTTTTGCTGGCTGGCCTGCTTGACCGGGGCGGACTGCTTGTTGGTGCTGGTATTCGGATTGCTGCGCACGGGCGCGCTGCCTTCCCTGCCGTGGTTGACGTTGCCGCCGGTGCTGCTATTGGCCTGGCTGCCGGCGCCATTGCCTGAGCTGGCGCTGGCGGCCGGGCCGGCCGACGCCTGCTGCGCCATTTCACGCGACAGGGCGCTCTGGAACTGGCTGTCCGGCGTGCCGGAATTCAGGCTGACCCTGGACGCGGCGGCTGCGCTGGCGGAAAAAGTGGGGAGCTGGAGCGAGGTTGGGGTCTGCATGGTGCGCCGTGGTGGTTGAGCCGCCGCCTCTGGACGGGCGGTCAGCGTTTATAAAAAGCCTGCCGTGCTGCGTGTTCGTCCATCTGTTTCTGGTCGCGCTTGGCTTCGAGCTTCATGGCCTGGGCCTGGGCCCGGTCGCTCAGGGCCGAATACGACATGCGCTTGCGTTCGGCAGTCTGCCACGCCTGCTTCTCCTGCGCGCTGCGGGCCTGCGCATGGCGCACCATTTCCAGCTGGCCCCTGATGGCCGTGTCCAGCTTGTCCATGAAGGCCTGGAAGTTGCGGTAGGCCATGGGCGTGATGCCCTGGGCCTGGGCCGCTTCGAAGCGCTTGCTGTACTCGTCCCGGTAGCTGACCAGCATCTTGTGCTTGTCCTCGGCGTCCGAGACCGCCTTCAGGGCCACGCCCAGCCGCTTGGCGGCATCGTCGGTCTCGCGCCGCGCCAGGTCCATCAGGGTTTCAAGTTGGGATAGCGATGCCATGGTGGTAAATTATAGGGAAGGGGCGGGCTGTTCAATCACTGGAACAGAGAGGTAAGTTGGGCCAAGCTCTCGTCCATGGTCACGCGCTCCGTGATTTGCTGTTGCAGGAAATGCTCTATCCTGTCGTGCAGTTCGATCGCCTTGTCCAGCACGGGATCGGTGCCGGCCGCGTAGGCGCCCACGCTGATCAGGTCGCGGCTGCGCTCGTAGCGCGAGAACAGCTGTTTCACCATGCGGGCCCGGGTCTGGTGCTCGTGCGAGGTGATCGAGTGCATGGCGCGGCTGATCGATTGTTCAATGTCGATGGCCGGGTAGTGCCCGGCCTCGGCCAGGCGGCGGTTCAGGACGATGTGGCCGTCCAGGATCGCACGCGCCGAGTCGGCGATCGGGTCCTGCTGGTCGTCGCCCTCGGTCAGTACAGTATAGAACGCCGTGATCGATCCGCCACCCAGTTCGCCATTGCCGGCCCGTTCCACCAGCACCGGCAGCTTGGCGAACACGGACGGCGGATAGCCCTTGGTGGCGGGCGGTTCGCCGATCGCCAGGGCGATCTCGCGCTGCGCCATGGCGTAGCGGGTCAGCGAGTCCATGATCAGCAGCACATCCTTGCCCTGGTCGCGGAAATGCTCGGCGATGGCGGTGGCATAGGCCGCGCCCTGCATGCGCATCAGGGGCGGGGTATCGGCCGGGGCCGCCACCACGACGGAGCGCGCCAGGCCTTCCTCGCCCAGGATCTGCTCGATGAATTCCTTGACCTCGC
The DNA here is from genome assembly GCF_053572355.1 of Duganella kummerowiae. Lineage (NCBI taxonomy): Bacteria > Pseudomonadati > Pseudomonadota > Betaproteobacteria > Burkholderiales > Oxalobacteraceae > Duganella > Duganella kummerowiae. The sequence goes on from NZ_JBKFEH010000010.1 coordinate 197,042, forward strand.
GGCCCCGCTCGCCGATCAGGCCGACCACGATCACGTCGGCCACCGTGTAGCGCGCCATCATGCCCAGCAGCACCGACTTGCCGACGCCGGAGCCGGCAAACAAGCCCATGCGCTGGCCGCGCCCTACGGTGAGCATGGCGTTGATGGCGCGCACGCCCACGTCCAGGGTGTCGACGATGGGCGCCCGGCCCAGCGGATTGGCAGGCCGCACATTGATGGGCGCGCTGTCGCTGGCGTGGATGGGGCCCAGGTTGTCCAGCGGCCGGCCGGCGCCGTCCAGCACCCGGCCCAGCAGTTCCATGCCGACCGGCAAGTGGCGGGCCCGGTCGCTGGGGCGCCGCCTGGGATGGCTGACGCTGCCGGGGCGGGGGATGCTGGGCTCGACGGGAAATACCCGGGTGCCGGGCACCACGCCTTCGACGTCGCTTTGCGGCATGAGGAACAGCTTGTCGCCCTCGAAGCCCACCACTTCGGCCTCGATCTTGCCGCCGGCCGGCAGCGGCACGGTGCAGGCCGCGCCAACCGCCAGGCGCAGGCCGACCGCTTCCATCACCAGGCCGGCCACGCGCGTGACCCGGCCCGAGACTTGCATCGGCTCGACAAAGCCGACCAGGGCGCTGCAATCGCCCAGGTAGGCTTGCCAGCGCGCGGTGTGAGGATTGCCGTCCATGTCAGGCCAGCCAGTCCACGTCCTTGCCCAGGGCGTGGGTCAGGCGCTGCCAGCGGGCGGCGGCGGTGGCGTCGATCTGGTTGCTGGCGGTGTCCACCTTGCAGCCGCCGCGGCCCACGGTGGCGTCCTCGGCCAGTTGCCAGCCGCCCTTGTCCAGTTCGTCGGCCATGGCCTCGCGCACGATCGGGGCGTCGTCCGGGTGCAGCATCAGCACGGCCGGGGCCTGCACCACGGGCAGGTAGCTGATGGCGTCGCGCACGATGGGCACGATCAGGTCGGGCTTGACCTGCAAGGCCTGCTTGAGCATGCCCTTGGCCAGCTGCAGCGCCAATTCCAGCACGTCGGCGGCGATGGCCTGGTCGGCGTCCTGCAGTGCCGCGGAAAAGCTTTGCACCAGCGCGCGCATGGGTTCCAGTTCGGCCACCAGGGCTTTCCTGCCCGCTTCCTGCGCCTCGGCGCGGCCCGCTTCCAGTCCTTCCGCGTGGCCCTCGGCGTGGCCCGACTGGCGGGCCTCCTCGCGGATGGCTTCCAGTTCCTCCACGGTGGGATACTCGGGCGGCAGCGGCGCGGCCGGCCCCATTTCCATCTGTTCCTGCTGGGCCGCCAGGGCTTCCTGCATGCGCTGCTCCAGCAGCTCCTGGGCGCGCTGCGCTTCGCGCGCGCGTTCCTCGGCCTCGCGCTGGGCCACCGCGCTCGGGCGGTTGTCGCCGAACGAGGTCATTTCCCAGCGCTGGTAGGCCGGCTGCTGTTTCGGTAAATTAGACAAACGAATCCTCACCCTTACCGCCTAGCACGATCTGGCCTTCATCGGCCAGGCGCCGGACGATCTGCAATATCTGTTTCTGCTGCGTTTCCACCTCGGACAGCCGCACCGGTCCCTTGGATTCCAGGTCCTCGCGCATCATCTCGCTGGCGCGCGCCGACATGTTCCTGAAGATCTTGTCGCGCAGTTCCTGCGACGCGCCCTTGAGCGCGATGATCAGCATGTCGGACTGCACCTCGCGCAGCAGCAGCTGGATGCCGCGGTCGTCGACGTCGATCAGGTTGTCGAACACGAACATCTCGTCCATGATCTTCTGCGCCATGTCGTTGTCGTAGTTCTTGATGTTGTCCATCACCGAGTTTTCCTGCTCGCCGCTCATGAAGTTGAGGATCTCGGCCGCCGCGCGGATGCCGCCCAGCGTGGATTTCTTGATGTTTTCGTTGCCGGACAGCAGTTTGGTGAGCACGTCGTTGAGCTCGCGCAGGGCGGCCGGCTGCACCCCGTCCAGGGTGGCGATGCGCAGCACCACGTCGTTGCGCAGGCGGTCGGTGAAATTGCCCAGGATTTCGCAGGCCTGGTCGCGCTCCAGGTGCACCAGGATGGTGGCGATGATCTGCGGGTGCTCGTTGCGTATCAGCTCGGCCACGGACTGGGCGTCCATCCACTTCAGTGATTCGATGCCGGAAGCGTCCTTGCCGCCCAGGATGCGCGACAGCAGCACCGAGGCCTTGTCGTCGCCCAGCGCCTTGGTCAGCACCTGGCGGATGTATTCGTCCGAATCCAGGCCCACGGTGGAGGCGGCCGCCACCATGTCGCGGAAGTCGTCCAGGGTGCCCACCACCTGCTCGTGCGGCACGTTCTTCATGGTGGCCATGGCCGCGCCCAGCTTGAGCACCTCGCGCGGTCCCAGGAATTTCATGACCTCGGCCGCTTCGCTCTCGCCCATGGCCAGCATTAAAATGGCCGCCTTCTGTAGTCCGGTGTTCTCAGTCATTTGCGCCTATCCATTCCTTGATCACGTTGGCAACGATGCGCGGATCCTCGGCAGCCAGTTTCTTGGCCATGGCGAGGTTGTCGCGGTAGGTGCGCTGGGTGCTTTCTTCCATCTTGCGCAATTCTTCTTCCGCAATGAGGGCCTCGTCCGGTTCCTCGATGACGGGTTCCGGCTCCGGTTCCGGTTCCGGCTCCGGCGCGTTGATCTCGTCGATCTTCTTGAACACGGGCCGCATCATGGGCTTGACGATGCGCAGGAAGATGTACAGCAGGATCAGGGCCGTGATCAGGAACTTGGCCAGTTCCTTGGCCATGGGCAGGTTGGCCGGGTCGCGCCACCAGTCCATGCGCTCGAACGGTTTGTCGACACCGTCGAACGGGGAATTGGCCACGCTGACAGCGTCGCCGCGCTCCTGGTTGTAGCCCATGGCCTGCTTGACCAGGTCGTTGATCTTGGCCATCTCTTCCGCAGTATAGGGCTTGACCGTGACCTTGCCATCCTTGTCCACGATGCGGCGGTAGTTGACCACCACCGCCACCGTCAGGCGGCGCAGCGCGCCCATGCCGCGCGTCTCGTAGCGCACCGTCTTGTCGACCTCGTAGTTGGTGGTCGATTCCTTGTGGGAGGGACCGGCGGCGGCGCCGGTGGCGGCGGCGCCGGGCGGGGTGCCGGGGACTGGCGCCGTGCCGGGCAGGGCGGTGTTGGTCAGCGGCGCGGTGGCGGTGCCGGGCGGCTGGTTGGACAGGGCGCCCGGAATGCCGCCCGGGTTGTTGCCGTTGGCGTTGCCATTGGTTTCGCTGCTTTGCTGGCTGCGGATGGCGGAGGCGGCCGGCGGCGAGTTCGGCTTGTAGGTCTCGGCAGCCTGCTCCATCTGCGAGAAATCGACGTCGGCGGTGGCCTCGGCCCGCACATTGCCCTCGCCCACGATGGGGTTGATGATGGACTCGACCTGCTTGATGATCTGGGTCTGCATGTCCTTCACGTACTTGAGCTGGGTCGCGTCCATGTTCTTCGCGTTCAGCCCGCCATTGCCATTCTTGTTCTGGTCCGAAATCAGGTTGCCGGCCTGGTCCACCACGGTGACGTTGGCCGGCAGCAGCTCCGGCACGCTGGACGCTACCAGGTGCACGATGGCGCCGACCTGCTGCGGGTCCAGCATGCGGTTGGGATGCAGGGTGACCAGCACCGAGGCGGTCGGCTTCTGCTGGTCGCGCACGAATACGGACGGCTTGGGCAGGGCCAGGTGCACGCGCGCATTCTCGACCGCCGCCAGCGACTGCACGGAGCGCGCCAGCTCGCCTTCCAGGGCGCGCTGGTAATTGACCTGTTCCAGGAACTGGGACACGCCCAGCTTCTGGTTTTCCATCAGCTCGAAGCCTACGTTGCCGCCCTTGGGCAAGCCCTGGGCCGCCAGTTTCAGGCGGATGTCGTGCACCTGCTCGGCCGGCACCAGGATGGCCTGGCCGTTTTCCGAGAATTTGTGCTTGATGTTCTGCTTGTCCAGCTCGGCCGTGATGGCGCCGCCGTCGCGGTCGGTGAAGTTGGAAAACAGGACCGCGTATTCGGGCGGCTTGTTCCACAGGTAGAGCGCCACCAGCACGGCAATGATGGCCGCCGCGCCGCCCGCGCGCACGAAGATCTTGCCCATCGGCGACTGCAGGAAGGGCAGCTTTTCCTCGCCGTCGGCATCGTCGACGGGCTCATTTACGATAGGTTCGGCTACGGCCATGATGGTGTTCCGGGAACAGGATGAGGATGATGGAACATATTATCGGTCAGCAACATAGTTCGCCATCACTGGAACAGAGCGGCGTTTACCGGCCTGCTCGGCCCAGCGGGGTGGCGCGCTGCTTGTTATTCTGCTAGCACTGAGAAAGGCCTTTCCCTATTGTAACTCCGGCGTGGCGGAGTAGGGGCTTTTCATTCCGTTTAAGCAATATTTGGAGTCGCAGAATGAAGACAGGTGGCATAAATGGGGGCATCGATAGCAGCCAGATCCAGGCCATGATTGCCCAGTTGAAGGCGCACGCCACGCGGCCGCAGGCCACCCCGCCGGTGGTGCAGACCGAGACCGCTGCCGCCAAGGTGGAGTTTGGCGATGCGTTGAAGACTGCGCTGGATGCGGTCAACACCAGCCAGGTGCAGGCCGACCAGCTGGGCAAGAAGTTTTCCATGGGAGATGACAGCGTCAGCCTGTCGGACGTGATGATCGCCGGGCAGAAGGCCAGCATTGCCTTCCAGGCCACGGTGCAGGTGCGCAACAAATTAGTGCAGGCTTACCACGACATCATGAACATGCAGGTGTAGCGGCTTGTTCAAAGCGCCCATGGCGTCGTTGCCGCGCCTCGCCGTGCAGGCGCACTGTCTTCGGCGCGGACGCCTCGCCCTGGGCGCTTTGAACAAGCCTTGGTTCAGGCCGGTAAGCGCCCATGGGGTCGTTGCCGCGCCTCGCCGTGCAGGCGCACTGTCTTCGGCGCGGACGCCTAGCCCTGGGCGCTTTGAACAAGCCTTAGTTGAGGCTGGTTGTACGCTGCTTCGGCATGGGCTGCCGCGCGCGCGGCAGCGACGTGCAGCCGCCGCCGTCGCTGCCGCGAAAGCGGCAGCCCATAGTGAGCTGGCAATTAGTTCAGTCCGGCGATGCGCGCGTTGCGCTCGCGTTCCAGGCGGGTGATGTAGCGCTGTACCAGGTTCAGGGCGCCGCGCTTCATGTCCACGAACTGGCAGCCCAGGCGGCGGTTGGTCTTGTTGTTGAGCAGGGTCAGGTCCAGCGAGTTGCGGATCTGCAGCGAGGTCTCGATGATGGCGCTGTCGGTCAGCTCGATGCGGCAATCCGTGTAATTCTTGCCTATGGTGTCGCCCAGGATGCGCTTGTTGTCCAGGATGGCGATGCCGCCGCAGCTGATGTCGGCCAGCGGGAAGCCGGTGCTGCCGCCGCCCAGCTCGGCCGGCAGCGGTATTACCACCCGCACCGGATTGCTGACCGGGGTGGGCATGCGGTAGAACTCGCGCCGCTGCAGCCGTATCAGCGAAGGCGGGATGGCGATGCGGAAGGCCGGATTGCCCTCGAAGGTGGCGCTTTCCACTTTCTCGGCCGCGAACAGGATGCGGATCTTGTCCAGCGAGGTCTCGAACGACAGCCGGCGCGATTGCAATACGCGCAGGTTCTGCTCCTGGTTGATGGAGCAGTCCAGCAGCACGCTGTTGCTGGCCTCGTCCACGTGCACGATGGTGGTGACGCAGACATCGGCCTCGCCCTGTATCAGCATGCGGATCAGCTGGTTTTTCTCGCCGATGGCGCGCAGCAGGGCGATGATCTCCCTGCGTGACTCGACTTCGAAGTCGTGCCAGTTTTCCAAACGCACATCTTGCAGATTTGAGTCCATCAGGAAGCTTCGTCTTGTTCTTGTTCGAGGGGGTGGCTGGTGTCCGGAGGCTTGGGCAGAGGCAATCCAGATTTCTTGGCCGATTCAATATGATATAGCCAGGCCAACAGTTCCGCAATTGTCCGGTAGAGGGTGGGCGGAATCTGCTTGTCGAGGTCTATGTCCATCAACAAGGACACCAATTCCTTCGATTCGTGCACATACACGCCCGCTTCCTCGGCCACCGCGATGATCTGCTCGGCCACCAGCCCGCGGCCCTTGGCCACCACCTTGGGCGCCATGGTGCCGGCCTGGTAGGCCAGGGCCACCGCTTCCTGCGGCGGCCGGTGGCGCGGCGGCTGCTCAGCCATGGCCGTGCTCCGCGCCCGTCGACGCCGCTTCCGGAGGCTGCTCCTGCCCTATGCTGAGCGAGGCCAGCGGGGCGCCGGCGGCGGCCAGGGCCTGCTCCAGTCTTCCGGCCCAGGCACGCAGGGTCTGGGCGCTGTCGCCGCTGCCGGCCTGGACCTGGATGTGGACCTGCTCGCCGATCAGGGTGACGGCGGCCGCCACCTCGCCCAGCAGGGGAAAGCGGAAGCGCACGCCGCTGCGCCAGACCTGGGGTTCATCCTCGGCCTGCTGCTGGCGGCCGCCGCCGCCCTGGCGCTGGTCGCGCCGGATTTCCCACTGCATGGGCTGGCCTGGCCAGGCTTCGCCGTGCCATTGCACCCGCGATTGCTCGTGGGCGTGCAGCTGCATGTTGATCATTTGTGCCGAGGACAGGTCGGGGCCGGCGGCGCGCGCGGCCGCCTCGCCGCCCTGGGCCAGGCGCTGCATCTGCGGTTCGCGCGCCAGATCGGCCAGGCTGCGCTCGCCCTTGACCCAGTCGGTGACGTGGGATTCGTAGAACAGCCCGCTGTGGCCCACGGTGTCCTTCAGGGTCTGGGCCAGCTGCCCGGGATCGGGGGCGCCGGACTGCACCAGCGGGGTTTTGCCAGTCAGGACGGCGGCTGCACCCGGCGTATTGGCGGTCAGTACCGTGCTCAGCGCTTGCGCCGCGCTGCTCAGGGTGGGCAGCGGGGTGTTGGGGCTGAGGATGGGCAGTTCGCTGGCCGGTATCAGCGGCGCCCGGGCCAGCAGGAGGGCACCCGGGCTGGGCGGCCGGGCGGCCGCCGCCGCGTTGCCGGCGCCGCCAGCCTGCGGGCCTGCCGATAGCGCGCCGCCCCCGGGGCTGGCGCCCTGGGGCGTGGCCGGATTGGCAGCCGCGCCGCTTGCCGGATGGGCGCCTGGCGTGGGCGCCTGATTGGCGGCCTGGCTGGCCGCCGGATTAGCGGTTTGATTCGGCGCCGGATTGGCGGCCGAATTGGCGGCTTGATTGGCGGCCTGGCTGGCCGCTGGATTGGGGTGGGAATTCGGCGCCGGGGTGGCAGCTGGGTTGGCAGCTGGATTGGCAGCCTGATGCCCGGCTTGGCCTGGCGCCGGATTGGCTGCCTGGCCAGCAGCGGCGCCAGGCTGGGCCCCGCTCTGGACCCCAGCTTGGGCGGGGCCGCCCCCCGCGCCGGGCTGGCTGCCCAAGGCTCCTTGCGGCAGGGCTTGGCCACTGCCGCCCGTGGCGGCGCCGGGCCCTTCGCCGGCTGCCTGCGCGCCCGGCTGGGGCCCCGCCGCGCCGGGCTGGCCGGTAGCCGGCTGGGCTGCCTGTCCGGCTGCGGGCTGGCGTCCCGGCACGTAACCGGCAGGCTGCTCCTGCGAAGGCAGCAGCAGGCCCGGTTCAGCGTCGGAATACACCAGCGGCGGCGTACCCGGCGGGCGGGCGCCGCCCAGCTGGAAAGTGGGGCGCGGGCTGGCCGCGATCACGGTCAGCGGCAGCTCGGCGCCGACCTCGGTGCCGGCCGGCAGCTGCATGCGCACGGCATTGTCGGCCACCTTGACCAGGTAGCTGCCATCCTGCAGCTTGGACATGACCTGGGCCGGCACGCTTAGCCCGACCAGGCTGGACAAGGCGCGCTGGAGCGCCGCCTGGCGCCCGTCCGCCGCAGGGATGGCCTGGCCGGCCGGGGTGGCCGGCGCGACGGTCGCGTCCAGGCGCGGCGGGATCATGGCGCCGGCCAGTGTCAGACGCTACCGTAAGCGTTGATGACGCGCCGCTCGGTGCCGGTGCTGTTGATCAGTTTGGACAACTGGGCCATCCACGGCAGGGTCAGGTCGCGGATCTGGCGGTCCGCATTGAGCATACGGCGTATCAGGGCCAGCTTGCGCTCGCGCTCCTCCCCCTGCATGGGCGCGGCCGGTTCCTGGGCGCGCAGCAGCTGTACATGGGCCGCGCAGCGCTGCTCCAGCTGCACCAGGCGGTCCCAGTCGCTGTCGGTGGCGGCGCCCACCATCTGGTCGGTGAGCTCGGCCATGGCGCCGTACACGGAGAGGATTTCTTGGCTAGTCATCATGGACATCAGGCGTTGGCAAGTTGGGGTGGGCGGGCGCCGCGCGCGGCGGGGGTGTCGGCGATGGCGTTCCAGGCGTCGCGCAGCTCGGTCAGCAGGCGCTGCACTTCCTCGATGATGGCCGGATCGTTCTTCAGGTTGGCCGTCAGCAGGCGGCCGCTCATGTATTCGTACAGGGCGTCCAGGCTTTCCGCGATCTCGCCGCCGGCTTTCTTGTCCAGGCTGGCCCGCAGGCCGCTGTCGATGATCATGATGGCCTTGGACAGGGCCTTGCCCTTTTCCGGGATATTGTTCTCGCGCATGCCGAACAGGGCCGCGTTGAGCGCCTGCAGGGCGCCGTCAAACAGCATCACGATCAGCTTGTGCGGGCTGGCGGCGGCGACGCCCGTTTCCATGCCTATCTTGGCATAGGCGTTGACGCCGGTTTGTCGGGTTCCGAACATAATGGTCTCCGGGTTAATCAGCTCTTGGACAGGGCCGCGAACTGCTGCGTCAGGAAGGACGCGGTGGTGTTCATGCTGGCGATCGAGGTGTCGAGCGCCGAATACTGTGCCCGGTAGCGGGCTTCGATGTCGGTCAGGCGGTCGTTGAACTCTTCCTTTTTCTTGGCGATATCGTTGACCGACTTGTTCAGGCCGGTGGTGCGGCTGGCGATGTAGCCGCTGCCTCCCAGATAATTGCCGGCCAGGGTGTTGAGCTGGTAGGCATAGCCCTGCGAGAAGCCCAGCGTGCCGCGCGAACCGATGGTGTCGCCGGTGATGGTCAGCTTCAGACCCGTGGTGGGGGCGCCGGCCGCGCCGCTCAGGGTCTGGCCATCGCCGGTGGCCGAGTAGCCGCCTATGGTGCCGGCCACGTCCACGCCGGTGCTGGCCGTGGCGCTGCCGAAGATGGCCGAGACGGCGGTGCCGGTGTCGCTGGTCAGGGTCAGGTTGGACTTGGAGCCGTACTTGTTCGAGGTCAGCTTGATGGTGCCGTCGTCGTTCAGGGTGGCCGCCACCGTGGCGCCGGCCGAGGAAAAGGCGCTGACCCCGTTGATGGTCGATTGCAGCAGCGTGGTCAGCTGGCTGGGCGTGTAGCGCCCCGCCGGCAGGCTGATGGTGGCGGTGTTGGCGGCCGTGCTGGGCGAGGTATCGTTCAGGGTCACGGTCCAGGTGGTGTCATCGTCGATGACGGTCTCGGCCGCCAGCGGGCTGGTGCTGGTCATGCTGGCCTGGGTGGCCAGCTGGGTGATGTCGATGGCATAGTCGCCGGCCTTGGTGGCCGAGGTCGAGCTGACGAACTTGACGTTGCTGTCGGTGCTCTTGCCGACCGCCGCGAACAGGCCGGCAATGTCGTTGAAGTTGTCCGTGATGGCCTTGTTGAACTTGGTGCTGTCCAGGGTCAGCGTGCCATCCTTCTGGAACGAGATGCCGATCTGCGACAGGTTGGTCAGGTTGCCCTTGAGGCCGGTGATCGATTCCGACAGCTGGCGCCGGATCGCGGCCTGCAGGCTGCGCACGGTGGAGTCGCCCAGCAGCGGGCCGCCGGTCTTGGTGCTGGCGTCGTAGGAGGTGAGCGAGCTGATCTGCGTCTGCAAATCGTTGTAGGCCTTGACGAAGCCGTTGACCGAGGTGGTCAGCGAGGCGCTGTCCTTGGCGATGGTCAGGCTGGAGCTGCCCACCTTGAGCGCGCTGATGCTCACGCCCTCGATGGCGCCGCCTATGCTGGTGCTGGAGCTGGTCACGGCAATGCCGTTGACGGTGCCCTTGGTGTCCATGGCCGCTGCCTTCTGGCCCAGGTTCTGGGCGCCGCCCGGATCGTAGCCCAGCAGCTTGACCAGGTCGGGATCGGGATCGGCGCCGTCCGAGCCGGACAGGGTGATCTTCATGGTGGACGAGGCGCCGGTGGCGGTCGAGGTCAGCACCAGGTGGTAGGGCGTGGCGCTGGTGCCGGTCGAGCCGTCCGAGACAATGGTGGCGGTGACCCCGAAATTGCCCTTGTTGATGGCCGCCATGATGCCTTGCAGCGTGTTGTTGGTGCTGTCGATCACGATGTTGCCGCTGGTACGGTCGGCGTCGGCTGTAAAGCTGGCGCCGATGTAGGCGCCGCCGGTGCCGGCCGTGAAGCCGGCCGCGGTCGGATTGCTGCCGCCCACGGTGATCGGGCTGGCGTCGGCCGACACCAGCGAGATCGAGCTGACCGCCGTGGTGGTGGAGCCGGTGTTGGCCGTGCCGCTGTTGCCGACACCGCCGGTGACCGCGCCCGAGACGCCCTCGGCAACGGTGATGTTGTTGCCGTCCGCATTGCTGAAGCGCAGGGTGCCATCGGCGGCGCTGCCGGTGAAAGTAATGTTGGCGTCGGCCAGCGCGCGCGTGACCGCCGTGTTGCCGGTCAGGGCGGTGTCGATCGCGGCCGCCGTGACGCCGGCGCCGGCCGCCACGCCGGCCGCCTGGCTGGCGATCTCGACCCCGCCAACGGTCAGGGTGTAGGTGCCGCCGCCGCTGGTGTCGATGTCGCCGAAGGAGCTGGCGCCACCGCTGCCGAACAGGGTGGCCGAGGTCTGGGTTGCGGCCACCGTGGCCGAGACTCCGGTGGTGCTGCTCTTGGCGTTGATGGCGTCGGCCAGCAGACGCGCGCTGCGGGTGCCGCCGTCGGTGGCGATGGCGGTGCCGTTGATGGTCAGGGCGCCCGGGGTCAGGCCGGAGCTGAGCAGGCTGGCGCCCAGCTGGGCGCCGGTCAGGCCGAAGGCGCCGCCGCTGGTGGTGCCGAGCGAAAAGTTGATGGTGGTCTTGCCGCCCACGCCGATGGCCGAGGTGGTGGCCTTGAAGCCGTCCGAAGCCAGGCTCTGGGCTTGGGCCACCTGGGTGATGTTGACCCGGTAGGTGCCCGGCGTGGCCGAGCTGGTGGCGTTGGCCGTGATCACGCTGGCGTCGCTGGGCGTGCTGGTCAGGGTCTGGAAACCGGACAGCGAGGTCAGGCCGGACAGCGAGCCCTGGAAGCTGCTCAGGGCCGAGGACAGGTTGCCGAAGGCCGACACTTGCGACAGGTAGCTGGCCGACTGCTTGTCATAGTCCGCCAGCGGGGCGGACTCCACCGCCATCAGCTTGCTGACGATGGTGTTGACGTCGATGCCGGAGCCTACGCCGGGGGAGGAAATACTGGCCACGTGTCACTCCTGTGTAAAGCAATAATATAAGCCAATATCGGCAGAATCAAACAGGACTTGAGAGGGGGGAATACCGGCCAGTTCGGGGACTGCGCGCATCGGTTGCGGAGCGGCGCGCGGGCGCGGCATCGGCCCACGGCATGAGCTTGCCATGGATGGAGGAGGGGCGGCGCGCCGCTGGAAGGCGCCGGCAGGCACGCCCCCGGTGCGCCGCCGGGGCGGCTCAGGCGGTTTGCTGGATCAGCAAACCCTTGGCGCTGGCGTCCAGCGCCTTGGCAATGCGCAGCGCCTCCGGTGTGGGCATTTGCCGCAGCACTTCCTTGGTTTCCTGATCGACAACCTTCACCACCGTCATCTTGGTGTCCTTGTCGACCGAAAACTCGACGCCCTGGGACTTGGCCTGGGCCGCCTGGTTCAGCTGTGCAACCGCTTCATCGACCTGATCCGCGGTGTGCGCGGCGCCGGCCCCGGTAACGGCGTTGGCCGTCTCCAGGGCGGTGGCCGGGGCCCGGGCGCTGGACGCGGCCGGGGCCGTGTCCGCGACGGGGGCGGCGCTGCGTTCGGGGCGCAGCGCGGCGGAGCCTATGGAATCGATAGTCATGATGCTTCCTTTGCGAAAAATCCCCGGCCGCCTTCAAGACAGCCGGGGAGCCGGTCAGTACGGATCTGCGATCCTTACCTCATGGTCTTGATTAACGCAGCAGCGACAGCACGCCGTTCGGCAGCGAGTTCGCCTGCGCCAGGATGGCGGTGCCGGCCTGCTGCAGGATCTGGCCGCGGGTCAGCGACGCGGTTTCCGCAGCGAAGTCGGTGTCCTGGATGCGGCTGCGCGATGCCGACAGGTTTTCCGTGGTCGTTTGCAGGTTCGAGATGGTCGAATTGAAACGGTTCTGGATGGCACCCAGGGCGGCGCGGTTGCTGTTGATCTGGTTCAGGGCCGAGTCGATGGTTTGCAGGGCCTTGTTGGCGCCGTCCACCGAGCTGACGTCGATCTTGGACACCGACTGCAGGTCCGAACCGGTCGATGCGGCCACGATGTCGGTGCTGGTCGAGGACAGGGTGAAGCCGCTGTCGGAGGAGAAGTCCAGGTGGCCGCCGACGGTGATGCTGCCGGTGCCCACTGCCAGGGCCGCGCCCGGCACGGCGGCGACCGAGCCGTTGGCGGGCTGGGTGGCGCCGGCCAGGGTGGCGGCGGCCAGGGCGTCGTCGGAGGCGCCGTTGGTGTTGGTGATCTGGATGTCCGCGCCGGAAGAATTGCTCAGTTGCAGTTCCTTCTGGTTGGTGGTGGTGTTCAGCTTGATCGCGGCGCTGATGCCGGTGGTGCCGGTCTGCGCGTTGATGGCCTGGGCCACGGCCGACAGGTCGCCGCCTTTCACCTTGGCCGAGATGGTCACGGCGGTGGAGTTGGCGTCGTTTTCCACCGAGTTGTCGCCGCGCAGGGTGAACTGCACGGAACCGTCGGCGGTGCCGGTGGTGCCGCCCAGGCCGGCGAGGGTGGCGGTGGTGCTGGCGGTCGCTTTTACGCCGCTGGAGCTGCTCAGGGCGTTGACGTTGGCGGCGATGCGCTTGGCGCTGTCGCCCAGTTTCACGTCCACCGTGGTGGTGGTGCCGGTGCCCGAGGTGAAGGTCAGGGTCTGGGCGGTGACGTTGTTGGCGGTGCCGGTGACCGAGGTGGCGATCGAGGAGGCGGTATTGCCGTACGACGAAGCCAGGGTGTTGTTGCCAATGTCGGAAGCCTTGGCCGATTGCACGCCCACGTTGATGGTCTGGTGCGAGTTGGCGCCGACCTGGAACTGGGCCGCGGTCAGCGAACCGTCCAGCACGTTCTGGCCGTTGAACTGGGTGGTGTTGGCGACACGGTCCAGTTCCTGCGACAGGGCCGACACCTCGCCCTGGATGGAGGCGCGGTCGGAATCGGAGTTGGTGCCGTTGGCCGATTGCACGGCCAGTTCGCGGATACGCTGCAGCAGGTCGCCGGCGGTGCTCAAACCACCTTCAGCCGTTTGCGCCAGCGAGATACCGTCGTTGGCGTTGCGTGCTGCTTGCTGGTTGCCGCGGATCTGCGACGTGAAACGCTCGGAAATCGCCAGGCCGGCGGCGTCATCCTTGGCGCTGTTGATACGCAGGCCGGACGAGAGGCGTTGCAGCGAGGTGGACAGGGCTGCTTGCGAGCTGTTCAGGTTACGTTGCGAGTTCAGCGAAGCGATGTTGGTGTTGATGGTTTGTGCCATGATGTTTCTCCAGACTTAGATTGGGCGACTTGCTCATTTCACTTTGGTCTGCCTCGCTGTTCCGAGACAATCAAACCGCTGTTGAAACTGGTAACGGTTTCCACACGGGAAAATTGAGGGAGAAAATCTGGCTAAATTTTATTTTTTGGCCCTAAACTCCGGCGCACGCATCCCGCTTAGTCGGCCGCGGAAAACGATACTTTAGGGCTAAAAAAAATTATTTTAATGCGTAAGCGGGCATGAAAAAAGCCCGGTAGGGCCGAGCTTTGCTGTCAAAACGGCAAGCGCTTTCGCTTGGGGGGGCAACATCAACGTGGCCAGGAGCTGCAACCACGCCATGGTGATGTTGAAACGTCCTTTTAATCGGCCACCACTACGCGGTTCTTGCCGGTTTGCTTGGCCTGGTACATGGCCTTGTCGGCGCGCTTGACCAGTTCGCCCTGGTCCTCATTGGGCCGGCGCAGGGCCACGCCGGCGGAAAAGGTGATCAGGACTTTCTCGTTATCGGCCAGGAAGAAATGCTTGGTCAGCTCGCGCTGCAGGCGGGTCATGGTGGCCGAGGCCGCCTCCACCGTGGTTTCCGGCATCAGGATCAGGAATTCCTCGCCGCCAAATCGGGCGATCACGTCCATGGAGCGCAGGGTGTCCTTGACGATCTTGACCAGGTGCTTCAAGGCCGCGTCGCCGGCGATGTGGCCGTAGGTGTCGTTCAGGCGCTTGAAGTCATCCAGGTCCAGGAGGGCGATGCACAGGGGTGTGCCGCGCCGGTCGGAACGGGCCGTCTCGCGCTCGAACACGTCGTCCAGGCCGCGCCGGTTCAGGCTGCCGGTGAGCTGGTCTTCGCGCACCAGCTCGCTCATGTGCTGCAACTGGGCTTCCAGGGCGTGGATGCGGGCCTCGGCATCCTGCACTTCCTGGCGCGCCGCCATCATGTTGTCGCGCGCCTTGAGGGCTTCGCCCTGGACGATGCGGGTTTCGCGCAGCACCTCGTCGAGGATCTGGTTCAGTTCGGTGATATTGTCGGCGCGGCTGATCTTTTCCGAGTAGCCGCCTATCTTGGCGTGGAAATCGCCGGTCGAGGCCGCCACTTGGCCGAGGCGGTCGATAAAGGTCATCATCATGTTCTTGACGGTGAGCTTGACGTCCGACAGGCTGTGCTTGAGCTGGCCCTGCTTGTAGATCACGTCCTTCAGGCTGCGGGTGGCGTCTTCCAGGGCGCGCACGTCCAGCGGGCCGCTGATGAGCTGCTGCACCGACTCGATCTGGCCGCGCAGCCAGCTGTCGTCGTCCAGCAGTTCGCCGACGTTCTCCAGCAGCAGCTTGAACAGGCGCAGCAGCAATTCCTGGGTCTCGCCGGTGTCGCCGCTGCGCAATTCGATCTGGAAGCACAGCTGCTTCAGGCGCGTGGCGATCTCAGCCAGCGCTTCCTCGCTGTGGGCCACCTTGGTGGCCGCGCCCAGGGCCTCGGCCTCGGCCGCCAGGGCCGGAGCGCCGCTCAGCAGCGAGGCCACGGCGTAGCCCAGGGTGCGGCTCAGCAGTTCGCGCAGGGTGCGGCTGGTGTCGTCGTCGCCGGGCGCCAATTCGATGCCCTTGCGGGCCGGGGCGGCGGACTGGCGCTCGACCAGCTGGACCAGGGCCCTGGCGTAGCTGTCCCAGTCGCGCGCCTTGATGGCGCGCTGGAAGCGGCGGCCATAGTCGCCCAGCTCGCCTCCACCGTCGGCCAGGCGCCCGGCCAGCTGGCCCAGCACCGTTTCCGGACCCGGATCGGCGGCCGCCGCCGACGCCGGCGGGGGCAGGCCGGCGATCTCGTCGTAGATCTCGCGGTAGGCTTCCGGGGTGGGGGCGACGCGCCGCAGGGCCAGGGTGCGGAATGCTTCGCGTGCGATGTCGGCGGGAGAGGTGGGTTTGCTGGACATGGACGGTCTTCTCGTTAGGACTGACTGCCGACATGATAGGCGAGCCGTGCGGCGCGCCATGCCCCGATAAAGGGCGGAAAGCCTGTGCAACTTTCCGTTATGAAACTTCGCCGGGCCGGCGGCGCCATCAGCCGCTACTATAGCGCCTTATTCAATCAGCTGGTTCTTGATCGCGTAATGGGTCAGCTCGGCGCTGTTCTTGAGTTTCATTTTGACCAGCAGGCGGGCGCGGTACTCGCTGACGGTCTTGACCGACAGCGACAATTCCTTGGCGATGGCGCCTACCGTCTTGCCGGAGGCGATCATGGTCAGGGTCTGGTATTCGCGGTCCGACAGCGAGTCGTGCAGCGGCGCTTCATGGTCCTCGCCGACGTGGTTGGCCAGCTCCTGGGCCAGGGCGGCGCTTATGTACTTGAGGCCGCCGGCCACCTGGCGGATGGCGGTCACCAGCTCGCGCGGCGCGCTCTGCTTGGTCAGGTAGCCGGCCGCGCCGGACTTGAGCGAACGGATCGCGTACTGGTCCTCGCGGTGCATGGATAGCATGAGTACCGCCAGGTCCGGCTTTTCCTTCTTGATCTGCTTGAGCACCTCGATGCCGTTGCGGTCCGGCAGCGAGATATCGAGCAGCATCACCTGGCAGTCTGACTTGCGGAACAGCTTGACGGCGTCCAGGCCGTTCTCGGCCTCGCCGGCCACGACGATGTCGCGCGTTTCGGCCAGGATTTGCTTCAAGCCCTCGCGCACGATGGCATGGTCGTCGGCGATGAAGACCTTGATGATGGCTTTTTCGCTCATGGTGGGTTTTATTATTTCAATAGAGAAATGTTCTCTTTTGCTATTGTAGCGCCAGCGGCGCCCGCCAAGAAGGGCTGCTCGTCCTCCAGCCTGATTTTCACGGTGACCACGGTGCCGCCGCCGGGCGCATGGCTGATCGCGAGCGTGCCGCCCAGGGCGCGTGCGCGTTCGGCCATGCCGCGGATGCCGAACGAACCCGGCTTGACGCGGTCGGCCTGCCACACGCCGCCGCCGTTGTCGCTGATTTTCAGACTGATCTGCTGGCGGGTGCGCGCCAGCTTCACCTGGACCTGGCTGGCGTGGGCGTGCTTGGCGATATTGGTGAGCGCTTCCTGGGCGATGCGGAACAGCGGCGTGGCCACGTCCGGATCAAGGGCGATCTCGCGCCGGTTGGCGGTAAAGCTGCAAGTCAGGCCGGTCTGCTGCTGGAATTCGCGCACCTGCCACTCCAGCGCCGGCACCAGGCCGAAGTCCAGCAGGGGCGGGCGCAGGTCGAGCGAGATGCGGTGCACGGCCTCGATGGTGCGGTCGACCAGCTGGTCCACGTAGGCGGCTTTCTGCTGCAGGGCGGCATCGCCCTGGTCGAGGCGGGCGCCCAGCATGGCCAGGGCCATCTTGATGGCGGTCAGGTTGCCACCCAGCTCGTCATGGATCTCGCGCGCGATGCGGGTGCGCTCCTGCTCCTTGACCTTGTCGATGTGGGCGGTCAGCTCGGCCAGCCGGGCGCGCGAGCGGCGCGCCTCCTCCTGTTCCTGGCGGCTTTCGGTGATGTTGGTCATGATGCCGTCCCAGCGCACCCCGCCGCCCTGGCAGTCGGGCAGCTTGTGCGGGGTGCAGCGCAGGTTGATCCACTTGACGTCCTTCCACGCATCGACCCAGATCCGGCCTTCCCAGTTCCAGCTCCACAGCGCGGCGGCCGAGGCCAGCATGGCGTCCAGGTAGGACTTGCGGTCATCCACCAGGATCAGTTCCAGGAAGCGCTCGGGCGCCGCGTGCAGCTCTGCCGCCGTCAGCCCCAGCAGGGCCTGGCAGCCGTCGCTCAGGTAGGGGAAGCTGACATGGCCGTCGGCGTGCAGCACGAACTGATACACCAGGCCCGGCGTGTTGGTGACGATGGCGTCGAAGCGGGCCTGCAGCGCCTGCAGCTGGGCTTGCAGTTCGCCCGGCTGGTCGGGGGAGGGCTCGGCATTCATGCGTGGTCTGGTCTTGTCTGTCTGGCAGCATGATACGTGAAATCGACGCCGGCCGGGGCCGCACGCTAGCGTCTGTTCCACGCCGCGGGTAGCCGTTACAATAGGGCGATGAACAAAGCCTTCGTCAAAGAATCGGAGCAGGACGACGATGAGGATGGCGCCAACCTGGCGCCGCCGATACCGCCCGGCTCGAAAAACTACATCACCCCGTCCGGCTACCAGCGCATCAAGGATGAGCTGCTGCAGCTGATCGATGTCGAGCGCCCGGAAGTGGTGAAGGTGGTGCACTGGGCCGCCTCCAACGGCGACCGCTCGGAAAATGGCGACTACATCTACGGCAAGCGCCGCCTGCGCGAGATCGACCGCCGCATCCGCTTCCTGACCAAGCGCCTGGACCTGGCGGCCGTGGTCGATCCCAGCCTGCACCACGGCAGCGACCAGGTGTTCTTTGGCGCCACCGTCACCTACGCCAACCAGCATGGCGAACAGCGCACCATCACCATCGTCGGCATCGACGAGCTGGACCCGCTGAACGGCAAGATCAGCTGGGTGGCGCCGGTGGCGCGCGCCCTGACCAAGGCGCGCGAGGGCGATGTGATCACTTTCCAGGCGCCGCACGGGCTGGAAGAGCTGGAGATACTGGAAGTCAGCTACCCGCCCCCGGCGGCGGACTGAGCCATGACAACGCCGGCGGCTCCACCGTGCCCGCAGCGCCGGCGCGTGCTGGCGGCCGTGCTGGCGGCGCCGGCCGTGGTGCGGGCGGCAGGCCAGCCCGACCTGTACCTGATCGATCCGCAATCGAACAAATCGGCCTACCACGCCGGCCATGTCAGCGCCCTGGCGCGCGCCGCGCTGGACGCGTCCTGGGCGCGCTATGGACCGTATGAGCTGCGCCAGGCGCCCATCCGCATGGAGCGCGACCGCCTGTTGCAGGAAATCCGCAGGGGCGGGCTGGTGAACCTGGCGGCCCAGGTCACGTCGGCGCAGTGGGAGCGTGAGCTGCTGGCAGTGCGCATTCCTATCGACAAGGGCGTGACCGGCTACCGCATAGGCCTGATCGACGGCCGCCGCCAGGCCGAGTTCAGCGCCATCCGCAGCCTGGCCCAGCTGCGCAAGGTGAGCTTTGGCGGCGGCCGCCAGTGGAGCTCCACGGCCGTGATGGCGGCGGCCGGCTTCAAGGTGGTGGAGGGCAATTCCTCGGCCGGCCTGCACAGCATGCTGGCGGCACAGCGCTTTGCCTATTTCCCGCGCGCGCTGGACGAAGCCTGGTTCGAGCAGGAGGCCCATGTGGCGGCGTTTCCGGCGTTGTCGGTGGAGCGCAGCCTGCTGCTGTACCTCCCGCTGCCGCGCTATTTCTTCCTGCCGCCAGGCCAGCCGCGCCTGGCGCAGCGTCTCGAATACGGCATGCAGCAGCTGGCCGCGGACGGCCGCTTCGACCGCATCTTCCACGCATACTACGATCCTGTGATTGCCCGCAGCGGCTTGCGCCAGCGGCGCTTGTTCAGGCTAGCCAATCCCTTCCTGACGCCGCAGACGCCCCTGTCCATCAAATCGTACTGGTACGACCCGTTCGCGTGAGGCGCGGCCATGGCCGCGCCGGCACAGGGTGTGCAGTGCGGGAATACGCGCGGCCGCGCGCTAGCCGCGTTCGCGCTGTATGCGGTTGACGCCGGCCACGCGGCGCACATTGCGCAGCAGTCCGGCCAGATGGACGCGGTCCTTGACCTGGATGGTGAAGCGCAGCTGGTGCAGAACGTGTTCCTTGTCCTCGTCCATGCCGACGTAGATGATGTTGGCGTCCGACTCGCCGATCTCGGCGGCCACGCGGGCCAGGATGCCCTTCTCGTTGTTGATCAAGAGCTTGATACGGCTGTCGAAGCGGCGGTTCAGTTCCGTGCCCCACTTGACGGCGATCCAGCGGTCCGGCTCCTTGACCTTCTGGCGCTTGGCCACGGTGCAGTC
The DNA here is from genome assembly GCF_053572355.1 of Duganella kummerowiae. Lineage (NCBI taxonomy): Bacteria > Pseudomonadati > Pseudomonadota > Betaproteobacteria > Burkholderiales > Oxalobacteraceae > Duganella > Duganella kummerowiae. The sequence continues at coordinate 216,508 of NZ_JBKFEH010000010.1, forward strand.
GTGGGTATGCACCAGCAGGCCCTGGTCGCGCCGCAGCTGGCCGATGATGGAGTCGCCCGGGATCGGCAAACAGCACTGGGCCAGCTGCACCGATACGCCCTCGCTGCCGCAGATGGTGACCGGATCGAGTTCGGCCGCGCTGTTGTGGTCCACCGGCGCGCTGGCCGATTCGCCGCCGCGCAGGCCGAAGATGTGGCGCGCCACCAGGGCCGCCATGCGCTTGCCGATGCCGATGTCGGCGTACAGGTCGTCCAGCGACTTGGCGCTCGATTCATTCAGCAGGCGCTCGGTCAGGTGTTCTTCCAGCTCGGCCTGCATGCCCAGGCTGGACAGCGCCTGTTCCAGCAGCTGGCGGCCCAGCACGATGGACTCCGGCAGGTTGATGGTGCGCAGGTGGTGGCGGATCGCCGAGCGCGCCTTGCCGGTGCGGACAAAGGATAGCCAGGCCGGGCTGGGGCGCGAACTGGTGTCGGTGATGATCTCGACGATGTCGCCGTTGCGCAGCTCCGTGCGCAGCGAGGATGCCTCGTGGTTGATGTTGACCGCCACCGTGTGGTCGCCGATGCCGGTGTGGATGGCGTAGGCGAAGTCGACCGGGGTGGCGCCGCGCGGCAGGGCGATGATCTTCGATTTCGGCGTGAACACGTACACGGAGTCGGGGAACAGGTCGACCTTGACATGCTCCAGGAACTCGGCCGAGTCGCCGGTCTGCTGCTGGATGTCCAGCAGCGACTGCAGCCAGGCGTGGGTACGCTGCTGCATGTCGCTCATGTTGGCGTCGGTGTTCTTGTACAGCCAGTGCGCGGCCACGCCGGATTCGGCGGTGCGGTGCATTTCCTGGGTGCGGATCTGGAATTCCACCGGGGTGCCGTAGGGGCCGATCAGGGTGGTGTGCAGCGACTGGTAGCCGTTCAGCTTGCGGATCGCGATGTAGTCCTTGAACTTGCCCGGCATGGGCTTGTACAGCGAGTGCAGGGTGCCCAGCGCCACGTAGCAGTTGGGGAAGCTGTCCACCACCACGCGGAAGCCGTACACGTCCAGCACCTGCGAGAACGACAGGTGCTTGTTGCGCATCTTCTTGTAGATGCCGTACAGGGTTTTTTCGCGGCCGTAGACTTCGGCCGGAATGCCGGCCATGGCCAGGGTGTTGGTGACCGACTCCAGGATTTTCTTGACCACCTCGCGGCGGTTGCCGCGCGCCGCCTTGACAGCCTTGCCCAGCACCCGGAAGCGCAGCGGGTGCAGGTGCTCGAAGGACAGGTCCTGCAGCTCGCGGTAGATATTGTTCAGGCCCAGGCGGTGCGCAATGGGCACGTACACTTCCATGGTCTCGCCGGCGATGCGGGCCTTCTTGGCCGGCGCCATCACGTCCAGGGTGCGCATATTGTGCAGGCGGTCGGCCAGCTTGATCAGGATCACCCGCACGTCCGAGGCCATGGCCAGCAGCATCTTGCGGAAGTTCTCGGCCTGGGCTTCGATCTGGCTCTGGAACTCGATTTTCTCCAGCTTGGACAGGCCGTCCACCAGGTTGGCGACGGGGGCGCCGAAGCGCTCGATCAGCTCTTCCTTCTTGACGTCCTGGTCTTCCATGACGTCATGCAGCAGGGCCGCCATGATGGCTTGCGCATCGAGCTTCCAGTCGGCGCAGATCTCGGCCACCGCGATCGGGTGCGAGATATACGGCTCGCCCGACTTGCGCAGCTGGCCCAGGTGCATCTCGTCCGAGAAGCGGTAGGCTTCCTTGACCTTTTTCAGGTCGGCGGCCGGCATGTACTCGGCCAGCTTCTCGGTCAGGTGGGTGACCGAGGCGACACCGGCGGTCAGCGTGGGCGCGGCCAGCGGCGAAGTCGAAATGACGGGCGTGATGGGCGCGACGGGCGCCGTGGTGGGCTGCGAGGCGGGGGCGGCGGATACTGGTGCAGAGGGTGAAGCAGGCGCGACCTGACCGGCGCTGGACGCGCCGTTCACCTGCGCCGACGGGCCCGTGGAGGGCCGCTTGTCCGCGCTGGCGGGTTTGCCGGTGATGGTCTGGTCGGCAGGATGATTCATACGTGTTGCGTTCCGTCGCAGTGTGTAGGGTTCCATACTACCCGAGGGCAAGAGCTGCTGCTACCGTCCGCACCAAAACACACTACAGGAACGCCGGTCCCACCTTACATGGGCACCTTTTTCAGCATTTCCAGGCCGACTTTGCCGGCCGCGATTTCACGCAGGGCCACCACGGTCGGCTTGTCCTTGGCTTCGACCTTGGGGGTGTGGCCTTGCAGCAGCTGGCGGGCGCGGTAGGTGGCGGCCAGGGTCAGCTGGAAACGGTTCGGTACGTTTTTCAGGCAATCTTCAATCGTGATACGGGCCATCAGTTACTCCTAAATCTCATTATTCAGCGTGGATACCCAGTTGGGCGAAAAGCGAGGCGTTGCGGGCCGCCTGCTGCGCGAAGCGGCAGCGGGCCGCTCGCACGATCGCCGTCAGCTCGGACAGGGCGACCGAAAATTCTTCGTTGATAATAGCATACTCGAACTCCGGGGCGTGGGCGATTTCGCCGCCGGCCGCCAGCAGACGGCGTGTGATAACGTGCGGTTCGTCGGTGGCGCGCTTGTTCAAACGCTCTTCCAGCGCGGCAATCGAGGGCGGCAGGATGAAGATGCCGGCCGCCTGCGGGAATTGCTTTTTCACCTGGCGCGCGCCCTGCCAATCGATTTCCAGCAGGATGTCGGTGCCGCTTTTCATCTGCTCCTCGACGCGGATGCGCGAGGTGCCATAGTAATTGCCATGCACCTCGGCCCACTCCAGGAATTCGCCGGCCTGCACGCGGGCCTGGAAGTCCTCGACGGTAGTGAAATAGTATTCCTTGCCGTGGGTCTCGCCCGGACGCGGTGCGCGGGTGGTGGTGGAAATCGACAGCTTGATGGCCGGTTCCTGGGCCAGCAGGGCGTTGACCAGGGTCGACTTGCCGGCGCCCGAGGGCGCCACCACCATGAACAGGCTGCCCGAGAAGGCGTTAGGTTGGCTCATGATTAACTTTCCAAATGAACAGGCAGCGCCAGGCGTCGCCCAAAGGCGTATTTTACCAAGAGCAACGAGCGCTTGCCACTGTCAGGACAGGAGGCCGATCAAGCCTTGCGCGGCGGCCGGGGCGCGTTCCTTGGCGCCGTTGATGAAATAGACATAGACATCGCGGGCCTTGGCCGCGCCCGCCCTGGCCACCTGCGGCAGGTCGTCCGGCGGCTGGCCAGCGGCCCAGCCGCTGGCGCGCCGCGCCCATTGTTGCAGCTCGGCTTGCGGGTAGCCGCTGACGATGTCGCTCCTGGCGTCCATCAGGCGGGCATAGACAAAGTCGCCGGTGAGGTCTGCATAGGAGGGGAACTTGGGCGAGTCGGTAAACACGGTGCCGACCTTGTGCTTGCGCGCCAGCTTGACGTACTCCTCGCACATGAAGGAATCGTGGCGGGTATCGAGCACGTGGCGCAGCTTGCGCGTGCCCAGCCTGGCGGGCAGCAGGGCGAAGAAGGCGGCCAGGTCGTCCGGGTCGAACTGCTTGGTGGGCGCCAGCTGCCACAGGATGGGGCCGAGCTTGACGCCCAGTTCCTCCAGGCCGGACGCCATGAAGCGCTCCACCGACTCGCCGGCCTCGGCCAGCACCTTGCGGTTGGTGGCGTAGCGGCTGGCCTTGACGGAAAACACGAAGTCGTCGGGCGTCTGCGCGGCCCAGGAGGCGAAGTGCTCGGGCTTGGCGTTGCGGTAGTAGGTGCCGTTGATTTCGATGCTGCTGACCTGGCGGCTGGCATATTCCAGCGCGCGGCGCTGCGGCACATCCTTGGGATAGAAGGTCTCGCGCCAGGGGGCGAAATCCCAACCGCCTATGCCCACCCGCACCACGCCCGCTTTCGCCATCCGCGCCTCCCTTGTGATGCAGGGATGATAACCCGGACGGCGCGGCGCACGTTAGCGCGGCGCACGTTAGCGCGGGCACGTTTACCCGCGTTCAGGCCGGCGAGAAGGCCAGGTAGGCGGCGTGGGTGTCGAGCGCCTCGCGCAGCAGCTGTATCTTGCCGTTGGCGGCCACCAGGCGGCCGGCGTAGGTCTGCTTGTAGGTCTTGCCGGTGGACAGCACCTTGGCCTCGACACTGTATTCGCCGAACACCTGGTCCGGGGTTTCGATCAGCAGCTGGATGTCGTGGAAGCGGAAGTCCGGCACGCTTTTCAGCAGGCCGGCAATGAAGGCCTCGATGGCAGCCGGACCAACGGCGCGCGCGTTGATACCCAGCGAGGACAGCGAAGGCAGCTCCAGCACGCCATCCTCGGCAAACAGGGCGGCGGCGTCGGCGGGGGACTGGATGTTGGCGAGGTAGCTATGGAGCAGTTGGGCAGCGGTTTTCATGGTGGCACTCTCTTAAAAAGGAAGAAGTGCCTCCACTGTATGCTTTCCTGTTAGGTGGATAAAGGTGTTGAATCTGAATACTTCATACAGCCGCATGGATAATGGGGCTTACTCCAGGTTCTGCACCTGCTCCCGCATCTGCTCGATCAGCAGTTTGAGTTCCATCGACGCGTCAGCCAGCTCCTTGACCGAGGCCTTGGCGCCCAGGGTGTTGGCTTCGCGGTTGAGCTCCTGCATCATGAAGTCCAGGCGCTTGCCGACCTGGCCGCCTTTCTTCAGGATGTGGCGGGTTTCGGCCAGGTGCGCCGACAAGCGGCCCAGTTCTTCGGCCACGTCGATGCGGATGCCGTACAGGATCACTTCCTGGCGGATGCGTTCCAGCGCGTCCTGGCGCGACAGCGAGGAATTGTTGCCCTGGCAGGCCAGGCCCAGCGCATCCTGCATGCGTTCCACCGCCTTCTGCTGGAAGGCCGACACCACTTGCGGGATCAGCGGGGTAATGCGCTTGACGATCTGCTCCATGGCGTCGATGCGCGAGGTCAGCATGGCTTCCAGCGCCGCGCCCTCGCGCTGGCGGCTGGTGACGAAGGCGGCCAAGGTGCGCTTCATGAGGGCGGCAACGTCGGCCTGCAGGGTATCCTGGGCAATCTCCGCTTCCTCGATCACGCCCGGCCAGCGCAGCAGCTCGGCCACCGTCATGCGCGGCGCATCAGCGAATACCTGGCTCACTTCCTGCTGCAAGCGTTGTAATTCCGCCAGCAAGGGCTGGTTCAGCGCCTGGGTGCCGGCGGCGGCCGCCTTGCGGCCAAAGCTGAGGCGCAGCTCCACCTTGCCGCGGGTAATGGCCGCCATGATGGCGGACCGTAAATCGGGTTCGAGCGCGCGTAAATCGTCGTTTATGCGGAACTGGAGATCAAGAAAACGGGAATTGACGCTCTTGATTTCGATCGTCAGGGTGCCCGCCGCGCTTTCGCTTGTGGCAACCGCGTAGCCTGTCATGCTGGAAATGCTCAATGGATATCCCCGATTTTATCTTTACAAAACAGTGGTTTATCCACACTATCGGGTCAGGCTAGGCGAGCAAAGCTTGGCTGCAAAAAACAACGCCCCCCTGCCAGATGGTCTGGAAGTTGCTGGATATTGCATTGTAAAGAAAATTACGGGCGGTGGGTTCAGTATTGTTTACCTCGTATATCTGCCCGCCCTGCCGGGACTGTCGCAGTGCGGGGCAATGTTATGATGCGCGCTGATCGCGCGGCCGCCAGCGCCCGCTGAACTTTTTGACAGGATAACCATGAGCTTTGAATCCCGCCCCAGCGGCCGCGCCGTCGACGCCCTGCGCAGCGTGCGCCTGACCCGCCACTACACCAAGCACGCCGAGGGTTCGGTGCTGATCGAATGCGGCGACACCAAGGTGATTTGCACCGCCAGCATCGAGGAAAAGGTGCCGGGCTTCCTGAAGGGGAAGGGCCAGGGCTGGATGACGGCCGAATACGGCATGCTGCCGCGCTCCACCCACAGCCGGATGGACCGCGAGGCCGCGCGCGGCAAGCAGTCCGGCCGCACCCAGGAAATCCAGCGCCTGATCGGCCGCTCGCTGCGCGCCGCCTTCGACCTGCAAGCCTTCGGTGAACGCACCCTGCACATCGATTGCGACGTGATCCAGGCCGACGGCGGCACCCGCACCGCGTCCATCACCGGCGCCATGGTGGCGGCCTATGACGCCTTCGCCAGGCTGGTGGAGCGCGGCCTGGTGCCGGCCATCCCGCTCAAGCATTTCGTGGCCGCGATCTCGGTCGGCGTATACCAGGGCATGCCGGTGCTGGACCTGGACTATGTCGAGGATTCTGGCTGCGACACCGACATGAACGTGGTCATGACCGACGCCGGCCACTTCATCGAAGTGCAGGGTACGGCCGAGGGCGCGGCCTTCGACCGCGCCGGCATGAACCGCCTGCTGGACCTGGCCCAGGCCGGCATTGCCGACCTGGTCAAGCTGCAGAAGCAGGCGTTGGGACTGGAGGGCTGATCCGTGCGCAAACTGGTACTGGCCTCCAACAACAAGGGCAAGCTAAAGGAATTCAACGAACTGCTGTCCACGGTTGGCTACGAGGTGCACGCGCAGGCCGAATTCGGCGTGCCGGAGGCGGACGAGCCTTTTCAGACGTTTGTCGAGAACGCGCTGCAAAAGGCCCGCCATGCGTCCCGCCTGACCGGTTTGCCGGCCCTGGCCGACGATTCCGGCGTGTGCGTCAACGCCCTGGGCGGCGCGCCCGGTGTGTATTCGGCGCGCTACGCGGGTGAGCCCAAGTCGGATGCGCGCAACAATGCCAAACTGATCGCCGACCTGGCGCCGCACGCCGACAAATCGGCGTATTACTACTGCGTGCTGGTGTTCGTGCGCCATGCCGACGACCCGCAGCCGGTGATCGCGGACGGCCGCTGGCATGGCCAGATCGTGGCCGAGGCGCGCGGCGAAGGCGGCTTCGGCTACGATCCGCACTTCCTGCTGCCGGAATTGGGCAAGCACACGGCGGAACTGGGCGCCGACGAGAAGAACCGTTTGTCGCACCGGGGCCAGGCCTTGCGCGCGCTGGTAGAGAAGCTGAAATGATACCGATCAAAGTCGTGGGCGCTATGGGCGCAGGCGCTGGCGGGCATGAGCACGGCGCCGCCTCCAGGAACGCGCCCGGGGTGCCCGCCTCCGAAGCGGCCGCCATGGCGGCCGGCCTGGGCGACGCCGCCGGCGCCGCGCTCAAGTACCTGCAGGCGGGCGCGCTGAACCTGGCGGCGCTGCCGCCGCTGTCGCTGTACATCCATTTCCCGTGGTGCGTGCGCAAATGCCCTTACTGCGACTTCAACTCGCACGAGGCCAAGGGCGGCGGCTTCCCGGAGCAGGAATACCTGGATGCGCTGCGCGCCGACCTGGAAATGGCGCTGCCGCTGATCTGGGGCCGCAAGATACACACCATCTTCATCGGCGGCGGCACGCCCAGTTTGATGTCGGCGGCGGGCCTGGACCGGCTGATGTCGGACGTGCGCACCCTGCTGCCGCTGGACGGCGATTGCGAAATCACGATGGAGGCCAATCCCGGCACCTTCGAGGCCGAGAAGTTCAAGTCCTACCGCGCCAGCGGCATCAACCGGCTGTCGATCGGCATCCAGAGCTTCAATGCGGCGCACCTGAAGGCGCTGGGCCGCATCCACGACGATGGTGAGGCGCGCCGCGCAGTGGAGATCGCCCAGGCTAATTTCGACAACTTCAACCTGGACCTGATGTACGCGCTGCCCACGCAGACGCTGGAGCAGGCGCGTGAGGACTTGCAGGCCGCGCTGTCGTTCCAGCCGCCGCATTTGTCGCTGTACCACCTGACCATGGAGCCGAACACGGTGTTCGCCAAGTATCCTCCGGCGCTGCCGGACGACGACGCCAGCGCCGACATGCAGGATTTGATCGCGCAGATGATGGGCGATGCCGGCTACCGCCATTACGAAGTCTCGGCCTATGCCCAGCCGGGACGGCGCGCCAGGCACAACCTGAATTACTGGGAGTTCGGCGACTATCTCGGCATAGGCGCGGGCGCACACTCCAAGCTGTCCTTCCCGCACCGCATACTGCGCCAGGCGCGCTACAAGCAGCCCAAATCCTATATGGAGCAGGTGCGGCTGGGCGCGCCGGTGCAGGAGGAGCGCGAGCTGGGGCGTGATGAGCTGGGCTTCGAGTTCATGCTCAATACCCTGCGCCTGGTGGATGGCTTCGATGCGCGCCTGTTTGCCGAGCGCACCGGGCTGGGCATCAACGCCATCGAGAAAACCCTGAACGCGGCCGAGGCCAAGGGGCTGCTGTACCGCGATCACATCGTGATCAGGCCGACTGAGCTGGGGCAGCGCTTCCTGAACGACCTGCAGGAGATGTTCCTGGCGGCGTGAGCCGCCGGGCGCTGGCCAGGCATGGGCTGCCCCGGGCGCGGCCGCGGCCTGCGGGCACTGGCGCAGCGGCCCGGATCGATCAAAGCAGAAATAACTGCATTACATGCGCAGTACGTGGCCGCAGGGGACTCGCAGGCGGCAGGACTCAACAAGGCAGCTAAGTATATTGCCAATAAATATGGAATAGCTTATTACGAGGGGAGCAATGGTGTATTTTCAAAAACTCCTTAGCCGATTATTTTATTTATTGCTGATGTCTTTGCTTCTCCACTCTTGTGCTGAACATCTGCCATTATCGCAGGCGGATGATATCGTCGCTGCCGAGGCTTATGCGAAGCAAGCTGAAATATATTTTGCAGACGGAAGCTTCTTGGATGCCATTAAGCTTTCAAGAAAAGGTATTTTATTGATGGAAAAAAATGATATTACTTCCGGGATGGTTGACGACACAGAGGTTAAAATGAATATCGCAAATATTGAAGAGAGAAAGGGTAATTCAAGGACAGCTGCTGGGCTATTATTAACCGTTCTTTCTTCCAAGCTCGCGTTGGCAAAATCCAGAGAATCTCGATAGAACCGGAGCTCTCGTCCAAAGTTTTGTAGCGATGTTTTTTTGAGGCGCATGGGTACTCGCGGTGGTACGACTTTGCCGCGTGTTATCCCACGCAGCCCAGCCCGGCGCATCAAGATCTCCACCGTGCAGCGAGCCATCTTGAAGCGCTCGCGGAGCAGCTGCCCAAACGTCAGGACTTGGGTGCACTCATAAAAAATGTTTGCCCCGTATCCGCATGACGGACCGAACCGTTGTGCCACCTTGGCGAGAGACTCCCGGCCGCGAAATGTCCCATTGCTTCGCCCTACTATCTTGCCCGCCGTTGCGGGGACCGCCCCGATGGCTTAACCGTGTTTTACGTTCCACTGCACCTCAAACCCCGCATTCGCGCCGTCGATTTCATCCAGTGCGAATCAGATTGCCAGTAAATCGAGGTGCCCTATTGTCGCCCCCATTTTCTCAGATTCAAACGGGGCGACAACTATTCTGACACCGGGGGCATCACCTGGCGCATGGCACCGACCGACTTGGCCCAGCCGAAGCCTGGCTCGACGAGCTTGCGCTTTTGCTGCGAGATCGCGTAGCCCTCGCTCCGGGCAATCGTGTCAGGCACTGCCGAGCTGCGCCCCGAGGTGTTCTGCGCCACGTGCGGCACGACATTCATGGCCTGGCAGGCCTGCACGAACTCCGCCGCGTCATAGCCCTTGTCGGCGCCGAGCGTGATCGCGCGCGCCGGTTCATTCAAGGCCTGGCGCGCATCGTTAATCATGGCCTTGGCGGCTTCGCGCTCGGCATAGCCATCGGCCCTGGTCACCATGGCGTTGGCGATCAGGCCGTGGCGGTTGTCACTGAGGGTACGGCCCATGTAGCGCAACTCACTGCCAGTGCTATTGCCCTTGCGGTACAAGCGTGAATCCGGATCAGTCTTCGATTGGTGGGTCTCGTTGCTGCGCTTGCTGCCCTTGAAATTGCCGCCTTCGCCGTTCTGGTCGTCGCCATCCTTGCGCACAAAACTCTTGTGTCCGGCCCAGACTTGGATCAGCGTGCCATCGACGCTGAAGTGCTCGCCGGAGAGCCAGTTCTTGTTCTCGGCGATGGCCAGCACTTCGTTGAAAAACTCGATGACCGCATCGTGTTTGATCAGCCGCTCGCGGTTCTTGGTGAACACCGTGGGCACCCACACGGCATCATCCATGGACAGTCCGATGAACCAGCGATACAGCAGGTTGTTCTGGGCCTGTTCCATCAACTGGCGCTCCGAGCGTATGCTGTAGAGCACCTGGAGCAGCATGGCGCGCAGCAGCTTTTCAGGTGCGATGCTGGGGCGGCCACCTTTGATATCGGCCTCGTACATGGCCGAAAACAAACCATTCATTTTTTCCAAGGCCGTATTGGCCATCTGGCGTATCACTCGTAGCGGATGCCCGGCTGGAATGAAGTCTTCCAGCTTGCGCATCGTGAACAGGCTTTCGGTGAAGGTGTCGGGACCGCGCATCGGTGCTCAGGATCAGGTGGGGAATTCAGGATACCATCAACAGCCCTTCCAGCGAGGGCTGGGAGGCGGTATTTCAGCAGCCTGCTAGGCGCGGCGACGAAGACAGTGCGCCTGCACGGCGAGGAGCTGCAACAACGCCATGGTCATTTTGAGATGTCCTCTTAGAATTCCTCCCAGTCCTGGTCGCCGCCCACGGTGGCCGGCTTGCGCGGGCCGGGTTTGACACTGGTTTTTGCACTGGCCACCGCTGCGGCGGCAATGCGGCGCGGGGCCGGCGCCGCGGCCCGTTTCGATGCGGCGGGAGCAGCCGCTGCGGGCCGCTGGGCCGGCTTGGCCACAGCCTTGAGCGCCGCCGGCGCGGCATGGCCATCGCCCAGCTTGAAGATGGCCGCCACTTCGGCCAGCCGCGCCGCCTGTTCCTGCATGCTGCCGGCCGCCGCTGCCGCCTGTTCCACCAGCGCGGCATTTTGCTGCGTGACCTGGTCCATCTGCGTGATGGCGGTGTTGACCTGGTCGATGCCGGCGCTTTGTTCGGTGCTGGCGCTGGTGATCTCGCCCATGATGTCGGTCACGCGGCGCACACTGGCCACCACCTCGTCCATGGTGCTGCCGGCCTGCTGCACCAGCTTCGCTCCCACGTCGACCTGGTCGACCGAATTGTTGATCAGTTCCTTGATTTCCTTGGCCGCGCCGGCCGAGCGCTGCGCCAGGTTGCGCACCTCGGACGCCACCACCGCGAAACCGCGCCCTTGTTCCCCTGCGCGCGCCGCTTCCACCGCCGCATTGAGCGCGAGGATATTGGTCTGGAACGCGATGCCGTCGATGACCGAGATGATGTCCGCGATCTTGCGCGAGGATTCGTTGATGGTGCCCATGGTGCTGACCACCTGGCCGACGATGTCGCCGCCGCGCTCGGCCACTTCGGACGCGGTCTGCGCCAGCTGGTTGGCCTGGCGCGCGTTGTCTGCGTTCTGGCGCACGGTGGACGTCAGTTCCTCCATGGAGGACGCGGTTTCCTCCAGCGAGCCGGCCTGCTGCTCGGTGCGGTTGGACAGGTCCAGGTTGCCGGCCGCGATTTCATTGGAAGCGGTGGCGATGGTCTGGGTGCCGCTCTGCACTTCGCTCACCACCTTGCGCAGCGCATCGTTCATGGTCCGCAGGGCCGTCATCAGTTCGCCGATCTCGTCGCGGCTGGTCTGCTGGTCGAAGCGCGTGGTGAGGTCGCCGTTGGCGACGTTGGCGGCGATCTCCAGCGCCGACTTGAGCGGCGCTGTGATGGAGCGCGAAATCACCCAGGCCGCCAGCACACCCAGGGCCAGCATCAGGCCGGCCAGCAGCATCAGCAAAGCGCTGGAACGCTGGTGCGCGGCGGCGATGGCCTGTGCGCTGTCGTCTATGGTCTTGCGCTGCAAGGCAAGGAATTCCTTGACCTTGGCGTCGTAGGCCTTGGCGGCCGGGGTGTAGACGTCGTTGAAGTAGCGGATGGCTTCCTCGGCGTTGCCGGCCTTGCGCAAGTCCTGCACCTGGTTCTTGGCCTTCTGGTAGACGGCGCGCTGGCTGACCACGGCGTCATACAGGGCTTTTTCATCGTCGCTGGTGATCATGCCCTTGATCGAGTCCATCATCTCGCCGCCGCGCTTGGTGCTTTCGGCAATGGAGTCGGCAAAGGTCTTGGCCAGGTCCTGGTCGCTGCTGCGCGCAATCAGCGTGGTGCGCACGATGCCGGAATAAATCAACACCGACCAGTCGGACACGATGCGCTCCTTGGCCAGCGGCGTTTTCAGCAAGGTCTCGGTGGCGCTGGCCGCGTTGCGCGAATTGACCAGGGCCACGGCGGTGGCGACGATGGACAGGACCAGCACGATGGCGAAACCCAGCGCGAGGCGGGTGCCGATACGCAGATTGGAAAGGAAATTCATGGTCTACTCCTGTGTGGCGCGAGGGGGAAGACGGACGTGGCGACATCCGGCAAGCAACTTAGTATGCGCCGGATCGAATTTCCATAGGTAAATTATTTTTACTTTCGTTGCTTTTTGTGAACGCAAACTCAGCCTGCTGAATATTCCTTTGCCAAGTCCAGGTCCGGTTTTTCGCACCAGCGCGCGAAGGCTTCCGCCAGCCGTTCGCTCTCGGCCACGGCGCGCAGCCAGTCGCGCTGGCGGCCTGCATGGTCCTGGCCATAGACGTGGAAATCGCGGCGGTCCGGCAGTTTGCCGTTGGGCAGGGTGGCTACCCATTCCGGCGACGGCGCGACCAGGATCACATTGTCCAGGGCGGCGTCGCGGGCGCGGCGCCAGGGCAGCGACTTGTCCAGCCAGCCGGGCACGATGTGGTCGGCGAAGTGCGGATACAGCACCAGGCCGGGATCGCGCTGGTAGGGCAGGTGCAGGTGGTAGTCGATCAGGCCGCCGTCCCAGTGCGGGCCGGGCGGGGCGCCGGCGATGTCGCGCACCGCCTGCAGCACCAGCGGGATGGAGCCGGACGCTTGCAACGCGTCGCGCAGGTTGTCTTCCGACAGGGCGGCGAAGTGGGCCTGGAAGGGGTCGAAGGGTTGGCGCAGCCAGGCGGCATCGTCGCGCTGGTCATGGAAAACCACCCGCTCCAGGGCCCCGGCCAGGCGCCGGCGCGAGACGGCGTTGCCGGCAGCCGCCAGCAGGAAGCCGGCCAGTTCGCGCCAGCGGCTATCGTTGCTGCCAGCCAGGACGCCGATGCCGCGCACAGCCAACACGTTGAGGCGGTAGTGCGGCGAATGCAGGGCCTGGCTGGCGCGGCCGTCCAGCAACTCGTCCAGCAGGGCGCGGATGGTGCGGCTGACGTAGTCCGGCGTGACCTTGGCCGGATAGCGCTGGCCGGCGTACAAACGGGCCAGGCGGCGCTGGGCCTCGGCCGCATCGTCGAAGGCGGCGGCCGCCATGCGCCAGGCGCCGATCGAGGCGCCTACCAGCTTGCGCTCGCGCGGCGCCTGCTTGAGCCAATGGCCGAACAGCCAGATATCGAGGCCATTCAGGATCAGGCCCTTGGGACCGCCGGCAGCGGCGGGAATGATGGCAATGTCCTCGGGCCGCACGCCTTCGGCGGCGATGCGCTGGCGGGCCCGGGGCCCCAGGCGGATGGTGATGGCTGACTGCATGCGGCGCAAGGCTGGAATGGCGATCCGCCATTCTACCGCCGGCGCTGCTATTTGGCGGCTGGCGCGGCTTGGATGTAAATAATGATAAGCACTGGGGGTGGTGTGGGCACAGCCGCGGCCATTGGGGGCGGCCAGGGATACGGGTTGGTCATCCCAATGATGCCTGCAAAGCCGACGGCCACGCTCACTAAGCCTATGATCAGGGTAATGAAATCGATCGCCATCCAGCGGTGGAGTTCACGAAATTCCGTGTGGCTTCCCGTTTTGCCTAAAGGAAGTTCGCTATCGTGAGTAGGGTCTTCCCAGGGGAACATGGCCGTCTCCTGTGCGGGGATCGGGCCATGGTATGCCTCTGGCGCCCGTTGTCAAGCAAGCCCGTCAACACATTACTTCAGGCCGCCACCCAGGGAACGGTACAGGTCGATCGCGCTGGTGGTGCGCAGCAAGCGGGCCTGGACCAGGGTCTGCTGGGCGCTGAACAGCTCGCGCTGGGCGTCCAGCACGTCCAGCGAACTGGCCACGCCGTTGTCGAAGCGCAGCTGCAAGAGGCGCAGGCGGTCCGCTTGCGCATCCTGCACGGCGCGCTGGGCCGCCACCTGTTCGCCCAGGTAGTCGCGCGCGGCCAGCGCGTCCGCCACTTCGCGGAAGGCGGTCTGTATGGTCTTCTCGTAGTCGGCCACGGCCAGGTTCTTGCGCACCTCGGCCAGGGTCAGGTTGGCCCGGTTGCGGCCGGCGTCGAAAATCGGCAGGGTCAGCTGAGGCGCGAACGACCAGCTGCCCGAGCCGCTGTCGAACAGCCCGCCCAGCGAGGGGCTGCTGCTGCCGATGGCGGCCGTCAGGCTGATGCGCGGGAAGAAGGCCGCGCGCGCCGCGCCTATGTTGGCGTTGGCCGCCTTCAGCCGCTGTTCGGCGGCGCGGATGTCGGGCCGGCGCGTCAGCAGGTCGGACGGCAGTCCGGCCGGCAGGCTGCTCATCAGGTCGAGCTGGGCGTCGCTGGCCAGGGCGCCGGCGGCGGGCTGGGTGGCCGGCTGCGTAGTTGGCTGACCCACCAGCAAGGTCAGCGCGTTCTCGGCCTGGGCGCGCTGGCGCGCCAGGGTCAGGGCGGCGGCGCGCGCGGTCTGCATCAGGGTTTCGTTGGAGCGCAGGTCCAGCTGTGAGGACGCGCCCACTTCGGCGCGCTGCCGGGTCAGCTGGTAGGTACGGGCGCGCGCCTCGTAGGTCTGCTGCGCCAGCGCGTATTGCTCGGCGTAGGCGCGCTCGGTGTAATAGGCCTGCGCCACTTGCGCCACCAGCGCGATCTGGGCCGACTGGCGCGCCTCGTCGGTGGCGAGATACGTGGCCAGGGCGGCGTCGTTCAGGCTTTTTACGCGGCCGAAGAAATCCAGCTCGAAGGAGGACACGGACAGGCCGGTGTCGTAGCGCTTGCCTATGGTGCTGCGGCCGCTGGAGGACAGGAAAGCCGGGGTCTTGGCGCGGGTCTCGCCGGCGCTGGCGTTGACGTTGGGCAGGCGGTCGGCGCCCTGCACGTCGTACTGGGCGCGCGCTTCCTCGATGCGCAGCACGGCGCTGCGCAGGTCGCGGTTGTTGTCCAGCGCGGCGGCGATCAGCTGCTGCAGGCGCGGATCGGTGAAATAGTCGCGCCAGCCGGTATCGACGGCGGCCTGCTGGCCGGTGGCTGCGGCAGCGCCGGTTTTGGCGGCGGCGCCTGCGGTATCAATCGGGAAGGAGGCCGCCACCGGCGCCTCGGGGCGCTGGTAGACGGGCGCCATGGAGCAGGCGCCCAGCAGGGCGGCGCCCAGCAGCCCGGCCGCCAGCATGGCGCGGCGCAGGGAAGGATTAGTCATGGGTGTCATACGATTTGTGGTCCAGTTCATGTGCGGCCAGCTTGCACTGGCGTTCGCTGCCCTTGAAGATGCGGCGGATGACGACGAAGAACACCGGCACCAGGAATACTGCCAGCACGGTGGCAGTGATCATGCCGCCCATCACGCCGGTACCGATGGCGCGCTGGCTGGCCGAGCCGGCCCCGGTGGCGATCACCAGCGGCAGCACGCCCAGGATGAATGCCAGCGAGGTCATGATGATGGGGCGGAAGCGCAGGTGCACCGCCTCCAGCGTGGCTTCGATCAGCCCCTTGCCTTGCGCTTGCAGGTCCTTGGCGAATTCGATAATCAGGATCGCGTTCTTGGCCGACAGGCCGATGATGGCGATCAGGCCGACCTTGAAGTACACGTCGTTGGGCAGGTCGCGGATGTATGCGCCCAGGAGCGCGCCCAGCACACCCAGCGGCACCACCAGCAGCACCGCGATCGGGATCGATTCGCTTTCATACAGCGCCGCCAGCACCAGGAAGGCGGCCAGCAGCGACAGCGCGAACAGGGCCGGGGCCTGCGAGCCCGAGGTCTTTTCCTCCAGCGACTGGCCGGTCCATTCGATGGAGAATCCCGGCGGCAGCTGGGCCGCCAGCTTTTCCAGCTCGGCCATGGCCTCGCCGGTGCTGCGGCCGGGCGCGGCGTCGCCGGTCAGCTTGATGGCCGGGTAGCCGTTGTAGCGCACCAGCTGCACCGGTCCCGTGATCCAGTGCGAGCTGGCGAAGGACGAGAATGGCACCATGCTGCCATTGGCGCTGCGCGCGTGCAGCTTCATGATGTCTTCAGGCTGCAGCCGGCGCGGGGCGTCGGCCTGCACGATCACGCGCTGCTGGCGGCCGGCGCTGGCGAAGTCGTTCACGTAGGAGGAGCCCAGGGCGCTGGACAGCATGGCGTTGATGTCGGCAAAGGTCACGCCCAGGGCGTTGGCCTTTTCGCGGTCGATGTCGACCTGCAGCTGCGGCGCATCTTCCAGGCCCTCGGGGCGCAGGCCCTTGATGGCGCTGCTCTTGCCGGCCATGCCCAGCAGCTGGTTGCGCGCCGCCACCAGGGCGTCGTGGCCGGCCGCGCCGCGGTCCTGCAGGCGCGCCGTGATGCCGGTGGCGTTGCCCAGCTCGCGGATGGGTGGAGGGCTGAGCGGGAACACGATGGCGTCGGCGATGCCGGACAATTCCTTCATGGCGCGTCCGGCAATGGCCTGGGCCGAATCTTCCGGCCCGCGCTCCTTCCAGTCCTTGAGCGGCACGAACACCAGGCCGGCGTTCTGGGCGTTGCCCGAGAAGCTGAAGCCGGCCACGGCGATGGTGCGCGCCACGCCGGGCTGCTTGCGGAAGTAGGCGTCGGCCTGGGCCAGCACGGCCTGGGTGCGGCTGGTGGAGGCCCCGGGTGGGAGCTGGACGTTGGCGATCAGGTAGCCCTGGTCCTCGTTGGGGAGGAAGGACGAGGGCAGGTGGGCGTACAGCCAGCCCACCACGCCCAGTATCAGCACGAACACCACCATGAAGCGGCCGGTGCGCTTGAGCATGCGCGCGATCACGCCCTGGTAGCCGGTGGCGCTGACGGCGAAGCGGCGGTTGAACCAGCCGAAGAAGCCTTTCTTTTCCTGGTGGTGGCCGGCCTGCACCGGTTTCAGCATGGTGGCGCACAGGGCCGGGGTCAGGGTCAGCGCCATCAGGGCCGAGAACAGCATGGCCGACACCATGGCCAGCGAGAACTGGCGGTAGATGGCGCCCACCGCGCCGCCAAAGAAGGCCATGGGGATGAACACGGCGATCAGCACCAGCGTGATGCCGATGATGGCGCCGCTGATCTGGCCCATGGCCTTGCGGGTGGCGTCGCGCGGCGACAAGCCTTCCTCGCTCATGATGCGTTCCACGTTTTCCACCACCACGATGGCGTCATCGACCAGGATGCCGATCGCCAGCACCATGCCGAACATGGTCAGCACGTTGATGGAAAAGCCGAACAACTGCATGGCGGCGAAAGTGCCCATCAGGGCCACCGGCACCACGATGGTGGGGATCAGGGTGTAGCGTATATTCTGCAGGAACAAATACATCACGAGGAACACCAGCACCACGGCTTCCAGCAGGGTCTTGACCACTTCCTCGATGGAGATCTTGACGAACAGCGAGGTGTCGTAGGGGATGGTGTATTTCACGCCGGGCGGGAAGTAGCGGGACAGCTCATCCATCTTCTCGCGCACGGCGGTGGCGGTCTGCAGCGCATTGCCGGTCAGCGACAGCTGCACGGCGATGGCCGAGAACGGCGCCCCGTTCAGGCGCGCGTTGATGTTGAAATTGGCGCCGCTCATCTCGATGCGGGCCACGTCCGACAGGCGCACCAGCGAGCCGTTGGTGTTCGAGCGCAGCACGATCTTGGCGAATTCATCGATCGACGACAGCTGGCCGCGCACCACGATGGGCGCGGAATAGGTTTGCTGGGCCGGGCTGGGCAGGTCGCCCAGGGTGCCCGAGGTGACTTGCGCGTTCTGCGCCTTGATGGCGGCGGTGACGTCGGCCATGGTCATCTTCAGGCCGACCAGCTTGGCCGGATCGACCCAGATGCGCATGGCGCGCTCGGTGCCGAACAGCTGGGCCTGGCCGACGCCGGGAATGCGCTTGATCTCGTTGACCACGTTGCGCGCCATGTAGTCGCCCAGGCCGGTCGGGTCGAGCCGGCCGTCGGTGGACGACAGGCCGACGAACATCAGGATGTTGGAGCGGGCCTTGTTGACCTGCACGCCCTGCTGGGTGACGGCGGCCGGCAGGCGCGACTCGACCCGCTTGATGCGGTTCTGCACGTCCACCGAGGCCAGGTCCGGATTGGTGCCGGGCACGAAGGTGACGGTGATGGTGACGTTGCCGTTGGCCTCGCTCTGCGATTCGATGTACTGCAGCCCATCGGCCCCGTTCATCTCCTGTTCGATCACGCTGGTGACGGCGTCGTCCAGCACCTGGGCCGTGGCGCCAGGGTAGGTGGCGGTGATGACGATGGACGGCGGCGCGATGGTCGGGTACTGCGCCACCGGCAGCACCGTGATGGCCAGCGCCCCGCCCAGCAGGATGAACAGCGCGATCACCCAGGCGAACACCGGGCGGTCGATGAAGAATTTTGCCATCTGTGCTCCCGCTTATTTGGTGGCGGCCGGCTGGGCGGCAACAGCAGGGGCAGCAGCGGCGCCAGGGGCGGCGGCGCCCACCGGGCCTTTCCATGGCGACGGATTGACCGTGGCGCCCGGCTTGGCCTTCTGGAAGCCCTCCACCACCACCCGTTCGCCGCCCTTGAGGCCGGAGCTGATCACCCAGCTGCCGTTCTGGGCGCCGCCGGTGGTGACCGGTACCGAGGCCACCTTGTTGTCGGCGCCCACCACCAGCACCGAGGCGCCGTCGGCGCCGCGCACCACGGCCTGCTGCGGCACCGTGATGGCCGCTTCGTTCACGCCCTGATCGAGGCGGGCGCGTACGTACATGCCGGGCAGCAGGGTGCGCTGGGGATTGGGGAATTCAGCGCGCAGGGCCACCGCGCCCGAGCTTTCATCGACCGAGACGTCGGCAAACAGCAGCTTGCCAGGGTGCGGATACACCTGGCCATCCTCGGTCACCAGGGTGACCCTGGCCTGGTCCTTGCCGGCGCTTTTCAGCTTGCCGTCGGCCAGGGCCTGCTTCAGTTTCAGCAGCTCGGTGGAGGATTGGGTGATGGTGACGTATATCGGGTCCAGGGTCTGCACCGTGGCCATGGGCGTGGCTTCGCCCTGGCCCACCAGCGCGCCCTCGGTCACCAGGGCGCGGCTGACGCGGCCCGAGATCGGCGCGGTGACGGTGGCGTAGCCCAGGGTCAGGCCGGCGTTGGTGCGGGCGGCCTTGCTGGTGGCCAGGTCGGCGGCGGCCTGTTTCTGGGCCGTGACGGCGTCGTCGTATTCCTGCTGGCTGACGGCGGATGCGGCCAGCAGCGGCTTGTAGCGTTTCACTTTCAGCTCGGCCTGGGCCAGGTTGGCCTCGGCCTTGGCCACCGCCGCCTGGGCGCTGTCGTAGGAGGCCTGGAAGCTGGCCGGGTCGATGCGGAACAGCACCTGGCCGGCCTTCACGTCGCTGCCTTCCTGGTACACGCGCTGCAGCACGATGCCGGCGGTGCGGGCCCGCACCTGGGCGATGCGCGAGGCTTCCAGCCGGCCCGGCAGTTCGGTGGTCAGGGTCAGCGGGGCGGGGGCGACGGTGACGTAGGCGACCGGCGGCGGTGGGGGAGCGGCGGCGGCCTGGTCGCCGCCTTTCCCACCGCAGGCGCTCAGGGACAGGGTCAGGATGGCGCAAACGGCGTAATGCGGGACAGATCTCATGGATGGTCTCGTGGATGGCTGATGATAAGGCTGGCAACATTGTAATACACGGGTCAGTGTAACGTTTTGTATATGGCAATTGCTACTGTGACCCGGTACGCACCGCATGAAAAAAGGGAGCGCGCACGCTCCCTTGGTCTGCCCCGGCCGCCGCTCAGCGCATGCTGGAGACGATTTGCTGCAGCTTGCTGGAATCGGCGCAGAAGGCGCGTATGCCCTCGGCCAGCTTCTCGGTGGCCATCGGGTCCTCGTTGAGCTGGTAGCGGAAGGTTTTCTCGTCCAGCACGGCGCCGGCCACCGGGGTGGCGGCGCTGTCCTGGTTCAGCTTGCGTTCCACCGTGCCGCTGGCGTCGGCCAGCTGCTGCAGCAGGTCGGGGCTGATGGTCAGCAGGTCGCAGCCGGCCAATTCCAGGATCTGGCCGACGTTGCGGAAGCTGGCGCCCATGATCTCGGTCTGGTAGCCGAACTTGCGGTAGTGGTTGTAGATGCGCTTGACTGACTGCACGCCCGGATCCTCGGCGGCGGCGTATTCCAGCCCGGTGGATTTCTTGTACCAGTCGTAGATGCGGCCCACGAAGGGCGAGATCAGCTGGGCGCCGGCCTGGGCGGCGGCGATCGCCTGCGGCAGCGAGAACAGCAGGGTCATGTTGCAGTGGATGCCATCCTTTTCCAGCACGCGCGCGGCCTGCACCCCTTCCCAGGTGGTGGCCATCTTGATCAGCACGCGCTCACGCTCGATGCCGGCTTTCTCGTACAGCTTGATCAACTCGCGGCCCTTGGCAATCGAGCCGTCCACGTCGAACGACAGGCGGGCGTCGATCTCGGTCGAGACCCGTCCCGGGATGATGCGCAGGATTTGCTTGCCGAAGGCGATCAGCAAGTGGTCTATGGTGTCCGACACGGTGCCGTCCAGGTTGTCGCGCACGGCTTTTTCCAGCAGCGGCTTGTACTCGTCCTTTTGCACCGCCTTCAGGATCAGCGAGGGATTGGTGGTGGCGTCCTGCGGCGCATACGCCTGAATGGACTGGAAGTCGCCGGTGTCGGCAACCACGGTGGTGTATTTCTTCAGCTGTTCGAGTTGGTTCATGTGCATGCCGTTATGTTAAGGAGGAGCGTCCCTTATTGTATGGCCTGCCCGGCGCGCAGGTAAACCACAACAAACCCGTAACGCGTCCGGCACGATTTTGTAACAGCAGCGGATTTATTTTCAGAAAGCAACTATAATTGCCCAATTCGGCAGTTCCCTGCACTGGCGCCATATCCCCGCCCCAGTCCGAGCCTCGGTTCCCCCCATTGAACCGGCCACAGCGCTCCTTGAAACTTTCTACCCTGATGATGCATACCCTGGCTGACATGTTCACCGACCGTTCGGCGTCCGTCGCATATTTGTCCGGCGCCCACGACCCGTGGCTGGTGCTGTTTTCGGTCGTGCTGGCCATGTTCGCCTCCTTCATGGCGCTGCAGATAGGCGGCATGGCGCGCGACAGCGACCACCGGCTGCAGCGCCAGACCGCCATCGCCACCGGCGCCGTGGCGCTGGGCGGCGGCATCTGGTCCATGCACTTCATCGGCATGCTGGCCTTCGACCTGTGCACCCGGGTGGCCTACGACCCCGCCATGACCCTGCTGTCCATGCTGCCCGGCATGGCGGCGTCCTGGGTGGCGCTGTCCCTGCTGTCCAGCTTGCGCATCAGCCGGCGCCAGGTGCTGGGCGGCGGCCTGCTGGTGGGCGCCGGCATCGGCTCCATGCACTACAGCGGCATGGCCGCCATGCGCACCGCGCTCACCATGCAGTACGATTTGCCGCTGTTCCTGCTGTCGATCGCGGTGGCGGTGGTGCTGGCCATGCTGGCGCTGTGGATACGCTTCGGAATGGAGCGGCTGAACTTGAAGCCGATGGCGCGCCTGCTGGCCAGCGCCGCCGTCATGGGCCTGGCAATCTCCGGCATGCACTACACGGGCATGCTGGCATTGCGCTGGTCCGGCACGCCGGAGCCGGGCGCCGGCCTGATCACCCTGCAGGCGCCGTTCGTGGCGCTGGCGGTGGGCATCATCACGGTCACCCTGACCGTATTCGTGGCGGCCGCCAACGGCCTGCTGCGCTACCGCCAGCTGCTGCGCCATTCGGCCGACAGCGAGCGCCAGTACCGCACCCTGATCCGCAACATCCCGGGCGTGTCCTTCCACGCCGGCTACGGCGGCGAGTGGCCCATGCTGTTCATCAGCGACGCCGTCACCACCCTGACCGGCTGGACCCCGGACGACTTTACCTCCGGCCGGGTGCACCTGAAAGACCTGTTCCACCCGGACGACCGCCAGCGCGTCCACGACACCTGCGTGCAGGCCGCCACCGCCAGGCGCGACTTCGAAAACGTGTACCGCATCGTGCATCGCGACGGCCGCGAACGCTGGGTGCGCGAAAGCAGCGGCCCGGTGCCGGACAGCGCCGGCGTGGTGCGCTGGATAGATGGGGTGCTGATCGACATCACGGAAAGCCAGCTGCGCACCGCCGAATACGAGGGCAAGGTGACCGCCATCGGCCGCGCCCTGGCGGTGATCGAGTTCGACCTGCAGGGCACCATCCTGACCGCCAACCAGAACTACCTGGACCTGGTCGGCTACCGGCTGGACGAGATCGTGGGCCGCCACCACCGCATGTTCTGCGAGCCGGACTACGTGGCCTCGGCCGCCTACCAGGGCTTCTGGGACCACCTGGCGGCCGGCGGGTTCGACGCCGCCGAGTACCGCCGCCTGGGCAAGGATGGCAGGGAAGTCTGGATAGAAGCGTCCTACAATCCCATCTTCGACGCCGACGGCAAGCCGTTCAAGGTGGTGAAGTTCGCCACCGACGTCAGCGGCCGGCGCGCCATGCAGGAAAGCCTGCGCATGGCCAAGGAGCGCGCCGAGCAGGCCGCCGCCGCCAAGACCGCCTTCCTGGCCAACATGAGCCACGAGATCCGCACGCCGATGAACGCCATCATCGGATTCACCGAGGTGCTGCTGGGGACCGACCTGGACGAACTGCAACGGCGCCACCTGGGCACGGTGCGCAAGTCGGCGCGCTCCTTGCTGGAGCTGCTCAACGATATCCTGGATACGGCCAAGCTGGAAAAGGGTGCGGCCGAGCTGGAACTGGCCGATTTTTCGCTGCCCGAGGTGATAGGGCAGGTGGTGGAAGCACTGCACGTCACGGCGCGCGACAAGCAGCTGGAACTGGGCGTGGACTACGACACCGGCGCCGGCCAGTACTTCGTGGGCGACGCGCGCCGCCTGCAGCAGGTGCTGACCAACCTGGTGGGCAACGCCCTGAAGTTCACCGAGCGCGGCGCGGTGCGCATCGCGGTCGGGCGGCGCCAGGGCCAGCTGCACATTGCCGTGCGCGACACCGGCATCGGCATCGCGGCCGACCGCCTGGACAAGATCTTCGCACCCTTCACCCAGGCCGATTCCTCCATGAGCCGGCGTTTCGGCGGCACTGGCCTGGGCACCACCATCTCGCTGCAGCTGGTGGAACTGATGGGCGGCACCATCACGGTCGAGAGCACCCTGGGCGTGGGCAGCGTGTTCCATGTGCTGCTGCCGCTGGCGCGCGGCAAGCCGGTGGCGCCGGCGGCCGAGCTGCGCGAGACGCCGCTGCCGCCGCTGCGCATCCTGGCCGCCGACGATGCGGCGCAGAACCTGGAACTGCTGCAGATCCGCCTGGGCCAGGGCGGCCACCAGGTCACCCTGGCCGGTGACGGCGAGCACGCCGTGCGCGCCTACCGCGAGGGCCGTTACGACATCGTGCTGATGGACGTGCAGATGCCGAATATGGACGGGCTGGAAGCGACGCGCCAGATCCGCGCCTACGAGCGCGCGGCCGGACGCGCGGCCACCCCGGTGATCGCGCTGACCGCCAGCGTGCTGGAGTCCGACCGCCGCGCCGCCCGCGAGGCCGGCATGAACGGCTTCGCCTCCAAGCCGCTGGAAATGCACAGGCTGACGGCGGAAATCGCCCTGCTGCTGGGCCTGTCTCCGGCCGGGGCCGGCGCCGGGGCGGCGCCGGCGGCCGCCGCCAGCGCCCAGGTCGACTGGCAGCGCGGCAGCGCGCTATGGGGTGGCCGCGACACCCTGCGCAAGGCCATCGTCCGCTATTGCGAGGCCCATGCCGACACCGCCGCCCGCCTGGCCGCCGAGCTGGCGCGCGGAGACGCCAAGGCCGTGCACCAGCGCCTGCACCGGGTGCGCGGCGCGGCCGCCAACCTGTGCCTGACCGAAATCGAGCGCACCCTGGTGGCGCTGGAACAGGCCACCGGCCAAGGCGAGCCTGCCGGGCGATTGCTGTCGGCGCTGGACGCGGCGTTCGCGGCGCTGGCCCGGGAGCTGGCGCAGGAGGGGCAGCCTCAGCTTGGGCAGGCGCAGCCGGACACGCCGGCGGAGCAGGGCACGCAGACCGAGACCGACACGCCGGCGCAGCAGGCCGCTCAGGCTCGGCGCGCCGGGCGAGAGCAGCCCGGGCACGCAAGCCGGGTCGGGGCGGCGGCAGCGCCAGCGGCCGTGGCGGCGCTGGCGGCAGTGGAGCGCGAGGCAGCGCTGGCGGCGCTGGATGCCCTGGACGCCATCCTGGCCAGCGGCCAGGTGGACGACAACGCGCTGGCGCAGGTCAGCGCGCTGTTCGCGCCCCATGGCCAGCAGGCGCAGCTGGACGCCATGCGCGCCGCCATCGATGACTTCGAGCTGGAACGGGCTCGCGCCCTGCTGCAGTCGCTGCGCTTGGATGATGTTTCAACATGACCATGGCGTCGTTGCAGCTCCTCGCCGTGCAGGCGCACTGTCTTCGGAGCCGCGCCTCGCCACGCTCATGTTGAAAGCTCCTACCATGGCGTCGTTGCGGCTCTGCCCACGCTCATGTTGAAACGTCCTCTCAGGGCTGCCGCCCGGCGCCCTGGCCGCCCGAGGCTTGCTCGATGAGGCGGCCGATCTCGGCCAGCAGCTGGTCGAACGGGGCCGGCTTGCGGAAGAAGGCGTCGTAGGGCAGGCCGTCCAGGTCGCGCACCAGGCCGGCGCTGGTCAGCACGAAAGGGATGGGCGCCAGCAGCGGATTCTGGCGCCACGCGCGGCACAGCTGGCCGCCATCCATGACCGGCATCATGTAGTCGGACAGTACCAGGTCGGGCCGCTGCTGCTCGGCCAGGGCCAGCGCCTCGCGGCCGTTGGCGGCCGTGATGGTCCTGTAGCCGTGGTACTCGAACAGCAGGCTGTAGGTACCCGTGACGTCGAACTCGTCATCCACGATCAGGAGCAGCTTGGCTGCGGCGCCGGGCGCGGGCGAGACGGTGGCGTCGGTCATGATGGACAGCGGCGTGGGCCGTTCAAAGTTGTGGCGGCTGGGCCAGCACGCCGGCGCCCAGCCCTTCGATGGTCAGGCCGCGGTCGCTGATGCGCAGCAGATGGCTGGCCGCGTCGTAGCCATTCTCGCGTAGCTTGAGCACGCCGATCTGGCGCTGGTGCACGCCGCTGCTGTCGGCGTAGCGCAGCAGCAGGATGTTTTCAAACAGTACCGAGTCCGACACCGAGGGCTGGCCCGGCTGGCCGCCGAAATACGGCAGCTCCTGGGTGAAGAAGGTGGTCACGTCGCGGCAGCGCAGCTCGTTGACGAAGGCGGCCAGGAAGCCGCGCGCGCGGCCATGGTGCACGATCAGGTCGCGCAGGCCGTCCAGGCCGTCGATGAACAGGCGCGACACCTGGTGGCTGGACACTTGCCGCAGCACGCGGTGGGCCACGCCGTCCACCAGTTCCTCCAGCGGCGGATGCCACATGATGCGCAGGGCGCCGCTCTCGAGATAGGGCGCCAGCTGCAGGCCGATGCTGCGCGCCTTTTCCAGCAATCGCGCCGGCGATTCATAAAAGCCCAGCACCATGCAGGATTCGCCCTTGCGCAAGCCCTCATGGATGAAGTGCAGGCCCAGCAGGGTCTTGCCGACGCCCGGATTGCCCAGCAGGTTGGTGGTCGAGCCGCGCGCCACGCCGCCGTTGGTGAGCTGGTCCAGCCCGGCCACGCCGAAGCCCAGGCGGCGCAGGTCCACCTGCGGCGCCGGCACGGTCTGGGCCGCGATGGCTTCCAGGCGCGGGTAGATGGCGATGCCGCCGCGCCCCATCTCGAACAGGTGGCGGCCTAGCAGGTGCTTGCTGCCGCGTATCTTGAACACCTTGATCTCGCGCACCAGCTGCAGGTCCCGCTCGTACTGGCGCAGTTCGATCAGGCCGTCCACCAGGGTGTTTTCCGACTCTGCCACATTGCCTTCTGTGGGCGAGAGCAGGAAGGTGGTGCAGCGCATGGTGGATACCAGGGAATTGAGCGACAGCATGAACTCCGACAGGTCGAGGTCGGACGGACGGGCGTCGCGCACGCTGCGGAAGCCGTCCACGATCATCAGGTCCGGATTCTGGCTGGCCAGGGTGTCGGCGATGGACTTGAGCAGTTCGCGCAGGCCGCCCTTGGCCAGACTGCTGTAGGCGCCGATGAAGCTCAGGTGCTGGTCCACCAGCGACTCGTCGAAGAAGGAAAAGTTGCTCAGGTGGTTGAGCATCTTGCCGTGGGTTTCGGCGATCAGGGTCAGCACCAGCACTTTCTTGCCCTGGCGCGCATGGTGGAAGCCGATCTGGCTGGCCAGGGTGGTCTTGCCGCTGCCCGCCAGGCCCTGGATCAGGTACAGGCTGTGGGCCGGGAAGCCGCCGCCCAGGATGGCATCCAGGCCCGGCACGCCAGTGGGCAGCAGGGTGATGCGGTCGTTGCTGGGAGTATCGGTCATCGCTACGGTCCGGTGTTGGTATGGGCTGGGCGCTTGCCAAGTTCGCAAGATTACGCACCAGCCCCCACTGTAGCGCATACTCGCCGATTGCGGAAGCGGCGCGCGCTGCCGTGCGGTGGCCTGGCTAACCGATGAAGGAATCGAATTGCAGGTCGAATTCCTGCAGCGCCTTCTGCGCGTGCTGCATTTTGCGGCGGAAATCCGGACCGCGCTTCAAGGCCAGGCCGACCGCCAGCACGTCGATCACCACCAGGTGCGCCAGGCGCGCCGAGATCGGGGTGTAGGGGTCGGTGTTGAACACCAGGTCGATGGGGATCAGTACCGTGGCCAGTTCCGCCATCGGGGTGCCGGACGGCGCCAGCACGATCACGTCGGCGCCGCCGGTGCGGGCCAGCTTGACGGAGCGCACCAGGGCCGGGCTGTTGCCGCGCTGGGAAATCGCCACCACGCAGTCGCCTGCCCGCAGCAGGGCGGCGGCGATGCTGTGGATGGTGGGGTCGGCGTAGGCCACGGTGGGCACGCCGGAGCGGAAGAACTTGTGCTGGGCGTCGGCCGCCACGATGCCGGACGTGCCCTGGCCGTAGAACTCGATCTTGCTGGCCTTGGACAGGATGTCGAGCGCCTGCTGTATGGTGTCCGCGCGCAGGTTGTTGCGCAGGTCGAGCAGGGTGTTGATGGAGCGGCTGCAGATCTTGTTGACCAGGTCGGCCGCCAGGTCGTCCTGGGCCGGCTGCTCGTTCAGGCCGGGCAGGGCCAGGGCCAGGCCCTGGGCCAGCTTGAGCTTGAACTCGTGCCAGCCGTCGTAACCCAGGGTGCGGCAAAAGCGCACCACGGTAGGCTCCGACACCTGGGCGCTGCGGGCCAGCGCCGTGATGTTCTCGTTCACGGTCTGGGCCGGGTGCTCAAGCACGGCCAGCGCCACCTTGCGTTCCGATTTGGACAGCGAGTCGAGCTGGGTGCGGATGGAGTCCAGGAGCATTCGTGGTTTCCGTTAATCTTCTGGAAAGGGTGGAGCAGGGGTTTCGCGGAGCAAGCTCCGCGCCTGCGGAACGGGCCGGCCTTGCAAGGCCGGCCTCCTTGCGTTGCTGACTTCAGTCTTCAGGCAACGCTTCTTCACGCCACTGCAGGCCGTCGCGGCCGATCAGGGCAGAGGCGGCGGCCGGGCCCCAGGTGCCGGCGGCGTAGGGGATGGGCATGGAATCGTCCTGCTCCCAGTTATCGAGGATCGGTTCCACCCATTCCCAGGCCGCTTCCAGCTCGTCGCCGCGCATGAACAGGGTCAGCTGGCCGCGCAGCACGTCCAGCAGCAGGCGCTCGTAGGCGTCCATGCGCGGCGCCTTGAACTGTTCGCGGAAATCCAGCTCCAGCTCGGCCTGCTTCAGGCGCATGCCGTCGCCGGGCGTCTTGGCCATCAGGTTCATGCGCAGGCCTTCGTCCGGCTGCAAACGTATCACCAGCGAGTTGGGCGCGAAGCTGGAGGTCGGCTGGTTGAAGATGGAGTGCGGGATCTGCTTGAAGCGCACCACGATCTCGGCCAGCGAATCGGCCATGCGCTTGCCGGTGCGCAGGTAGAACGGCACCCCGGCCCAGCGCCAGGTGTCGATTTCGGCCTTCATGGCGACAAAGGTCTCGGTGCGCGAGGATTGCGGCGCATCCGGCTCGTCACGGTAGCTGGGCACGGCCTGGCCGTCCACGTGGCCGGCGCGGTACTGGCCGCGCACGATGTTCTGCGCCAGCGTGGTCGGGGTGAAGCGCTTGAGCGAGCGCAGCACCTGCAGCTTGGCGTCGCGCACGGCGTCCGGCGCGATCGAAGTGGGCGGCTCCATGGCCACGATGCACAGCAGCTGCAGCAGGTGGTTCTGCAGCATGTCGCGCAGCGCGCCCGAGGTGTCGTAATAGCCCATGCGGTTGCCCACGCCCAGCTTCTCGGCAATGGTGATCTGCACGTCGGAGATCCACTCGCGGCGCCACAGCGGCTCGAACAGCACGTTGCCGAAGCGCAGGGCCAGCAGGTTCTGCACGGTTTCCTTGCCCAGGTAGTGGTCGATGCGGTAGATCTGCGACTCGTTGAAGACCTTGCCGACCTCGAAATTGATCTGCTTGGCCGATTCCAGGTCGCGGCCCAGCGGCTTTTCCAGTACCACGCGGGCGTTGGGGGTGGCCAGGCCGTTATCCTTGAGGTTGTCGCAGATCTGGGCGAACAGGTGCGGCGGGGTGGCCAGATAATAAACCCAGGTCACGCCGCCATCCTTGCGCAGGGTCTCGGCCAGCGGGCCGTAGCTGCCGGAATCGGTGGCGTTCAGCGAGACGTAGGTGATGCGCGCTGTAAAGCGGGCCCAGGCGGCCGGGGTCACGGCCGGCGACTTGATCAGGGGACGCGAGGTACTGTCCACGATCTTGAGGAATTCCTCCTGGCTGCTGTCCTGGCGGCCCACGCAGATGATGCGGGCGGTGGGCGGCAGGTCGTTGGCGACATCGCGGGCATACATCGCGGGCAGCAGCTTGCGCATCGCCAGATCGCCGCTACCGCCAAACAAAACCAGGTCAAAGTCGTTGAGAGCCATAATCGTGTGTAAAAGTGTGGTGGGCCGGAAGAATTGTGTAAATTTACTACGTTGCAAGTCGTGATGCAAGAAAATTTACTACGGCATGGACGTCGTGGGCTGGGCTGACATGCGGCGCAAACGCCACGCTTGACGGGCACACAGTTGCTCAACGGAAAATAAGTGCTACAATTTCGCTTCTAGTGCATGCGATCCGCGACGGTCCGCGCCCCATTGCGTTGCGACTCCGCTCATCACGCCAGCATGCGCCGCCCTTACGCGGCACCCTACACCGCGGCCCCCTACCTGCCGCAGCCCTTGTCGACGTTTATTGTCCACGCGGTCATCGCCCACGCAATCATGGGCCACGCAGACATTTCCATTATAGCTGTGCCGCACGCCGTGCCGCGCTATGGAGTATCCATGAAAACTACCTACGATCCCTTGCAAGTGATAGCCGTCCAGGCCGACCGCATGATGCTGTGCGTGCTGTGGGCCCTGATGCTGTTCTCGCTGGCCCTGGCCGGCTTGCACGATACCTGGCTGCTGGCGCTGCTGGTCGGCCTGCCGGCCGCCGGCCTGCCCACCGTACTGTATTTCAGCGCGTCCGGGGCGCTGCCGACGCGCTGCGTGGTGGCCACCTCGGTGATGGTGTTCGCCGGCCTGAACATCCATCAGGGCGCCGGCCTGACCGAGTTGCACTTCGGTATCTTCGTCTACCTGGCCTTCCTGCTGGCCTACCGCGACTGGCGCCCCATCGTGGTGGCGGCCGGGGTGGCCGCGGTGCACCACCTGAGCTTCCATTATTTGCAGGAGTGGGGCTATGGCGTGCTGTGCTTCACCCGTCCGCAGCTGTCGACCGTATTCATCCACGCGGCCTACGTGGTGGTGGAGTCGGGCGTGCTGATCTTCCTGGCCACGCTGCTGCGGCGCGCCGCCACCCAGGCCGCCGAGCTGGAAACCATCGTCTCCGCGCTGGCCGCCATCGAGGGCCGCATCGACCTGTCCGTAGCGGGCCCCGAGCCGCGCAGCCGCCTGGCGCGCTCGCTGCGCCAGATGATAGGCACCATGCGCAACACCCTGTCCGGCGTGCGCGACGGCGCCCACACCATCGCCGACGCCTCCAGCGAAATCGCATATGGCAATGCCGACCTGTCGCGCCGCACCGAGCGCCAGGCCAGCAGCATAGAACAGACCGCGTCCTCCATGGCGCGCCTGGCGGCCGCCGTGCGCGAGAACAACGAGAACGCCCGCCAGGCTAACGAGCTGGCGCAAAGCGCCTCCACCATCGCCCAGAAGGGCGGCGAGGCGGTGCGCGAGGTGGTGGCCACCATGGGCGACATCCACGCCTCCTCGCGCCAGATCGTGGACATTATTTCCGTGATCGACGGGATTGCCTTCCAGACCAACATCCTGGCCCTGAACGCGGCCGTGGAAGCGGCCCGCGCCGGTGAGCAGGGCCGCGGTTTCGCCGTGGTGGCCTCCGAGGTGCGCAACCTGGCGCAGCGCTCGGCCGGCGCCGCCCGTGAAATCAAGGAATTGATCGGCAATACCGTGCAGACGGTGGAGGGCGGCCACAAGCTGGTCGAGGAAGCCGGCGCCACCATCCTGCAAGTGGTGGACAGCGTGCAGCGCGTGACGGCCATCATGGGCCAGATGAGCAACGCCAGCCAGGCGCAGAACGAGGGCATAGAGCGCATCAACAGCGCCATTGGCGAATTCGACGAGAGCACCCAGCAGAATGCCGCCCTGGTGGAAGAGGACGCGGCGGCGGCCGAGGCGCTGGCCCAGCAGGTGCATCACCTGACCGGGCTGGTGGCGGCCTTCAAGCTGGAGGGCGGCAATGATGGCCGCGAAGACGGCGGCCAGCGCCGCCTGGCGCTGCAGGGTTGAGCCATGTGCCCCTATCGTGGCACGCCCGTGGCTACGCGCGGTAGGCGGGCTCCGCGCGGCCCGGCACCGGCAGCCGCACGGACAGCAGCTTGCCGTTCTGCGCGTACTGTTCCAGTTCGGCTGCAGGCCGCGCGCCGGCGCTCGTGATGTAGAGCGTGCGCAGGTCGGCGCCGCCAAACGCCACCATGGTGGGGCAGCGCGCCGGCAGCGCGATCTGGTCCAGGATCTCGCCTTCCGGCGAGAGCTTGACGATGCGGGCGCCTTCGAACTGGGCGCTCCAGTAATTCCCTTCGCTGTCGACGGCGGCGCCATCGGGACGGCCGCCGTAATGGTTGGCCTTGTCGGTGGAGAACTGGCGCAGCAATCGCTGGTTGGACGCCGTGCCCGTGGCCAGGTCGTAATCGTAGCGGCGCACCTGGTGCGAGGTGGTGTCTGCGTGGTACAGGATGGTCTGGTCCGGGCTGAAGCCCAGGCCGTTGGAGACCGTGGCGCCGCCGGCCCAGGCCAGGCGCACCTTGCCCTTTTCAAGCACATACATTTCCGCGGCCTGGCGGTCGCGCGGCTCGTAGATGGTGCCGACCCAGAAGCGGCCGGCGCCGTCCACCCGGCCATCGTTGTAGCGGGTGGTGGCGGTGTCGTAGGGCGCCGGCGCGATGGACGTGAGCACCGGCGCGTCGCCGGCTGCGGCCGTGTCCAGGTGGGCGAAGCCGCTGCGCAGGGCCACGACCAGGCCGCCCCGGTCGCTGTGCGCCAGCGCGGCCGGCTCGCTGTCCAGCTTCCACTGGCGGCGCGCGCCCGTGGCCGGATCCCAGCGGTGCACGGTAAAGGCCGGAATGTCGACCCAGTACAGTACCTGCTCCACAGGATGCCAGAGCGGGCATTCGCCGGTCTGCATCACCTCGTCGACCGCCACTTCCACTTGATACTTGCTCATACGCCGTTCCTCAGATGTGCCGGGCGGCCTTGGCCATGGCGATCAGGCCGTTGGTCGAGCTGTCATGGCGGGCTGGCTCGGCCTCGCCGGCCAGTTCCGACTGTATGGTCTTGGCAAGCACCTTGCCCAGTTCCACGCCCCACTGGTCGAAGCTGTTGACGTCCCACAGCACGCCCTGCACAAAGGTCTTGTGCTCGTAGAGGGCGATCAGGGCGCCCAGCGCGGACGGGGTCAGCTGGTCCATCAGGATGGTGTTGCTGGGACGGTTGCCGGGGAAGGTCTTGTGCGGCACCAATGCCACGATCTCGGCCTCGGACAGCTTCTGCGCCTGCAGGTCGGCGCGCACTTCGTCGGCGGTCTTGCCGGTCATGAAGGCTTCCGACTGGGCGAAGCAGTTGGCCAGCAGGGCGTCGTGGTGGCCGGCCAGGTCGTGGGTGGGGCGCAGGGCGGCGATGAAGTCGATGGGCGTGACATCCGTGCCCTGGTGCAGCAGCTGGAAATAGGCGTGCTGGGCGTTGGTGCCGCACTCGCCCCACACCACCGGGCAGGTCGGGGTGTCGACTTCGGCGCCGCCGGTGGTGACGCGCTTGCCGTTGCTTTCCATTTCCAGCTGCTGCAGGTAGGCCGGGAAGCGGTTCAGGTCCTGGTGGTAGGGCGCGATCGACAGCGAACCTGCGCCCAGGAACTGGCGGTTCCAGAAGCCGACCAGGGCCAGCAGCACCGGCATATTCTGTTCCAGCGGCGCGCTGCGGAAGTGCTCATCCAGGGCGTGGGCGCCGGCCAGGAAGTCGCTGAAGTAGCCGAAGCCCACCGCCAGCGCCACCGGCAGGCCGATGGCCGACCACACGGAGTAGCGGCCGCCCACCCAGTCCCAGAACGGGAACATGTTGGCGGTGTCGATGCCGAACCGGCTCACGGCTTCGGTGTTGGTGGACACGGCCACGAAATGGCGCGCCAGCGCCTCCTCGGCGGCGTGCTGCAGGAACCAGGCGCGCGCGGTGCCGGCGTTGAGCATGGTCTCGGCCGTGGTGAAGGTCTTGGAGGCGACGATGAACAGGGTGGTTTCCGGATTGACCTGGCCCAGCACGGCGTCCATGTCATGGCCGTCCACGTTGGACACGAAGTGCATCTTCAGGCGCGGGTGGGCGTAGGAGCGCAGCGCCAGCACGGCCATTTTCGGACCCAGGTCGGAGCCGCCTATGCCGATGTTGACGATGTCGGTGATGGGCTTGCCGCTGTGGCCCAGCCAGGCGCCATTGCGCACGCGGTCGGTGAAGTCCTTGATGCGGTCCAGCACGGCGTGCACGTCGCCAGTGACGTCCTGGCCGTCCACGTGCAGGGCTTTGCCGCGCGGCAAACGCAGCGCCGTATGCAGCACGGCGCGATGTTCGGTAAGATTGATGCGCTCTCCGGCGAACATGGCGTCGCGGCGCTGTTCCACGCCGCGCTCGCGCGCCAGGTCCAGCAACAGCGCGATGGTGCCGGCGTCCAGGCGGTTCTTGGAATAATCGAGGAACAGGCCGGCCGCCTCCACGCTCAGCTTGTCGAAGCGCTGCGGGTCGGCGGCAAACAGCTGGCGCAGCTGCCAGTGGCGGGCGTGGTCGGCGTGGGATGCTAAGGCAAGGAAACTGGCGGTGGAAGTCAGGGCAGGCTGGCGCATAATGGTCGGCGTGGTCTAGGGTTGGGACTTGTCAACAAGTCCATTATTGCGAATCATACAGGATAATGCGGTAAATTCACTACAGTTCCGTGACATGCCGTGCCGGCACGCATTTACGGGGCAAGGCGTTCATGACGTTCTGAAACTGGTTTACATGGGTTGGGCTCATAAACAATCCCAAGCATAATAAAATGCGTTGTATGCAACCATTTTGTAGTAAAATTTCACGGAATTCATCCATACAAGGAAACCGATCATGGCGGTGCACCCAGTTCTCGAATCCGTAACAGCGCGCGTCATCGAGCGCAGCAAGCCTTCCCGCGGCGCCTACCTGGCGCACCTGGAGGCGGCCCGTTTCAAGGGCGTACAGCGCGGCGCGCTGGCTTGTACCAACCTGGCGCACGGCTTCGCGGCCTTCCCCGCCAACGACAAGCTGGCCCTGCGCGAACTGCGCAAGCCCTCGGTGGCCATCGTCTCGGCCTATAACGACATGCTGTCGGCGCACCAGCCCTTCGAGACCTTCCCGAAAATAATCAAGGACGCCGTACGTGAAGTGGGCGCGGTGGCGCAATTCGCCGGCGGCACGCCGGCCATGTGCGATGGCGTGACCCAGGGCCAGCCGGGCATGGAACTGTCGCTGTTCTCGCGCGACGCGATCGCCATGGCCACCGCCGTGGCGCTGTCGCACAATATGTTTGACGCCGCCGTGTACCTGGGCGTGTGCGACAAGATCGTGCCGGGCCTCTTGATCGGTGCGCTGCACTTCGGCCACCTGCCGGCCGTGTTCATCCCCGCCGGCCCCATGACCACCGGCATCTCGAATTCGGAAAAAGCCAAGGTGCGCCAGCTGTACGCCCAGGGCAAGGTTGGCCGCGAGGAGTTGCTGGAGGGTGAATCGCGCTCCTACCACGGGGCAGGCACCTGCACCTTCTACGGCACCGCCAACAGCAACCAGATGCTGATGGAAGTGATGGGCCTGCACCTGCCGGGCGCCGCCTTCATCACCCCCAACACCCCGCTGCGCGATGCGCTGACCGCCGCTGCCGCCCAGCGCGCGGCCCAGATCACCGACCAGGGCGGCGAATACCTGCCGGTCGGCCATGTGATCGACGAGAAAGCCATCATCAACGGCATCGTGGCCCTGCTGGCCACGGGCGGCTCCACCAACCACACGCTGCACCTGGTGGCGATCGCGCGCGCGGCCGGCATCGTGATCGACTGGAATGACTTCAACGAGCTGTCGGCCGTGGTGCCGCTGCTGTG
This sequence comes from Duganella kummerowiae, assembly GCF_053572355.1. Taxonomy (NCBI): domain Bacteria; kingdom Pseudomonadati; phylum Pseudomonadota; class Betaproteobacteria; order Burkholderiales; family Oxalobacteraceae; genus Duganella; species Duganella kummerowiae. Next base: position 251,285 of record NZ_JBKFEH010000010.1, read on the forward strand.
CCGCATCTATCCGAACGGCGAAGCCGACGTCAACCACTTCCACGCGGCCGGCGGCACCGGCTACGTGATCCGCGAACTGCTGGACGCCGGCCTGCTGCACGAGGACGTCAAGACCATCCTCGGTTTGGGCCTGCGCGCCCACTGCACCGAACCCTTCCTGGCCGAAGGCGGCAAGGGTGTGGTGTGGAAGGAGGCGGCGCCCGTGTCCGGCGACGACAAGGTGCTGCGCCCTGCCAGCGCGCCATTCTCGCCGGATGGCGGTATGCGCCTGGTGCAGGGCAACCTGGGCCGCGCCGTGATGAAGGTGTCGGCCGTCAAGCCCGAGCATCAGACCGTGGAAGCGCCGGCCATCGTGTTCGATTCCCAGGAAGCCTTCATGGCGGCCTACAAGGCCGGCCAGCTGGACCGTGACTTCGTGGCCGTGGTGCGCTTCCAGGGCCCGCGCGCCAACGGCATGCCGGAACTGCACGCGCTGACCCCGGCGCTGGCCAACCTGCAGGACGCCGGCCGCCACGTGGCGCTGGTGACGGATGGCCGCATGTCGGGCGCGTCGGGCAAGGTGCCGGCCGCCATCCACGTGTCGCCCGAGGTCCTGGCCGGCGGTCCGCTGGGCCTGGTGCGCACCGGCGACATCATCCGCCTGTGCGCCAAGGACGGCACGCTGGAAGCCAAGGTCGACTCGGCCACCTGGCATGCGCGTTCGCAGGCCACGGCCGACCTCAGTCCGAATACCATCGGCATGGGGCGCGAGCTGTTTTCCATGTTCCGCCAGTGCGTGAGCGAGGCCGAGCAGGGCGCCGCGACCTTCCCGCTGCCGTCGCCGGTGGGCACCACGGTCGAGCTGCACGCCGAGGAAGCCGTCACCAAGGTGCCCGGTTCCGATGAAGATTTCCTGATCAAGAAAGAAGCCTGATATGACCCTGTCCCTGCTCGATATTATGCGCACCTCGGCCGTGATCCCCGTGATCGCGATCGACGATCCCGACCACGCCGTGCCGTTGGCCAAGGCCCTGGTGGCGGGCGGTATCCGGGTGCTGGAAGTGACCCTGCGCACCGCGCACGGCCTGGGCGCGATCCGCGCCATGTCGGAAGTGGAGGGCGCCATCGTCGGCGTCGGCACCCTGACCAAGCCGGAGGAATTCGCCCAGGCGCGTGACGCCGGCGCCGTGTTCGGCGTGTCGCCCGGCCTGACCCCGTCGCTGGTCGCGGCGGCCAAGAGCAGCGGCCTGCCGCTGCTGCCAGGCGTGATGACGCCGTCCGAGGTGATGGCGGCGCGCGAGCAGGGCTTTTATCAACTGAAGCTGTTTCCGGCCGTGCCCGCCGGCGGCGTGGGCATGCTGAACGGGATTGCAGGCCCGCTGCCGGACGTGACCTTCTGCCCCACCGGCGGCATCTCGCAGGAAACGGCGGCGCAGTTCCTGGCGCTGAAGAACGTGGCCTGCGTGGGCGGCTCCTGGCTGACCCCGAAGGACGCCATCGCCGCCGGCGACTGGGACCGCATTACCGAGATTGCCAAGGCCGCCAGCAGCCTGCGTTAAGAGGCCATTTCAAAAAGACCGTGGCGTCGTTGCGGCGCCTCGCCACGCTCATTTTGAAACGCCCTCTAAGCCTGCCGTAAACGTGCTGGAAGTCCCGCCGCCTCGCGTTCGCGGATTTCCAGCATTGCCGTCTTCAGCGCGCTATTCATCAGAAACTGGTAGCCGCATCCTTGTTTCAGCGCTTGCGCTTGAAAAAATTCGATTACCTCGTTGTCCAAGGCAATAGGCAGTCGTGTTTGGTTCGGCGCTGCAACTACGGGACCCCGAACGCCTTTGCTGAAGTCATATTCCCTGCGCATGATATTTCCTCGCTTCACTGGCACTGGCTTTGCGCGCGGTGATCAGCCGGGTACATGCGCCGCGCGGAGTATGGACGACAAATAATACCCGGCTATGGTATCCGCGCCCAGCGTGATGAAACGCTGTTCGCCTATGGCGTCGCTATCCTCTATCGTGATGGAATAAGGATCCCGCAGTGCTTCTTCCGCTTTGGTGAAGCTCACTTTGTGCTTGCGCAGGTTGGCATCGGCTTTGGCGGGATCGAATTCGATGTGCGAATAAGTATGCATAGGCATACCTATACCGTCAAGCGACGCCAGGCGCTGTGCGCCAGCTCAATCGCCTAGCTGGCGCAGCGGTTGCGGCCGGCGCGCTTGGCCTGGTACAGGGCGCGGTCGGCTGCGCCGATCAGGGCGGCGACGTCGATCTCATCGCCTGGGTGCTGGGTCGCCACGCCTATGCTGACCGTCACGTGGCGCAGGCCGCCGCTGTGGCGTTCGTGCGGGATGGCCAGTTCCAGCGCGCGGGCGCGCAGGGTGTCGGCCAGCGCCGCCGCCTGCGCCGCCTCCGTCTCCGGCAGGATCACGGCGAATTCCTCGCCGCCGTAGCGCGCCATCAGGTCGCAGGGGCGCTTAAGCATACCCGACAGCGCGGCCGTCACCTGCATCAGGCACTGGTCTCCCTTCTGGTGGCCGTAGTGGTCGTTATAGGCCTTGAAGTGGTCGATGTCTATCATCAGCAGCGACAGCGCGGTGCCGTTGCGGCGCGCGCGGCGCTGCTCCTTTTCCATGGCCACGTCGAAATGGCGGCGGTTTGCAATGCCGGTCAGCCCGTCCGAGAAGGTCTGCGAGCGCAGCACCATGGCCTGCTCGCGCAGCAGCTTCTCGCGCCCGACCGCCAGGCTGACATCGCTGATCTGGATCAGGCAGTGGCGGCTGCCGCCGGGCACCGCAATGGGGCTGACTTCCAGCGCCTGCTGCAGCCTTTCCCTGCCGCCGCCGGCTGCGTCCACGGCCGGGTTGGCGTACAGCGGGAACGGCGCCTTGTTCAGGCTTTGCGACAGCAGGGAGGGAAAGTTGTTGTGCAAGGCCTGGCCGATGGCGGCGTCCACGCGCTGGCCGCGCAGTTCGGGGAACAGCTCGAACAGCTCGCGCCCCAGTACAGCCTCCGCCGCCAGCCCGCTGTGTCGCACCATCCAGCTGTTCCACAGCACGATGCGGCGTTCGCCGTCCAGCACCACGGCGCCCAGGTTGACCGAGCACAGCACGCTGTGCAGCAAGCCTTGCCTTTCGATGGGGGCGTCCATGCTCAGCCTTGTCCCATCGCGCGCGCGATGTAGAGCTTGATATGGTCCTGCAGGTCCGCTTGCGCCACCACGTCCAGCACAAAGGCGACGTAGCCATGGATCTGGTGTTTCTCCAGCACGAAGTCGATGTGCAGCATCAGCACCACCTCGCTGCCGCCGCCGGCATTGAGGATCTGGCCGCTGGTGCCAATGTGGTAGCGGGGCAGCGATCCGCTCAGCTCGCGCTGGAAGATGGTGGCCATGGCGCCGACGCAGGAATTGAGGATGATGTTGCCGATCTCGCACAGGGCTTCCTGTTCCATCTCGGTCAGCTCCTGCAGCGGGATGGCTTCGCCTATCATCAGGCGCACGATTTCCAGGCTTTTATCCTCGGGGAACATGACCAGGGCCTCGGTCTGGAATTCGCCGGCGTATTGCTGGCTGACCCCGCAGATGCGCTCGGGGCCGGGCTCGGAACGGCCCAGCTGGCGCGCCACCTCCCCGCGTTCCACGAAGTTGATGGAGGGCACCGACAAGCGCACCGGCTCACGTACGATGGTGCTCATGGCCGCCGCCGCCTGGGTGGCGCCGATGTTGAAGATTTGCACCAGCGCATCGCTCTCCAGTTCGGACAGGGCGATCATGGCAGACAGGGGCCGAGGTAAGAGGTGCAGAAGTAAGTATTGGTCGTTCTCATGTCGTCTTTCCGGCGATCTTGAAGTACTGGACCCTAGCGTGGCCATTTTCGCACAAGCGCGGTGGAAAATGCACTATCCGTTAAAATAGCGGCACTCCAGCTTTCTCCTTTCTATTTTAGCAATCATGACTCAAGACGAACTGAAACAGGCGGTGGCCCGCGCGGCCATCGAATACGTGGTCGATGGTGAAATCATCGGCGTCGGCACCGGCTCGACCGCGAACTTCTTCATCGATGAACTGGCCAAGATCAAGGACCGCATCAAGGGCACCGTGGCGTCCTCGGAAGCGACGGCGGCACGCCTGCGCGGCCATGGCATCCCCGTGTTCGACCTGAACGACGTCGAGTCCATCGCGGTGTACATCGACGGCGCCGACGAGATCGACGCTTCCGGCGCCATGATCAAGGGCGGCGGCGCGGCCCTGACCCGCGAGAAGATCGTGGCCTCGGTGTCCAGGCAGTTCGTCTGCATTGCCGACGGCTCCAAGCTGGTGGAAGTGCTGGGCAAGTTCGCCCTGCCGGTGGAAGTGCTGCCCATGGCGCGCAACGCCGTGATGCGCCAGCTGGCGGCCCTGGGCGGCCAGCCCAGGCTGCGCCTGAAGGACGGCCAGCCCCACATCACCGACAATGGCGGCGAGCTGATCGACGTGTCCGGCCTGGCCATCGCCGATCCGAAAGGCCTGGAACAGCAGATCAACCAGATCGTGGGCGTGGTGGCGGTGGGCCTGTTCGCGGCGCGCGGCGCCGACGTCTGCCTGCTGGGCACTGCCGACGGCGTGCGCAAGCTCACCTTCTAGAACCCGTTTCAAAAAGACCATGGCGTCGTTGCCGCTCCTTGCCGTGCATGCGCACTGCCTGCGTCGCGGCGCCTAGCCCTGCTCATTTTGCGACAGGTTCAATGAAAACGGCCCGCGCAGGCGGGCCGTTTGCAGGCAAGGGCGCAGGGCGCTCAGGCGGTGGGCGGCACGTAGCCCATGGCCTGGTCGGCGCCTTCGCCGAAGAAATGCTTCTCCATTTGCGTGGCCAGGTATTTGCGGGCGCGCACGTCGGCCAGGTTGAGGCGGTTTTCATTGACCAGCATGGTCTGGTGCTTGAGCCACGCGGCCCAGGCTTCCTTGGACACCGACTCGTAGATGCGTTTGCCCAGCTCGCCCGGATACGGCGGGAAATCCAAGCCTTCGGCTTCCTTGTTGAGTTTAATGCAATGAACGGTGCGGGCCATCGGGGTTGCTCCTGAAACGGTGGGTGTAAAACAGCGATTATAAGGTTTTAATCAAAACCTGGGATTTGCGCTGCCAGTTATACATGCGCTGGCGGTCCTTGGGCAGGGCGTCCACCGTGGCCGGAGCGAAGCCGCGCTTGATGAACCAGTGTGCGGTACGGGTGGTCAGCACGAACAGCTTGGTCAGGCCCAGGGCGCGGGCGCGGTTTTCCATGTGCTTGAGGATGCGTTCGCCGTCGCCCTGGGCCTGCACCTCGGGATTGACGGTCAGGCAGGCCATTTCGGCCATCTTCTGCTCCGGGAACGGATACAGGGCGGCGCAGCCGAAGATCACGCCATCGTGCTCGATCACGGAGAACATCTCGATCTCGCGTTCGATCAGCTCGCGGCCGCGCTTGACCAGGGTGCCATCGGCCTCCAGCGGCTCGATCAGCTTGATGATGCCGCCCACGTCCTCGATGCTGGCCTGGCGCAGCGATTCCAGGTTCTCGTGCGAGATCATGGTGCCGACGCCATCGTGGGTGAACAGTTCCAGCAGGGCCGAGCCGTCCATCGCGAAGGGCACGATGTGCGAGCGCTCGACGCCGTTGTCGCAGGCCTTGATGCAGTGCTTGAGGTAGAAGGCGGTGGCGTCCGGCAGGAAGCCGGCCTGCAGCACGGCCTCGGCCTGGTGCGAGGACAGTTCGTGGATCTCGACCCCGGCGGCGTCCTTCATCATCTCGGTCTCGGTGATGAAGATCAGCTTGTCGGCGTGCAGGGCGATGGCGGCGCTGCAGGCCACGTCTTCCATGGTCAGGTTGAACGCTTCGCCGGTGGGCGAGAAGCCCAGCGGCGACAACAGCACCAGGCCGTCCGAGCCGAGGATGGAATGGATGGTCTCGGCGTCCACCTTGCGCGTCACGCCGGTCAGTTCCAGGTCCACGCCGTCGATCACGCCCAGCGGCTTGGCCGTGATGAAGTTGCCGGAAATGATACGGATCGCCGCGTTCGACATGGGTGTGTTGGGCAAGCCCTGGCTGAAGGCGGCCTCGATGTCCAGGCGGAGTTCGCCGGCGGCTTCCTTGGCGCATTCCATGGCGGCCGGATCGGTGATGCGCACGCCGTTGTGGAAGCGCCCTTCTACGTTGCGCAGGGCCAGTTGCTCGGCCACCTGGGGCCGCGAGCCGTACACCACGGTCACGTTGATGTCCAGTGCGTGCAGCAGCGACAGGTCGTGCGCCAGCACCTGCAGGGCGCCGGCCGCCACCAGTTCACCGGGGAAGGCGACCACGAAGGTCTTGCCACGGAAGGCGTGGATGTAGGGCGCGACAGAGCGCAGCCATTGGACGAATTGGGTAGGGTTTTCCATTGGCCGCATTATAATTCGCTGCGCGACTTGCGCGCTAAAAAATACTTGTAAAAAACAATGTCTGAAGCCAGCAACAAACCTCAAACTCCGAGCAACTCTCCCGCATCGTCCTCCGACCGCCGCCCACCGCGCCCGCAAGGGCAGGAGGGCAGGGGCGGGCATCCGCGTGGCGGACGAGGTGACGGCGTCCCGGTGGGCGAGGGCGCGCCGCGCGCCGCCACTGCTGGCGAGACGCGCCAGCGTGGCGGCCGCCCGCCGCGCCTGACGCCGGAAGAGCAGGCCGCCAGGGCGGCCGAAGCGGCGTTCCGCAATCCGCTGCCGCCCATCACCTATCCTGAGGATTTGCCGGTATCGGGCCGGCGCGGCGAGATTGCCGAGGCCCTGCGCCGGCACCAGGTCATCATCGTCTCCGGCGAGACCGGTTCCGGCAAGACCACCCAGCTGCCCAAGATCTGCCTGGAGCTGGGACGCGGCCAGGCCGGCCTGATCGGCCACACCCAGCCGCGCCGTATCGCGGCCTCGTCCACCGCCAAGCGCATCGCCCAGGAACTGGGCTCGCCGCTGGGCGAGCACGTGGGCTTCAAGGTGCGCTTCACCGACACCCTGAACAAGGGCGCCTCGGTCAAGCTGATGACGGACGGTATCCTGCTGGCCGAGACCCAGACCGACCCGCTGCTCAAGGGCTACGACACCATCATCATCGACGAGGCCCACGAGCGCAGCCTGAACATCGATTTTTTGCTGGGCTACCTCAAGCAGCTGCTGCCGCGCCGCCCCGACCTGAAGGTGATCATCACCTCGGCCACCATCGACGCCGAGCGCTTCGCGCGCCATTTCGCCATGCCGGACCGGCCGCCGGTGCCGGTGATCGAAGTGTCTGGCCGCTTGTACCAGGTGGAGGTGCGCTACCGCCCGATCGAGACCGATGTGCCGAACAAGGCCAACCCGGGCGGCAATGCGGTGGCCATCGCCAACGCCGAGGGACGCGGCGCCCGCACCGCCGCCGCGCGCGAGAAGCGCGACCTGATGGATGCCGTGGTCGATGGCGTCGACGAGCTGTGCCGCATCGGTTCCGGCGACGTGCTGGTGTTCCTGCCCGGCGAGCGTGAAATCCGCGACTGCGCCGAGGCGCTGCGCAAGCATCATCCGCCGCATGTGGAAATCCTGCCGCTGTTCGCCCGCCTGTCGGTGGAAGAGCAGGAGCGTGTGTTCCGCACGACCAATGCGCGCCGCATCGTGCTGGCCACCAACGTGGCCGAGACCTCGCTGACCGTGCCCGGCATCCGCTACGTGGTGGACGCCGGCCTGGCGCGCGTCAAGCGCTACAGCTACCGCAACAAGGTCGAGCAGCTGCAGATCGAGCCCATCGCGCAATCGGCCGCCAACCAGCGCGCCGGCCGCTGCGGCCGCGTGGCCGACGGCGTCTGCATCCGTTTGTACGACGAGCAGGATTACCTGCAGCGGCCCAAATTCACCGAGCCGGAAATCCTGCGCTCGTCGCTGGCCTCGGTCATCCTGCGCATGAAGACGCTGCACCTGACCGATGTCGAGAGCTTTCCCTTCATCGAGCCGCCGCTGGCGCGCGCCATCGCCGACGGCTACCAGCTGCTGCAGGAGCTGGGCGCGGTGGACGAGTACAACCAGCTGACGCCCCTGGGCCGCAAGCTGGCCAAGCTGCCGCTGGACCCGCGCGTGGGCCGCATGATACTGGCCGCGCATGAGAACGTGTGCCTGGACGAGGTGCTGATCATTGCCTCGGCGCTGTCGGTGCAGGACCCGCGCGACCGGCCGCTGGAAGCGCAGCAGGCGGCCGACGAGGCCCATAAAAAATTCGCCGATGAAAAGTCCGAGTTCACCAGCTACCTGAAGATCTGGCGCTGGTTCGAGAACGCCATCGAGCACAAGAAAACCAACCGCCAGCTGCAGGACAATTGCCGCGCCAACTTCCTGTCCCAGGTGCGCCTGCGCGAGTGGCGCGACGTGCACTCGCAGCTGCTGACCATCGTCAAGGAGCAGGGCTGGCGCCTGAACGACAGCCCGGCCACCTACGAGAACCTGCACCTGGCGCTGCTGACCGGCCTGCTGGGCAACGTGGGCTTCAAGCAGGAGGAAGAGGCAGGCGCCGGTTTCCTCGGCGCGCGCGGCATCAAGTTCCATATCTGGCCCGGTTCCTCGCTGCTGAAAAAGCCGGGCAAGTGGATCATGGCGGCCGAGCTGGTGGACACCACCCGGCTGTACGCGCGCTGCGTCGCCAAAATCGAGCCGGAATGGCTGGAGAAGGTGGGCGGCCATTTGCTGAAGAAATCGTGGGGCGAGCCGCGCTGGGAAAAGCGCTCGGCGCAAGTCACGGCATCGGAACGCGCCACCCTGTACGGGCTGGTGGTGTACAGCCAGCGCCGCATCAACTACGGCAAGTTCAATCCGGCCGAGGCGCGCGAGATCTTCATCCGCGACGCCCTGGTCGGCGGCGACTACGAGACCCGTGCGCCGTTCTACGCCCACAACCACAAGCTGGTGAAGGAAATCGAGAACCTGGAGCACAAGTCGCGCCGCCAGGACGTGCTGGTGGACGAGCAGCTGATTTTCGCCTTCTACGACAAGCTGATACCGTCCGAGGTGGTGAACGGCGCCGGTTTTGAAAGCTGGCACAAGGAAGCCACCGCCGCGGAACCCAAGCTGCTGTACCTGAACCGCGACGAGCTGATGCGCCACGAGGCGGCCGGCGTGACCACCGACCTGTTCCCCAAGACCATGTCGGTAAGCGGACTGGAACTGCAGCTGACCTACCACTTCGAGCCGGGCAGCGTGCGCGATGGCGTGACGCTGGCGGTGCCGCTGTATGCGCTGAACCAGCTGTCGCGCTCGCGCGCCGAATGGCTGGTGCCGGGCATGCTGAAGGAAAAGGTGCATTTGCTGCTGAAATCCCTGCCGCAGAAGCTGCGCCGCCATTGCGTGCCGTTGCCGGAGTACGCGGCCAAATTCTGCGAGCGGGTGCAGGAAGCGCACGCCTTCGGACGGGGAGAGCTGGTCGATGCCATCATCGACGATATCCGCGAGCAGCTGACCATCCGCGTGCTGACCACCGACTTCAAGCCGGAGACCCTGCCCGCCCACCACTTCATGAACTTCAAGGTGATCGACGAGCATGGCCGCCAGCTGGACATGGGCCGCAACCTGGCCACGCTGCAGGCCGAATACGGCCATCAGGCGCGCGACAGCTTCCAGAAAATGGCCGAGGCATCCGGGCCCCAGTCCACGGTGGCGGCGCGCGCCGTCAGCCCGGCGCCTGTGGCTGCCGCAACCGGCAAGGCCTCCGCCAAGGCCGCGCCAGCTGCTAATGCTGCGGCTGCGCCGGCCAGCAACATCACGCTGACCAACCTGACCTCGTGGACCTTTGGCGAGCTGCCGGAAATCCTCGAAATCCAGCAAGGCAAGCTGACCCTGATCGGCTTCCCGGCGCTGGTGGACAAGGGCACCTGCTGCGACCTGGAAGTGTTCGACGATCCCACCGTGGCCGAGCGCACCCACCGCACCGGCCTGCGCCGCCTGTTCGCGCTGCAGATGAAGGACCAGATCAAGTTCATCGAAAAAAGCATCCCCAACCTGCAGCAGATGGGCATGCAGTTCATGTCCATGGGCACCCAGGAGGAGCTGCGCGAGCAGATCATCAACAAGGCGCTGGACATCGCCTGCCTGCAGGACCCGCTGCCGCTGGATGCGGCCGCCTTCGCCAAACGCAAGGACGAGGGCAAGTCGCGCCTGGTGCTGCTGGTGAACGAGATCGCGCGCCTGCTGTCGCAGGTGCTGACCGAGTTCCACGGCCTGCCCAAGCGCCTGCAGGGCTTGCCGCAGCAGGCCGCGCAGGACATGCAGCAGCAGCTGCAGGGCCTGGTGCACAAGCGCTTCCTGTCCGAAAACGACTACAGCCAGCTGGCGCACTTCCCGCGCTACCTGAAGGCCATGAACGTGCGCATGGAGAAGCTGCGCGCCGATCCGGCCCGCGACGCCAAGCTGATGGCGGAATGGCAACAGGCCGCCGCACCCTATTTGCGCGCCAGCCGCGACAAGCAGGCCGGCAAGAACACCGATCCGAAGATGGTGGAATTCCGCTGGATGCTGGAGGAGCTGCGGGTGTCGCTGTTCGCCCAGGAGCTGCGCACGCCGATGCCGGTATCGGCCAAGCGCCTGCAGAAAGTGTGGGAGTCCATGCTGCGCTGACGCCCCCTAAAGCGGGGTGGCGTACCGACGCGCGGACGGCGTGGTGCCAGACTGTCCGCTGCACGGGAGGAGCGCGATGAAGGCCGATATCGGGAATACGTCATGGTGAAGCTGGCGCCGGGAGTGCGCCTGCTGCGCAGCCTGGCCAAGGGCGGCAAGGCCCAGCGCCGCGCCATCGGCAAGGCTACCGAGGCGCTGCTGGCGCCCCTGTTGTCCGCGCCGCCGCGCCGCGCCAAGGCGGGAGCCAAGGCGGGAACCAAGGCGGGAACCAAGGCGGGAACCAAGGCGGCGGTCAAGTCCAAGCCATCCGCTGCCAAGCCGTCCATACCCAAACCCGTCCACACATCGCCGGCGGCGCCGAAGCCCGTGCCCAGGGCCCGTGCTGCCGCCGCATCGTCCGCTGCCGGTGCGCGCGCCGTCGCCCCGGCGCCGGCGCCGGGCAAATGGCTGGCGGCGCAGCACACGGTGGCGGCCGGCTCAGGCCTGCCGGCCCAGCGCATCAACTACTGGCTGTATTTGCCCGATCAGCCCACCCCGCCGCAAGGATGGCCGCTGGTGGTGATGCTGCATGGCTGCCAGCAGACCGCCACCCAGTTCGCGCAGGGCACGCGCATGAACCAGGTGGCCGAGCGCATGGGCTATGCGGTGCTGTATCCGCAGCAGTCGCTTGGCAACCATGCGCAGCGCTGCTGGAAGTGGTACGAGCGCGCCACCCAGCAGGGCGGCGGCGACCTGCCCCTGGTGATGGGCGTGCTGGGCGAGGTGATGGCGCAGTATGCAATCGACCGTAGCCGCATCTACGCCGCCGGCATATCGGCCGGCGCCGGGATGGCGCACATCCTGGCGCTGCATCGTCCCGAGCTGATCGCGGCGGTGGGCCTGCATTCCGGCCCGGCCTTCGGCGCCGGACACAGCCCGGTGGGCGCGCTGGCCGTGATGCGGCATGGCGCGGGACTGCGCACCGAGGCCGCCATCCACGAGCTCATGCAGGCGCGCGCGCGCTTTCCGGTCCTGCCCACCATCCTGATCCAGGGCTGGGGCGATACCGTGGTGCGGCCGGTGAACCAGCAGCAGCTGGTGCGCCAAAGCCTGCTGCTGAACGGCCTGCCGCCCTCGGCGCCGCCCAGGGTGACGCTCAAGCCGGGACGCGGCGCGCGCCACGGCGCGCATCGGATCGAGGATTACCACGATGGCCGCAAGCTGGTGCTGCGCGTGGCCCGGGTGGACGACCTGCCGCATGCCTGGAGCGGCGGCGACGCTACCCACAAGTTCAACCACGCGGCCGGGCCGGATGCCAGCAGGATGCTGCTGGACTTCTTCAAGCGCCAGCGCCGGCGCTGAACATCACAACAGCAAAAAGGCGGCAGCCGCCACGGCGGTCGGCGCCAGGGCGCCCAGCAGCAGCGCGCCTGCGCCTATCGATGCATCGTTGAAGCCGCGCCGCAGCAGCGCCACCCCGGCCGGATTGGGGGCGTTGGCGATCACGGTCAGGCCGCCGCCGGTGACGGCGCCGGCCATCAGCATGTATTGCGAGCCCGGCGATATGCCGTCTATCAGCGAGCCGAGATAGGTCAGGGCGGCGTTGTCGGTGATGGCGGTCAGCGCGGTGGCGCCGAAGAACAGGGCCAGCGGCGACAGGCTGGACACGATGGGCTGCAGCCACCATTGCTGCATCCCGCCCAGCACCACCAGCCCGGCCAAGAAAAAGCCCACCAGCAGGCCTTCCTTGATGATCAGGGGCGACTGGTAGCGTTCATAGGCCTGGGTGAAGCCCAGGAACAGCAGGAACAGGCCGAGGAACAGCACCGGATGGTGGCCCAGCACCACCATGGCGGCCAGGAAGCCCAGGTGGATCAGGCTGACCAGCAGCGGCGCCCGCTCCTGTTCCTGCGCCTGGTGGCCAGCCGCAGGCGGGGACAGGTGCTTGCGCAGCACGGCGGTCGCCACGCTGGCGTTGAGCAGCACCGCCAGGGCGGCCTTCCAGCCGAAGTGCGCGGCCATGAAGGCGCTGTCCCACTGCCAGGTGGACGCCACCATCAGCACTGGCGGCGCGGCATAGGAGGTCAGGGTGCCGCCGATGGAGACGTTCACGAACAGCACGCCCAGGGCGGCGTATTTCAGCCATTCCGGCACGCCGTCGCGGAACACCAGCGGCGCCAGCATCAGGGCCGCCAGGGTCATGGCGGCCGGCTCGGTGATCAGGGAGCCGGTCAGCGGCACCAGGGCCAGTCCCAGCCAGGTCATGGCGACCTCGGTGCGCAGCGGCAGCAGGCGGGCGATGGCGCGCAGCAGGCGCTGCACGATGTCCAGCACCGGGCGCGAGGCCGCCACCACCATCACCACGAACACGAACAGCGGCTCGGTGTACTGGCGCGATTCGGCGTAGGCGGTGGCCGCCTGGCCGCCCTGCAGCAGCGCCATGAACAGCACCAGGAGGAAGGCCCAGAAGCCGAACACCACCTCGACCTCGCCCAGCAGGTGGAACAGGCCGGCGTGGCGCGGGTGGCGGTGCGCCAGGGCCTCGAACGACTTGGCGGCGAAGGTGTGCAGCAGGGCCAGTCCGAACAGGATGGCGCCGGCCAGTTGCATGGTGTCCAATGGTAGTCCTGTAACAATGGCGGAGTTGCCATGTTACCCCATTGCTGTTCAGGCATACAGCCCGTGCAGGAACCAGCGCGCCTGTGCGCCGCGCTCCAGGTACAGCCAGTAACAGGTGGCGTCGGCGCCCTGGCCGACGTAGTAGTCGCGCACCACGGTTTTTTCGCCCCACCAGCCGACTTCCATGCGTTCCGGGCCGCGTATCAGCTTGAGCGCACTGCCGTACCAGGGGCGTTCGTCGCGCATCAGCAGCGGCACCGGCCGGGCCAGCAGCCAGAACGGGCGGTCGGCCGCGATCACGCCGGGCTGCGCCGCCGGGCGTTTGGCGGTCGCTGGCGTCCAGGCGTTGCCCACCTCCGGGCGGTAGTCCTGAACCATGGCCGGCACCAGCACGTTGTCCGCGCCCAGGCGGGCGGTCAGCAGTTCCAGCAGGCGGTTGAAATCCTCCGGCGTGCCGCCCGGTTCGGGGAACAGCGATTCCGTCGGTGGGCGCATGGGTTCCAGCTTCAGCGTTTCCAGGCGCAGCGCGATCACCGGCGCGCTCAGTTCGACCTTGGCCAGGCGTTCCTTGAGCAGGCGTATCAGATGGCTGTCCTGCCAGGCCGGTTCGGCCAGCATGATCTCCAGCGGCGTGGGGGCGATGGCGGCGCGCCCGCGCTCGTGCTCCATCCACAGTGTGATGGCGCGGATGGCCAGCTGCTGCACCGTGAGCCAGCCGGCCAGCTGGGCCAGCAGCTGGGTGGCGCCATGCAGCAGCGCATGCGCGTGCTCGATGCGGTCGAAGGTTTCGATGCGGGCCGAAAAAGTCTTGGGCGCCTGCAGCCATTCGAACAATTCGGGCGCCTCGCCGTAGGCGCGGTCCAGGTCGGCCAGCAGGCGCGCGCTGGTGCGGCGCTGCAGGCCGGGGCGGGGCAGGGCGCGCAAGTCGCCCAGGCGGTGCGCGGCGATACCGTTGAGCCAGTCCGCGTACGGCAGGCTGGCATGCAGGAGTTCACAGGGCAGCTGGTCCAGGCGGCGCCGCAGGCGGTCCAGGCGCAGCACCCGGCGGCGCAGCGGCAGGCCGCGCTGGCGGCCGGCGCGCGCCAGCAGCCAGGCGCCCTGGGCGGTGGGGGCGGCGCCCAGCTGCGCGCTCAGGCCCAGCGCCGCCGTGCTGCGCGCCACGCGGCGGCACAGGGCGTGCGGACCGCCGAACAGGCGCAAGCTGGCCGAGACGTCCAGCAACAGGGTGGCGTCCTCCTGCGGCGTGACTTCCGGCGTGTACTGCATCAGGGCCAGTGCCAGGGCGTGCAGGGTTTGCTGTTCGCGCGCGGGATCGCGTTCCAGCACGCCGGTCTCGGGCGAGATGGCGGCCACGCCGCCGCCGCGCATGCCGGGCTGCACGCCGAGGGCGGCGGCCTCGGGCGAGACGGCCAGCACCCGGCCCTGGTCGATCACGGCATAGGGGCCGGGTTCACACCAGTTCGGGCGTAACGATTCGAGCGACAGCAGCGGCAGGTGCACGCTCAGCAGGAGCTTCATGATGGGCAGTCCGTGACAGGCGGTCGGCCGGCATGCCGGCCAGCGGGATGAACAGGGTACGCTCGCAGTGCGGGCCGCGGCGCTTGACGATATCGGCCTGGATGCCGCGCGCGGCCGGACGCAGGGCGATGCGCAGCGGGGCCGGCGACGGACTGTTGGCGGCGGCCAGCGGGCGCACCATCCAGAACAGGGTATCGGCGCCCTGGGCCGCCAGGGCGAGGCGGCGCAGGGCTTCCGGACGCAGCTGCGATTGCCACAGGATGAGGGCGCCGCAGCTGCCGTTGCGCAGCACCTGTTCGGCGGCCCACAGGGCGTCGCCACTGCTGTGCGGGCGTAGCCACAGCAGGTTGCGCTCGTCGAGTTCCCAGCTGCGGCAAGCCATGGCGTGCGGCTGGTAGGGCGGCTGGATGAAGGCCACGTGCTGGCGCGCCGACAGCAGGCGCAGCACCGGCTGCAGCAACTGCATCTCGCCGATGCCGGGCTGCTGGGGCAGCAGTTCTATCATGGCCGAGCGCGGCCAGCCGCCGTTGGGCAGTTCGCGGTCCAGCGGCCGGAAACCTGTCAGGCAGGTGGCCATGCCGGCCCGCGACAATTCGCTGGCGCGCCACACGTCGCGCAGCGCGTGCGGATCGGTGGAACTGGCGGCACTGGCAGGTAAGGGAGGGGCTAGCATGGCGGATTTCGGTGCACTGTGTTTTTATACAGTATAATTCGCGTCGGCGGTGCAGGCAAGTCGGCACCGCAGACCTTGCTCGGTTACGGCTTCTGATGCACAGTAATGTCTTTCTCAGTCAGGAACCACGATGCGGGTTGAACGTTTTGAATTCACCACCGTCAGCGGCCATCAGCTGGCGGCCCGGCTGGATGCGCCCAGGGAGGCGGTGCGGGCTTACGCCCTGTTTGCGCATTGCTTCACTTGCGGCAAGGACGCCATCGGCGCGGCGCGTGTGGCGCAAGCGCTGGCCGCGCACGGCATCGCCGTGCTGCGCTTCGATTTCACCGGGCTGGGCGCCAGCGGCGGCGACTTTTCCGACACCAATTTCAGCTCCAACGTGGACGACCTGGCCGCCGCCGCGCAGGTCATGCGCGAACGCTATGCGGCGCCGCAGTTGCTGATCGGCCATAGCTTGGGTGGCGCGGCCGTGCTGGCGGCCGCCGGCCAGATCCCGGAGGCGAAGGCAGTGGTCACCATGGGCGCGCCCAGCACGCCGGCCTATGTCACCACCATGTTCCGCGACCACCTGGACACCATTGCCGCCGAGGGCGAGGCCAGGGTGCAGCTGGCCGGGCGTCCGTTCGTGATCAAACAGCAGTTCGTGGAGGATGCGGCCAGCCATAGCCTGAAGGAGAGCATCGCCACCCTGCGGCGCGCGCTGCTGGTGCTGCACGCGCCCGGCGACGATACTGTGGCGCTGGCCAATGCCATGGAAATCTTCATGGCGGCCAAGCATCCGAAAAGCTTCGTGTCGCTGGACACGGCCGACCATTTGCTCACGCGCAGGGAGGATGCGGTGTATACCGCCAATCTGATCGCGGCCTGGGCCGACCGCTACCTGGAGCCAGCCGCCCAGGCTGAGAGGCCGTTTCAAAATGAGCAGGGCTAGGCGCCGCGACGCAGACAGTGCGCCTGCACGGCAAGGAGCGGCAACGACGCCATGGTCTTTTTGAAACGGACTCTTAAAAGTCTTCCGACAAGTCTTTCCAGCCCTTGCTGGCGGCAAAGGCGTTGAATTCGTCGGGCGCTTCCAGCACCAGCAATCGGCCTTCCTGCAGCACCGGATCGCCGGCCGCCAGGGCCGGGCCCTTGTAGCCGGCCGTGCGCAGCTGGGCCACCACGGAGTCGATCAGGGCGCGGTCCTTGTGCAGGCCGGCGATGGGCGCCTTGAAGTCGACGTAGACGTCGATGGCGCCATAGCCTTCGTCGAAGATGCGGATGGCCTTGGCCTCGTGGGCGCGGCCGGAACTGTCGGTGGCCTTGAACGGGCCGCTCAGTGTGATGTCGGTATCATTGCTCATGCCGCCAGCATACACCATACCGCGCCCGCGCCGCTTACTTGAGCGGCGCGAAGATGGCTTCCAGGCGGTCCGGCGTGCCCGGGATGCGTTCCAGGCGCGGGTATTTCAGGCCGCCGTGGTAGTCCAGCGCAACGCTGCGGTACAGGCTGCCGCGCTTGACCAGGATCTCGATGGGCGCCGTGCCGCCCTTGGCGGCGGTGACGGCGGCGCGCAGCAGTTCCGGCTTGTAGGCCTTGCCATTGACGGCCACGATCACGCTGCTGCCGGACAGGCCGGCCCGGAAGCCCACCCCATCCCACACGATGGCCTCGACCTTGCCGCCTTCGCCCACCGAGAAGCCCAGCGAATACTGGAAGTCGGCGCTCTTGCTCTGGTCCTCGCGCTGCTTGAGGAAGTCGGTCTGCTTGTCGGTGTAGACCAGTTTCCAGCCGGCGCGCGCCAGGCCGTCCAGTGGAGCGCCGGGGCCGTGGCCGTCCAGCCGGCTGCGCAGGAAGGGCGCCCAGTCGTAGGGCTGCAGCTTGTTCAGGGCCTGGACCACGTCCTCGAAGGTGTAGTGATTGGCCGTGTACTTGCCGTCGTCCACACCGAAGAAGGCCCGCGCGAAGTCGTTGAGCGAGCGCTTGTCCTTCGACAGTTCGCGGATTTTGGTGTCCACGTCCAGCCAGATCAGCATGCCTTCCTGGTAGTAGTCCTCGGCGCGCTGCCAGTTGTTCCACGGCTGCGGGCGGCGCGCGTTGACGATGGGGTCGTTGGTGGTGTCCTGCACGGCGCGCCACTCGCGGCCCTTGACGTTGTCGTAGCGGGCGGCGGTGACGGCAAACAGGTCGCGCATGTGGTCCGTCTTGATCAGGCCGGAGCGGGCCGACAGCACATTGCCCCAGTACTGGGTCTGGCCCTCGTAGACCCACAGCAGGGTGTTCTGCAGCGGGGTGTTGAAGTCGGGGACGTCCTGGTCGGCCGGGCGCATGAACTTGCCGTTCCAGGAGTGCGTGAATTCATGCGGCAGCAGCTCGCGCTGGCCTTCCTTCTTGGCCCATTCGCTGAAGTAGCCGGACTTGACGCCGTTCTCGCTGGACTCGTGGTGCTCACGCCCTATGGTGCCGAATTCGTCGCTGATCGAGAACAGGAAATCGTAGTGGCGGTAGTGCTTGGCGCCGAACAGCTTGTAGGCCTGCTGCACCATCTCGCGGTGCGGCGCGATCTGCTCGGGCGTGGCGTTGAGGGCTTCGGCATTGTCGGCCACCACGTTCAGGTGCACCGGCACCTTGGCGCCCGGATCGAGGTCGATGCGGCGGAAATAGCGTCCCGCAAACAGGGGCGAGTCGATCAGGGTTTCCAGGTCCAGCGGCTTGAAGGTGACCTCGTCGCCCTTGCGCTCGGCCGTCTCCAGCGCGCTGCCGTACTGCCAGCCGGCCGGCAGCTGCAGCTTGGGCTGGAAGGTGATGCGGCGGCTGTTGTGGCCGGCCGGATACAGCGCCACCGACTGCCATTGCACGCCCAGGATATCGTCGGTCATGGTGGTGCGGCCCTGGCTGGCCTCCACCGGGGACAGGTATTCGTAATCGAGTTCCAGCGTATCCACCCCGGCAGGCACGTCCAGGTGGAAGGCGTGCACGTTGACGGTGTCGCGCCGCCAGTCCAGCGGCTTGCCGTTGGCCGTGATGCGCAGGCCGGCGAACTGGTTCAGCGGCGCGCTGGGGCCATGGTTGCCGGGCACCCATTCCGGATACAGCAGGGTCAGCTTGCCGGGCCGCACCGGCAGGGTTTCATGGATGCGGAAGATCTGCTGCGCGGTGTTGGTGGCGTCCACCTTGATGACGATGGTGCCGGGGTAGGGCTGGTCCACCGGGGCGGGGATGGGATCGGCGTGGACGGCGCCGGCCAGGGTGGCGGCCAGCAGGGCGAGCTGGGTAAGCTTGAACATAGCGGGATAGGGCGGTTGGACAAGCCAAAGAGTGTAGCACGCGGGAAATTTTTCCCGGCCAAACGGCGCCTCAAAAAATTTTGAAAAAAACCCCTTGAAAGCCGTTAGCCCCACCCTATCTTGGATCCGTGGTTGCTGATGTCCTGGGGCCACAACACTTTATATCGCTTAACTTGAAAAGGATATCTATCATGCGTACTTTCGACCTGACTCCCCTGTACCGTTCCGCCATCGGCTTCGACCGCCTGGCCCAACTGCTGAACGACGCCCAACGCGGCGACGGCAGCCCCAGCTATCCCCCCTACAACATCGAACTGGTGGCCGAAGATAAATACCGCATCGTGATGGCCCTGGCTGGCTTCAGCCGCGAGGAAATCGACATCACCTTCGAGCGCGATTCGCTGCAAGTGGTGGGCCGCAAACAGCGCGACGGCGTGGAGCGCACCTACCTGCACCGTGGCATCGCTGCCCGCGACTTCGAGCAGCGCTTCCAGCTGGCCAACCACGTCAAGGTCACTGGCGCCACCTTCGAAAACGGCATGCTCAACATCGAGCTGGTGCGCGAAGTGCCGGAAGCCCTGAAGCCGCGTAAAATCGTTATCGACGGCGGCGACAATGTGACCGCCCTGGAGCAGCGCGCCGCATAAGGCCGCTTAAAAAAGATCGTGGCGTCGTTGCAGCTGCTCGCCGTGCATACGCACTGTCTTCGGAGCCGCGTCTCGCCACGTTCATTTTGAAGCGCGCTTGAAGAGCCCTTGAAGCGCGCTTCCTCAGTTTCATCCTGTAGCAACGACTGGCCGGGTAACCCCCGGCCAGTTGTACGTTGGGAACATCATTGTCTTTGGTTAAGCGGCGTTTAATTTTATTGCCGCATATTGGATACATCGATAAACCTTTCATCTATCAGGAGTGCAGCAATGAACTACGGATCGAAAACCTTCAAGCGGACCCTGGCAGCCCTGGCCGTGGTCGGTGTGCTCGGTGCGGCGGGCGCGGTTGCTGTGCACCAGAACGCCGCCACGGCGGCCGCTACTCCGGTAGCCGCCGCCGTGGCCCCGGCCGCCGCGCCGGGCAGCGGCGTGGCGGTGCCGGCTCCCGGCATCACCTTGCCCGACTTTAGCGTGGTGGCGGCCCACAACGGCCCCGCCGTGGTCAACATCAGTGTCACCGGCAGCACCCGCGCCGTGTCCATGGACGGCCCCGACCTGCGCGGCCGCGGCGACCCGATGGACGACCCCTTCTTCGAATTCTTCCGCCGCTTCCAGGGCCCGCAGGGCGGCCAGCGCTCGGTGCCCACGCACGGGATCGGCTCCGGCTTCATCATCACCCCGGACGGCGTGATCCTGACCAATGCCCACGTGGTGCGCGACGCCAGCGAAGTGACCGTCAAGCTGACCGACCGCCGCGAATTCCGCGCCAAGGTGCTGGGCTCCGATCCCAAGACCGACGTCGCCGTGCTGAAAATCGACGCCAAGAACCTGCCCGTGGTGCCGCTGTCCCGGACCAATGACCTGAAAGTGGGCGAATGGGTGCTGGCGATCGGCTCGCCCTACGGCCTGGAGTCCACCGTGACGGCCGGCGTGGTCAGCGCCAAGGGCCGCTCCCTGGGCGGCGAAGACAGCACCGTGCCCTTCATCCAGACCGACGTGGCGGTCAACCCCGGCAACTCGGGCGGCCCGCTGTTCAACACGCGCGGCGAAGTGGTCGGCATCAACTCGCAAATTTATAGCCAGAGCGGCGGCTACCAGGGCTTGTCGTTCGCCATCCCGATCGAGGTGGCGTCCAAGATCGCCGACCAGATCGTCAAGACCGGCAAGGTGGCGCACGCCAAGCTGGGCGTCTCGGTGCAGGAGGTCAACCAGGGCTTTGCCGACTCCTTCAACCTGGCCACGCCGGAAGGCGCGCTGGTGGCCAACGTGGAGCGCGGCGGCGCCGCCGACAAGGCCGGCCTGAAACCCGGCGACGTGATACGCAAGGTGAACGGCAACAAGATCGTCGGTTCGGCCGACCTGCCGGCCATCGTCGGCCTGGCCCTGCCCGGTGATAAGATGACGCTGGAAGTCTGGCGCCAGGGTAAGAACGTGGAACTGCCTGTGGTGCTGGGCAACGCGGCCGACAAGGCGGCCCCCGGCGCCGACCAGCGCGCCAGCGCCAGTGCGCCGCTCAAGCTGGGCCTGGCCCTGCGTCCGCTCGACCCGGTCGAGAAGCGCCAGTCCGGCATCCCCGGCGGGCTGGTGATCGAGGATGCCAACGGCGCCGCCGCCAGCGCCGGCGTGATCCCGGGCGACGTGCTGCTGTCGGTCAATGGCCGCCCGGTGAACAGCGTGGAACAGGTGCGCGAGGTGGTCGGCAAGTCCGACAAGTCGGTGGCATTGCTGATACAGCGCGGGGATGAGAAAATCTTCATCCCGGTGCGCCTGGGCTAAGCGGCTCCCCGGCACAGAACGCAACATAAAAACGGAAAGGATAAAACCATGCGGCTGCTGCTGGTGGAAGACGATACGATGATAGGCGAAGTGGTGCTCGACCTGCTGCGGGCCGAGCACTACGCGGTGGACTGGGTCAAGGACGGCGCCATGGCCGACACGGCGCTGCAGACCCAGACTTACGACCTGGTGCTGCTGGACCTGGGCCTGCCGCGCAAGGATGGCCTGGAAGTGCTGCGCTCGATGCGGGCCCGCAAGGAGCTGACCCCGGTGCTGATCGCCACCGCGCGCGACGCCAAGGAAGACCGCATCGCCGGCCTGGACGCTGGCGCCGACGATTACGTGCTCAAGCCCTACGACCTGGACGAGCTGCTGGCCCGCATCCGCGCCCTGCTGCGGCGGGCCGCCGGCCGCGCCGAGCCCATCTTCGAGCACAAAGGCGTGACCGTCAATCCGCAAACCCGCGAAGTGCTTGCCGAGGGCAAGCAGGTCAACCTGTCGGCGCGCGAGTGGGCGGTGCTGGAGGCGCTGATCGCGCGCCCCGGCATCGTGCTGTCGCGCCATCAGCTGGAGGAAAAGCTGTACAGCTGGAAGGATGAGGTCAACAGCAATGCGGTCGAGGTCTACATCCACGGCCTGCGCAAGAAGCTGGGCAGCGACCTGATACAGAATGTGCGCGGCCTGGGCTACATGGTTCCCAAGCTATGAGAGTGAAGGTCAAGGTGCCGCCGTTGCCCAAGGTGACGGTGACGCACTCGCTGCGCGGGCGCCTGCTGTGGTTCCTGCTGGCTGCCATCACCATGGCGGCGCTGGCGCAGGCCGCCATCGCCTACCGCACCGCGCTGGTCGACGCCAACGATATTTTCGACTACCACATGCAGCAGATGGCCATGTCGCTGCGTTCCTCCGCCCCCAGCTCCAGCAAGGCCGCCGATCCCGACAGCGATAGCGGCAACGACGACATGGTGGTCCAGGTCTGGACCGCCGACGGCGTGCAGGTATTCCGCTCGCTGTCGCGCGCCGCCCTGCCGCAGCGCGCCGTGCTGGGCTTCTCCAATGTGCAGGTGAAGAACACCACCTACCGGATATTCTCGGTGCAGACCGCCAACTCCACGGTGCAGGTGGCGCAGGACATGGCGGTGCGCCAGCGCATGGCCGGCAACCTGGCCTTGCGCACGGTGGGGCCGATCGCCGTCATGGCGCCGGTGCTGATGCTGGTGGTGTGGTGGGTGGTGAGCGGCTCGCTGGCGCCGGTGTCGCGGGTGCGGCGCCAGGTGGCGGCGCGCCAGGCCGACGATTTGTCGCCGGTGTCGGAAAACGATTTGCCGGACGAGGTGCGGCCGCTGGTGCACGAGCTCAACCTGCTGTTCGGCCGGGTGCGCACCGCCTTCGACGCCCAGCAGCACTTCGTGGCCGACGCCGCGCACGAACTGCGCACGCCGCTGGCCGCGCTCAAGCTGCAGGTGCTGAGCCTGGAGCGGGCCCAGGACGAGGCGGCGCGCAAGGTGGCCGTCGGCCGCGTCACGGCCGGCATCGAGCGCGCCACCCGCCTGGTGGAGCAGCTGCTGGTGCTGGCGCGCCAGGAAGGTTCGGCGGCCGACTTCAAGACCGAGCCGGTCAACCTGACCGAGCTGGCCAAGCGCACCCTGGGCGACTTGAGTGGCCTGGCGCAGGCGCGCCAGATCGACCTGGGCCTGGAGCATGCCGATGAAGTGTATGTGGCCGGCCAGCCGGACGCGCTGCTGATACTGCTGCGCAACCTGGTCGACAATGCCATCAAGTACACGCCGTCCGGCGGCACCGTGGATCTGGAGGTGCGGCGCGAGGCGCCCGCCGCCGGCACCGGCGGCGGCCTGGGCAAGGTGTTGCTGGTGGTGGCCGATTCCGGTCCCGGCATCCCTCCCGAGGAGCGCGAGCGTGTGTTCAGCCGCTTCTACCGGGTGCCGGGCAGCCAGGCCAGCGGCAGCGGGCTGGGCCTGAACATCATCCAGTCCATCGCCGAACGTCATGGCGCCAAACTGACGCTGGACAGTTCGGAGCGCCTGGGCGGCCTCAAGGTGCAGATAGAATTTCCCGAGACTGCGAGGCCCGCTCCCGGCTAGAATGGCGTTTTTGACCATCTGTCAGGCGCAGCATGAAGAAAATCGGTTTTTCCGGGACCCTGGACCCCATCACCAACGGCCACATGTGGGTGATCAACGAAGCCCGTGCGCTGGCGGACGAGGTGGTGGTGTTCCTGTCCGAGAACCAGGCCAAGAAACCCAAGTTCAGTGCCGAGGAGCGCCAGAGCATCATCCAGCTCAGCTGTGCTGAACAGGGCTGGGATAACGTCTCGGTGGTGATCGTGCGCGGCGACTACACGGCGCGGGCGGCGCGCAAGCACGGCGCCGAATACCTGATACGCGGCATCCGCAGCACCGCCGATTTCGACTACGAAAACCTCATACAGCAGACCAACGTGGAAGTGCTGCAGGGCCTGAAGACCATCTTCGTGATGCCGCCGCGCGACCTCGGTTCGGTGAGCTCCAGCTTCGTCAAGGCGCTGGAAGGCCCGATAGGCTGGAACTGGATCATGCAGAAATTCGTGCCCGGCCCCGGCTACCACGCCTGGATCATGAGCTGGCTGCGGCGCGAATGGGAAACCCTATGGGATTACGCGCACGCCGACGTCACCTCCATCAGCCATGCGGACGAGTGGTTCGCGCGCCTGACCGGGCCCGCATGCTATGGCGGGCCGGCGCGGCGCTACCACAACCTGGACCACCTGGTGCACGGGCTGAGCGAGATTCGCGCCTGGGCCGCCAACACCAGGCCCGATCCGCAGGCGGTGGATATCGTCAAGCAGGCGTTCTGGTTCCACGACGCCGACTACACCCCGGGCAGCACGGTGCCGGATGCGCCCACCAGCGAGGAAGCGAGCGCGCGCCTGTGGCAGGGCAGCGGCCTGCATCACGACACCAGCGACGCGGCGGCCCTGATACGCGCCACCGACCACTTCCAGGAAGCGTCCATCATCCATCCGCTCAAGGACGTGCTGCTGAGCGTGGACCTGGCCATCCTGGGCCAGGACGAGGAAGTGTATGACAACTACGCCAGGGGCATACGGATCGAGTATGGCCACCTGGACGACGCCGAGTACCGGCGCCAGCGGGCCGGCGCGCTGGCCCACCTGAGCCGCAAGGCCGAGGCGGGACAGCTGTTCGGCGATCGGTATTTCTCGTCGCAGTACAACGAGCGCGCCATCGCCAACATGCAGCGCGAGATTGCAATGCTGCAGTCCTGACGGCTTGGGCCGCGCTGCGGGGGGGCGGCAAGGCGGCTTCCGGCTGCCGGCGCGAGGGCCGGTCTTAGTGCGTGCCGCCTTCCGGTAGTTCGACTTCTTCCTTGCGGGCGGCGATTTGCTGGCCCAGGTCCAGCAAGTCCAGCTTGGCCTTGCGGGCCTTGGGGAACATTTCCTCTTCTTCTTCCTTGACGTGGTGGTCGATCAGCTCGCCCAGCACCTTGACCTTGGCGTCGTACAGGTCTTCGGTGGGTTCCATGGACAGGATTTGTTCGATCAGGTCCTTGGCCGAGGCATGTTCCACCACGGCTTCGTCGACCATGTCCTCATCCTTGGTGGCGGCGCGCACGGCGGGGTAGAAGATCTCTTCCTCGGCCGTGGTGTGCTTGACCAGCTCGGTGCAGATCTGGATCGCCAGTTTCTGCTTGCTGATGTGGGCGCGGTCGCCCAGTTCCTCGTACTGCTCGAACATGGACTTGACCTTGTCGTGATCGTCCTTGAGCAGGGCGATGGCGTCCTGCGGATCGGTCTCGGTGGGAATGGGCTTGGGCAGTTTGTCTTGCGATTGGGAAGTGGTTCTCATGACGGCTCCTTGGGTGGCGATGAACAATGTGCTACCAAGGCCAGTCTAGGCCTGCCCAGCGGGCCGCTCTGTACGTTGCCCCACTCTAGGGTGGGTTGCCTAGCCGCTGGCTGCGGATCGCCAGCACGAACACGGTATCGATGTCAGGCAAATAGCGGTAGAGAACCCGGTACCCATGTGGACGCGAACCTATCAGCAGTTCTTGCTTGCCTCCTTGCGCCAGTCGCCCAATATTGGGGTTCTGGCCGAGGATGCGGAGGGAGGCGACAATATCACTGATTTTGGAAGCAGGATGACTTACATGATGGCTGACCAAATAGTCGAGTATGCGCTGCAAGTCGGCATCGGCTGTTGGCATTAATTCCAGTTTTGCCATGTCTTTCCTAGCCTGGCGGCGGGGATAATTCAGCGAGGCGCTGTTCCAAGCGCTTTTCCACGACATCGAGGGAAATGGATTTGCCGGTTTGTTGAAATTCAGCCCAGCGCCGATCTGCTTCTGCATCCATCCCGGCGTTTTGGAGCGCATCCTCAATTTTTTCCAACAGTGCCGCAAGTGCGAATTCGCTGGGAGACTGGCCTGCCTGGGTGGCTAATGCGGCAAGCCGGGCGTGCAGTTCATCGGCGAGGGAGAGGGTAATTTCCGGCATGGCTTTCTCCTGTAAGAGTGGGCGATTCTACTCTCTCAGGAGTGGTGCTTGCGCTGCGCTGTGTCAACGTGGTTAAAGATCGCTATCCGTATTGAAGCCGGCCGGCAGGGCGGCGGGGATCCAGGCTTTGCCGCCCGCGACCACCACCATGGGCGGCGCTTGCCTGTTGTCGCGGTGGGCGGCCAGCACGGTGGCAAGGTCCGGCATGTAGGGGCAGTCCCAGCGCACCGCGAACACGGCGCCGTCGCTGCTGGCATAGCGGCGCAGCACGCCGCCGCCATCCTCGGCGCTGACGTGGATGGCGTACAGGGCCGCGCCGGCTGCCCGTTGCTGGCGCTGCTGGAACAGCACCGGCGGCGCTGGCCCCAGCATGGCGTAGGCCAGTGCGCCCTGCAGCAGGGCCAGCAGCAGTAAGGAGATCAGTACCCGGTGCATGGTGTAGTCCTCGTAAAGGGCGTACCAGTGTAGGCCGGGTGGCTGTCAGTTGCCGTTAGCCGGCTGTAAGCAAACGTAACCGTCAGGGTATCAGTGACCACACGTGCGCGGCTACCGGGCCGCTGCGCAGGCGCAGGCGGTTGCGCGCCAGGCATTCGTACTGCGCGCCGGTTTTGCGCGCCACGGCCAGGCTGGCCTCGTTGCCCTCGGCAACCACGATTTCAACCCGCGTCAGCCTCAGCGGCCCGAAAGCGTGGCGCGCCAGCGCCGCCGCCGCACTGCTGGCCGCGCCCTGGCGCTGGGCCGAATCGCGCACCCAGTAGCCGAGGTTGCAGAAGCCGCAGGTGTTGTTCAGCTGATTCAGTCCTGCGCCGCCGATGAAGCGGGCGCCATCTGCGCTGAAGATGCCGAACTCGTGGGCCGTGTGGGCCGCGCGCGCGGTGTCGCACATGGTGAACCAGTCCAGCGCTTCCTGCTCGGTGTAGCCATCATGCCCCCACAGCATCCACGGCGCCAGGCTGGACATGGACTCGCGCACGGCAGCCGCAAAGGCCGCAGCATCGGTGCTGGTGTAGGGTCGGAGCAGGTAGTCGTCGGCGCGCAGCTGGAGCATATGGGATGGGCAGGAGTGAAAAAAACGGCGCCCGGAGGCGCCGCCGTGCTTGCAGTGTAACGCGCTTAGAACTTCACGTACAGGCGGCCGAAGTACGAGGCCCCGTTCAGGCCGAACTGCACCGACTCATACTTGAAGCCGTTGTCGGTCTCGTCCGGGTTCTGCGAGGTCGGCTTGACGTTGAAGATATTGTTGCCGCCGAACGAGAACTTGGTGTTCTTGTTGATGGTGTAAGTGAAGCTCAGGTCGGCCGAGGTCTTGGACTCGTAGTGCTGGTTGGCCACGCCGTTGGCGGTGCCGCTGTAGGTGCCCAGGGTCTGCGGGCCGAAGTGGATGATCTTCAGGTCGGTTTCCCACAGGGCATGGGTGTAGTCGAAGCCCAGCGTGGCCTTGGAGCGCGGCGCGCCCTGTTCGATGTACAGGCGTTCCTTCTCGGACAGCAGCACATCTTCGTAGCCCTTGAGCGAGGCCGGGGCGTGGATGCCGGTCACCTCGGTCTTGCTGACGTTCAGGGCCAGGAAGGTGGTCAGTTTGTCGGCGCCGAAGCTGGCCTTGTGCGAGGCGGTCAGGTCCAGGCCGCGGGTTTTGGTGTCCACCGAGTTGACGAAGAACTGCGCCTGGCCCACGCCCAGGGTGGCCAGCTTGGCAGCCAGGGCAGGGTAGTTGCTATCGTCGAAGCGGCCGGACAGCACGATGCGGTCCTTGATCTTGATCTGGTACAGGTCGGCCGTGACCGAAATCGCCTGGCTGGGCGTCCAGGTGCTGCCCAGGGTGTAGCTGGTGGATTTCTCTTCCTTCAGGCTGGGGATGCCGGCCAGCCTGGTGACGGCGCTGTTGTTGGGCGCCAGCACCACGTCGGTGGGTACGCCGCCGATGAAGTCGGTGAAGGTGGACGAGAAATACATCTGCTGCAGCGAGGGCGCACGGAAGCCGGTCGAGGCCGAGCCGCGCAGCAGCACGGCCGGCGCCACGCGCCAGCTGCCGGCCAGCTTGCCGGTGGTGGTGGTGCCGAAGTCGCTGTACTTCTCGTAGCGCACGGCGCCCTGGGCCTTGACCGTGTCGCTCAGGTCGGCTTCGAGGTCGAGGTAGGCCGCCGTGCTATGGCGGCTGGCGTTGACCTGGTCGGCCGGCTGGAAGCCGGGGAAGCCCTGGCTGCCGGCGTTGCCGCCCACGCCGACGCCGTCGGCGTCGATGTAGGAACCGGCTTCGCCGGCATAGATCTTGTAGTTCTCGTGGCGGTACTCGCCGCCGAAGGCCACGTTCAAGCCCTTGCCGATGGCGCCGTCGAAGTAGCGGTTGAAGTCCAGGTTGGTGGTCAGCTGCTCGAAGGCGAAGCCGCCGGCGTTGAAGCTGCTGGGGCTGACGCCCTTGCCGCCGGCCAGCAAGTCCTTGTTGGCGATGGACGCGTTCAGCGTGTTGCTGATGTCGTAGATCATCTTGTTGTAGCCGTAGGTCTGCGACAGGTCCATATTCCATTCGCCGGCCTGGCTGCGGTGTCCCAGGATGGCGTAGCGGTCGTCGATCCGGGCGTTGATGAAGGGAACGAAGCCGTTTGGGTACATGGCGGCCGAGTTGCGCGACGGGATATCGTCGCT
Source organism: Duganella kummerowiae (assembly GCF_053572355.1). Taxonomy (NCBI): domain Bacteria; kingdom Pseudomonadati; phylum Pseudomonadota; class Betaproteobacteria; order Burkholderiales; family Oxalobacteraceae; genus Duganella; species Duganella kummerowiae. Next base: position 279,507 of record NZ_JBKFEH010000010.1, read on the forward strand.
GCCCACGCCGCCCCGGGCCCAGGCGCCCGAGGACGCATCGCGGCTTTGTGCGCCGGCCGTGAAATACAAACGGCCCGTGCCCACGGTGGGCAGTTCGCCGTTCAGGTAGATGGTCTGGTTTTCCGTCTTGCTGTCGCCTATGGTGCGCGGGTTATCGGCTTCGGCGCGGTTGGAGCGGCCGCGGTCCAGGTATTCGCCGGTCACGCCCAGCACGCCGCCGTTGCCGATCTCGAAGCCGCAATAGGCCGAGGCCAGGTAGTTCTTGCCGTCGCCCTTGCTGTACTGGCTGTAGCCGGCCACCGCTTCGCAGCCTTTGGATTTCTTCAGGCCGATGTCCATCACGCCGGCGATGGCGTCCGAGCCGTACTGGGCAGCGGCGCCGTCGCGCAGCACCTGCACATCCTTGATGGCCAGCATGGGGATGGCATTCATGTCGGTGCCGGTGTTGCCGCGGTTGCGGGCGCCGAACAGGTTGACCAGGGCCGTGGTGTGGCGGCGCTTGCCGTTGACCAGCACCAGGGTCTGGTCGGAGCCCAGGCCGCGCAGGGCGGCGGAATCGACCAGGTCGGCGCCGTCGGAGCCGGTCTGGCGGGTCGAGTTGAACGAGGGCGAAACATAGGTCAGGGTCTGGGCCAGGTCGAACTGGCCGCCTTGCTCGCCGGCCTTGGTCATGGGGATGACGTCGACCGGCACCACGGTGTCGGTGGCCGAGCTGGTGGCGCGGCGCGAACCGACGATGCTGACGGTTTGCATATCGGAGCTGGTCGTTTGTGCATAGGCTGCCGGGGCGGCGGCCAGGGCCAGCAAGACGGCTTTACGTAGGGTACAGGTTGCGAACACGTGTCGTCTCCCGATCAAAAAGTCCTGATTTTAGTCAAGCGGTGATCGGACACCTAGAAAACTGTATCGCGTGTGACTATTTTGCAAAAACAGCGTTTTTGCTGTGAAAACGCTACCACATCGTGTAGAAATCGGTTAAACGGCCGCGCCGCCGATCAATATGCGTCCATCCTGCCATTCCGTGCGTATCAGGCAGGGCTGGCCCAGGTTGGCGCCCTGGTGCAGCCGCAGGCCATGTCCCAGCAGCACGGTGAGGGCGCCGGCCGCCACGCCCGTGGCGCCATCCTCGGCGGCCGGATCGAGATGGTTGAAATTGCGGCCTTCCAGCGCGCCGTCAGGGCGGCGGCACCAGGCGTACGCTCCGCTCACGCCGTGCTGGCGGCCCCAGTCGGCAATGGCGGGCAGGTCGGGCGTGAGCGCCTGCAGTGCGGCGCTGTCGGCCACTTCCAGCAGCAGCTTGGGGCTGCCGACCGAGGCCACGGCCGGCGCCGAGGCGAGGGCGATGGCGGGCACGGCCAGCATGCGGGCCGCCAGGCCGGACTCGGCCGCTGCGGCCAGGGCCGTGTCCGCGACCGGCTGTGGCGCCAGACCGATGTAGACCTCGCCATCCTGCAGCAGCAACTCCAGTGCCTGGCCGCGCATGGCGGTATGCACGGTGAGGGCGGGGCGTTCGGGCGACAGCAGCACGCGCGCCGCCGCCAGGGTGGCGTGCAGGCACAGCGGGCTGCGCGTGTGCGGATAGAAATAATCGAGCACGATGGCGCCGCCGGGGGCGCGGTCGATGAAGACGCAGGCGGGCTTGTTGCGTTCGCGGGCGAACCGCTGGCGCTGCTCTACGCCGCCGTCGTCATCCTGTATCACCAGGGCCGGGTTGCCGCCGTTGGGGGCCGCGCCGAAGCATAGCAATTCTTGTACGGTAGTCATGCGCCCTAGTATAAACGCGGCCATGGTATAGAATACTGTACAAAAACACAGTATCCATCATGGCCTCCGATATTCCACTCCAGGGCTTGCCGGCCTATGCCGAGCTGTTCTGCCTGTCCAATTTCAGCTTCCTGCAGGGCGCGTCCCAGGCCGAGGAGCTGGTGGCGCGCGCCGTGGAGCTGGACTATGCGGCGCTGGCCATCACGGACGAGTGCTCGCTGGCCGGCGTGGTGCGGGCCCATGTGGTGGCCAAGGAGCATGGCTTCCCGCTCATCATAGGATCGCACTTCCATTTGACCAATCCGGATGGCAGCCCGGCCCTGTCGCTGGTGCTACTGGCGCGCAACCGGGAGGGCTATGGCAACCTGTGCGAGCTGATCACCATAGGCCGCAACCGGGTGCAGAAGGGCAGCTATTTGCTGCGTCCCGGCGACTTGGCGGCGCCTCCGCCGGAGTTTGAACACCTGCGCGGCGCGCCCGATTGCTGGGCGATTTTGCTGCCCCATTATCCGGCCCAGCGTCCGGAGGATATTGACCGGCTGCACACCCAGTCGGCGTGGATGGCGGCCTGCTTCGGCGAGCGCTGCCGCATCGGCCTGAACCTGCTGCAGCTGGCCCATGACGATGCGCACAAGGCCAGCGTGGCGGAGGTGGCGCTGCAGCACGGCATGCCGGTGGTGGCGGTGGGCCATGTGTGCATGCACGTGCGCTCGCGCAAGCCGCTGCACGATACCCTGGCCGCGATCCGGGCCGGCAAGCCGGTGGCCGAGTGCGGTTACGCGCTGGCGCAGAATGCCGAGCAGCATTTGCGGCCGCGCTTGCGGCTGGCCAACCTGTATCCGCCACAGGCGCTGGCGGAGACGCTGCGCATGGCGCAGGCGTGCACGTTTTCGCTGGATGAATTGAAGTACGAGTATCCGGACGAGCTGGTGCCGCCCGGCCATACACCGGCCAGCTATTTGCGCGAACAGGTTTACCTGCACGCGCCCCAGCGGCTGGAGCATGGCTTGACGGAGGAGATGCGCGAGCGTATCGAGAAGGAACTGGCGCTGATCGCCGAGCTGCGCTATGAGCCGTTTTTCCTGACCGTGTACGACATCGTGCGCTTTGCCCGCGAGCAGAAGATCCTGTGCCAGGGGCGCGGCTCGGCCGCCAATTCCGTGGTGTGCTACTGCCTGGGCGTGACCGCCGTCGATCCGGGGCGCGCCAACACGCTGATGGAACGCTTCATTTCGCGCGAACGGGCCGAGCCGCCCGATATCGACGTCGACTTCGAGCACCAGCGGCGCGAGGAAGTGATCCAGTACATCTACGCCAAATACGGGCGGCGCCGCGCGGCGCTGGCGGCGGTGGTGATCAGCTACCGGCCGCGCAGCGCACTGAGGGACAGCGGCAAGGCCCTGGGCGTGGACCTGGCCATCGTCGACCAGGTGTGCAAGTCGCACCGCTGGTTCGACAGCAAGGCCGACCTGCTGGCGCGCCTGGAGGAATGCGGGCTGGACCCGGCCTCACAGATCGCCCAGCAGTGGGCCGCGCTGGCGCTGCGGCTGCTGAGCTTTCCGCGCCACTTGTCGCAGCATCCGGGCGGCTTCGTGATCTCGCAGGGCAAGCTGTCGCGCCTGGTGCCCATCGAGGCCGCCACCATGGCGGACCGCAGCGTGATCCAGTGGGACAAGGACGACCTGGAATCGCTGGGACTGCTGAAAGTGGATGTGCTGGCGCTGGGCATGCTGTCGGCCCTGCGGCGCGGGCTGGACCTGGTCAGTGCGCGCCATGGCAAGCGCATGGAGCTGCACCAGATTCCGTCCGAGGACAAGGCCACTTACGAGATGATGTGCAGGGCCGACACCATGGGCGTGTTCCAGATCGAGTCGCGCGCGCAGATGAGCATGCTGCCGCGCCTGAAGCCGCACAAGTTCTACGACCTGGTGGTGGAGGTGGCGCTGGTGCGGCCGGGCCCGATACAGGGCGGCATGGTGCATCCCTATTTGCAGCGGCGCATGGACCCCAGACTGATCGACTATCCGCCCGGGCTGAAGCCGGCGCTGGAGCGCACCCTGGGCGTGCCCATCTTCCAGGAGCAGGTGATGCAGATCGCCATGCTGGCGGCGGACTATACGGCCGGTGATGCTGACCGCTTGCGGCGCGATATGGCGGCCTGGAAGCGCAAGGGGAATATCGAGCAGCATGAGGCGCGCATCAAGGCGGCCATGGCGAAGAATGGCTACGACGTGGACTTTGCCAGCGCCATCTGCGAGCAAATCAAGGGCTTCGGCGAATACGGCTTTCCCGAGTCGCACGCGGCCAGCTTCGCCCTGCTGACCTATGCCAGTTCCTGGCTCAAGTGCCACGAGCCGGCCGCCTTCCTGTGCTCGCTGCTGAACAGCCAGCCCATGGGTTTCTACAGCCCGTCGCAGCTGGTGCAGGACGCCAAACGGCACGGCATAGCGATACGCCCCATCGACGCCGCCATCAGCGCTTGGGACAGCACGCTGGAGGAATTGGACGACACCCGCACGCAACAGCCTGCCGTGCGCCTGGGATTGTCCCTGCTCAAGGGCATGCGCCAGGAGGCCGTCGAACGCATCATGGCGGCCCGCGCGCATGGACCGTTTGCGGACGTGGCCGACCTGGCGCGCCGCGCCGCGCTGGAACGCCACGACCTGCAAGTGCTTGCCGCCGGCAACGCCCTGCAACAACTGGCCGGACACCGCCGCCAGGCCCTGTGGCAGGCCGTGGGCGCGGCGCCCGAGCGCGATTTGCTGCGCCCCACCGTGCCGCGCGAGGACATCCCGGTGCTGGCCGCGCCGTCCGAGGCCGACGACATCCTGGCCGATTACCGCTCGCACGGCCTGACCCTGGGCCGCCATCCGCTGGCGCTGCTGCGCGCCGCCCTCAAGGCGCAGCGTTTCATGCCGGCCGAGGTGCTCAACCACTACAGCAACGGCGCGCTGGCGCGGGCCTGCGGCATCGTCACGGTGCGGCAGCGGCCCGGCACGGCCAAGGGCGTGATCTTCATGACTTTGGAGGACGAGACCGGCAACGTGAACGTCATCATCTGGCCGGCCTTGCTGGAGCGGCAGCGGCGCGAAGTGCTGGGCGCGCCGCTGCTGGGGGTCTATGGCATCTGGCAGGAAGAAAGCGGCGTGCGCCACCTGGTGGCCAAGCGGCTGGTGGACATGTCCCATTTGCTGGGACAGCTGCCCACCCGCAGCCGCGATTTCTGTTAATGCCTGTTTGGATGCGGCATCTGGATCAGCGCAGGCCGGTGCCCAAGTCCGTGCCTCTGGTGCCGTAGTAGCTGTGCACCTGGCTGGCCCAGGTCTGGTTGGCCATGTCGGGCCAGTGGTCGGGATCGAAGCCGGGGGCGGCCTCGATGCGTTCCTTGTCGATATTCATGGTGAAGCGCTTGTTGGCGGTGTCCAGGGTCAGGGCTTCCCACGGCACGGCAAACAGTTTTTCGCCTATGGTGAGGATGCCGCCGGACGCCATCACGGCGTAGGCAATTTTGCCAGTTTGCATATCGAGCATGATTTCCTTGATGGTGCCCAGGTGCTCGTTTTTCAGGTTGTGCACATGGTCGCCGATCAGGGTGTCGGCGCCCATCAGGGACGGGCCGGGGCCCACGCTGCCGGTGTCGACATAGGTGCCGTCTGCATCCAGGGTTTGGTAGCTCATGATTGCCTCCTGTTGTGTAAAATGCCAGTCTGGACCCGCCCGCAAAGCTGGTCTGTACGTTATGCCACGCTGGTGCGTAGCCCCCCGTAGCCGCCGCGATGATGAAGAATCGGACGTTTTAGGATATAATTTCAATTTCCCGCACGTGCCGTCCGGCACTATCCGCAATGACCAAATATGTATTCGTCACTGGTGGCGTCGTGTCTTCCCTGGGCAAGGGGATCGCCGCCGCCTCCCTCGCTGCGATCCTTGAATCGCGCGGCCTCAAAGTCACCATGCTCAAGCTCGACCCGTACATCAACGTGGACCCGGGCACCATGTCCCCCATGCAGCACGGCGAAGTGTTCGTCACCGACGACGGCGCCGAGACCGACCTGGACCTGGGACATTACGAGCGCTTCATCAGCACCCGCATGCGCAAGGTGAACAACTTCACCACCGGCCAGATCTACGAATCCGTGATCCGCAAGGAGCGCCGCGGCGAATACCTGGGCAAGACCGTGCAGGTCATCCCCCACATCACCAATGAAATCCAGGATTACATCCGCCGTGGCGCGGAAGGCTACGACGTGGCCCTGTGCGAAATCGGCGGCACCGTGGGCGACATCGAGTCGCTGCCCTTCCTGGAAGCGGCGCGCCAGCTGAGCCTGCGCGCCGGCCGCAAGAACTCGGCCTTCGTGCACCTGACCCTGGTGCCCTACATCGCTTCCGCCGGCGAACTGAAAACCAAGCCTACCCAGCATTCGGTGCAGAAGCTGCGTGAAATCGGCATCTCGCCCAACGCCCTGCTGTGCCGCGCCGACCGCCGCATCCCGGAAGACGAGCGCGCCAAGATCTCGCTGTTCTCCAACATCGAAGAGCAGGCCGTGATTTCCGTGTGGGACGTGGACACCATCTACAAGGTGCCGCAGATGCTGCACGACCAAGGGCTGGACGCCATCATCTGCGAGGCGCTGGACTTGAACCCGGCGCCGGCCGACCTGTCCGTGTGGAGCAAGCTGATCCACACCCTCGAGCATCCCAAGGCGGAAGTATCGATCGGCATGGTCGGCAAGTACGTGGAACTGACGGAATCCTACAAGTCGCTGACCGAGGCCCTGCGCCACGCCGGCATCCACACCGAGTCGCGCGTCAACATCGAGTACATCGACTCCGAGGAAATCGAGAGCACCGGCTGCGCCGGCCTGGCCAAGTTCGACGCCATCCTGGTGCCGGGCGGCTTCGGCAAGCGCGGCGTGGAAGGCAAGATCATGGCGGCCCAGTTCGCCCGTGAAAACAAGATCCCCTACCTGGGCATCTGCCTGGGCATGCAGGTGGCGCTGATCGAATACGCACGCCACATGGCTGGCCTGACTCACGCCAACTCGACCGAATTCGACCTCGGCACCCCGCAGCCGGTGGTGGCCCTGATCGACGAGTGGCAAGGCCAGGACGGCAAGGTCGAGAAGCGCGACGAGAATTCCGACCTGGGCGGCACCATGCGCCTGGGCGCCCAGACCTGCGCCATCAAGCCGGGCACCCTGGCCTCGGAAATCTACGGCGCCGTGGTGACCGAGCGCCACCGCCACCGCTACGAGGCCAACAACCACTACCTGCCGCGCGTGGAAGCGGCCGGCCTGGTGGTGGCGGCCCGCACCCCGACCGAAGACCTGTGCGAAATCATGGAACTGCCGCGCAGCGGCGACAACGCCCACCCCTGGTACATGGGCGTGCAATACCACCCCGAGTTCAAATCGACCCCGCGTGACGGCCACCCGCTGTTCACCTCGTTCATCAAGGCGGCCCTGGCGCACAAGGCGGCAGCAGCCACCCAGCAAGGAGATGCGGCATGAAACTGTGCGGCTTTGACGTCGGCCTGGATCAGCCATTCTTCCTGATCGCCGGCACCTGCGTGATCGAATCGCGCCAGATGGCCTTCGACGTGGCCGGCGCCATGAAGGAAATGACGGCCGAACTGGGCATACCCTACATCTACAAGTCGTCCTTCGACAAGGCCAACCGTTCCTCCGGCACCTCGTATCGCGGTCCCGGCATGGACAAGGGCCTGGAAATCCTGGGCGACGTCAAGCGCGAGCTGGGCGTGCCGGTGCTGACCGACGTGCACTCGATCGAGGAAATCGCCGCCGTCGCCTCGGTGGTGGACGTGCTGCAGACCCCGGCCTTCCTGTGCCGCCAGACCGACTTCATCGTGGCCTGCGCCGAGTCCGGCCTGCCGGTCAACATCAAGAAGGGCCAGTTCCTGGCCCCGCACGACATGAAGAACGTGATCGAGAAAGCCCGAGCCGCCGCGCGCGCCAAGGGCTTGAACGAAGACAACTTCATGGCCTGCGAACGCGGCGCCTCGTTTGGCTACAACAACCTGGTGTCCGACATGCGCTCGCTGGCCATCATGCGCGAATCGAACTGTCCGGTGGTGTTCGACGCCACCCACTCGGTGCAGCTGCCGGGTGGTAACGGCACTTCCTCGGGCGGCATGCGCGAGATGGTGCCGGTGCTGTCGCGCGCCGCCGTGGCGGTGGGCGTGGACGGCCTGTTCATGGAAACCCATCCGAATCCGGCCTGCGCGCTGTCGGACGGCCCCAATGCGGTGCCGCTGGGCCGCATGAAGGAGCTGCTGTCGGTGCTGATCGAACTCGATCGCGTCACCAAGAAAGCCGGCTTCCTGGAAAACAGCTTCAACTGACATCTCCGCCCGGGTGTTGCTGGCCCGGGCGTCACCAGCAGCATCCCCCGCAGATTGCGTCCCGCCTTGGCGCGTCTAGACGCAAGGTGCGCCCCCGTTTTGCTTAACTTTGGAGAATGACATGAGTGCTATTGTTGACATCATCGGCCGTGAAGTGATCGACTCGCGCGGTAATCCCACCGTCGAATGCGACGTGCTGCTGGAATCGGGCGTGATGGGCCGCGCCGCCGTGCCGTCCGGCGCCTCGACCGGTTCGCGCGAAGCCATCGAGCTGCGCGACGGCGACCCGAAACGCTATTTCGGCAAGGGCGTGCTGCAAGCCTGCGAGAACATCAACACCGAGATCTCGGAAGCCATCATGGGTCTGGACGCCAATGAGCAAGCCTTCCTGGACCGCACCCTGATCGAGCTGGACGGCACCGAGAACAAGTCGCGCCTGGGCGCCAACGCCATGCTGGCCGTGTCCATGGCCGTGGCCAAGGCCGCCGCCGAGGAAGCCGGCCTGCCGCTGTACCGCTACTTCGGCGGCTCCGGCGCGATGCAGCTGCCGGTGCCCATGATGAACGTGATCAACGGCGGCGCCCACGCCGACAACAACCTGGACATCCAGGAATTCATGATCATTCCGGTTGGCGCACCGTCGTTCAAGGAAGCCATCCGCTATGGCGCCGAGGTGTTCCACACCCTGAAGAAAATCCTGCACAAGCAGGGCCTGAGCACCGCCGTTGGCGATGAAGGCGGCTTCGCTCCGTCGCTGGCCTCGCACGAAGATGCGATCAAGCTGATCATCCAGGCCATCGAAGACGCCGGCTACGAGCCGGGCACCCAGGTCGCCATCGGCCTGGACTGCGCCGCCTCCGAATTCTACAAGGATGGCAAGTACGAGCTGGAAGGCGAGGGGCTGTCGCTGACGGCCACCGAGTTCACCAACCTGCTGGCCACCTGGTGCGACAAGTACCCCATCATCTCGATCGAGGACGCCATGCACGAAGGCGACTGGGAAGGCTGGGCCATCCTGACCGAAGCGCTGGGCAAGAAAGTGCAGCTGGTGGGCGACGACCTGTTCGTCACCAACACCAAGATCCTGAAGGAAGGCATCCAGAAAGGCATCGCCAATTCCATCCTGATCAAGATCAACCAGATCGGCACCCTGACCGAGACCTTCGCCGCCATCGAGATGGCCAAGCGCGCCGGCTACACCGCCGTGATCTCGCACCGCTCGGGCGAAACGGAAGACTCGACCATCGCCGACATCGCCGTGGGCACCAACGCGCTGCAGATCAAGACCGGTTCCATGTCCCGTTCGGACCGCATGGCCAAGTACAACCAGCTGCTGCGCATCGAGGAAGACCTGGGCGACATCGCGTCCTACCCTGGCCGCGACGCGTTCTACAACCTGAAGTAAAAGGCAGAGCCCGGTTCCTGCGCGGCGCCGGGTTATAATCGCCTGCATTGCCACACGCGGCCGGGAAACACCCGGCCGCTTTCACTCCCATGCGTCTGATTACCCTGGTCCTGGCTGTTTTGCTGCTGCTGATCCAATATCCCCTGTGGTGGGGCAAGGGGGGCTGGCTGCGCGTGGCCGATTTCGAAGCCCAGGTCAAGGAGGCGCATCAGAAAAATGCTGCCCTGGCCGCCCGTAACGCCAAGCTCGATTCCGAAGTGCGCGACCTCAAGGACGGCACCGGCGCCGTCGAGGAACGGGCCCGCTACGAACTGAACATGATCAAGCAGAACGAGATCTTCATCCAGATCGTCGGCAAGGGCCAGGACGAGCCCAAGGCGCCGCTGGCGCCGCGTCCCGAACAGCCGCCCTTGCACTAGCAACGCCATGGCATCCCGTTCCCTTTTCCCGTGCTTGCTGGCCGCCTGCGCGGCGCTGAGTGTTTCCGCCATGGCCGCGCCCTGCATCCCACTCAAGGTTGGCTACATGGACCAGGACCGTCCGCCATTCTGGCTGGGCAGGGGCGAGACTGTGCCGGAACCGCCGGGTGCGGCGGTCGACCTGATCCGCGAGGCGGTGGCCGGAGCCGGTTTCGGCTGTCCGCCCACGCTGGTGCGGCTGCCGGTGGCGCGGCTGCGCCTGGCGCTGCAGCAGGGCGATATCGACATGACCACCTTGGGCCAGATGCCGTCCTATCCGCCCGGTATCGCCCTGCCGCGCGACAAGGCCGGTAACATCGACAATGAGCGCGCCATGCAGAACGTCCTGATTGTGCTGGTGCGCGCCGCCGACAAGATCCCGGCAGGTATCAATCCCCAGCAATATTTCAAGGGCAAGGTGCTGGGCGCGCCGCAAGGCGCCACCACCAACGCCACGCTGCGCGGGCTGGGCCTGACCGTGGACGATGGTGCGCGCGACCTGGAGCGCAACCTTGAAAAGCTGCGCCTGGGGCGCATCGATGGCGTGGTGGCCAGCACCGTCAAGCCGGAATACCTGGATGGACTGCTGGCGCGCTACCACGGCGAGGTGGTGCGCCTGCCGCAGCCGCTGGTCAACGTGCGGGTCTGGCTGGCCTTCAACCAGGCCTATTACCGGCGCCACCGCGAGCAGGTAGAGGCCTTGTGGACCTGGCTGGACGTCAATCGCGGCACGCTGGGCCACGTTATGCAAAAATACCGCTGACTCTTAGCGGATACTACCTATGAAAACATTATTGCTGCTGGCTGCGGCGCTGCTGCCCACGATGGCCCAGGCCGGCTGGGTGGACGCCAACGGCAAGCCCCTGCCCGACACCGACAGCATGCGCAGCCTGGGAGACTTCGGCGTGCAGCTGGTGCTCACTGCCGACGAGCGCCAGTTCCGCCGCAGCTGGGCAGGGCGCGAGCTGCCGGTGCTGCCGCGGCTTCCTGTTACGCAGAGCGTGGCGCGCGGCGCCAATCTCACCGGCCTGATCCTGTTCCACGGTTGCAAGGCCGGCCCGCTGGGCGCCTGCGACCTGGTGGCCGAGCTTGCCATCGAAGGGCCGGACGGCAGCCGCACCCCGGTCGGCGCCAGCAATGTGTGGTCGGCCTCGCCGCCGGCCGGCGGCGCCTCGCAGCTGGGCAGCGACAGCGTCGGCATGGGCATAGACCCGGCCGATCCGCTCGGGGCCTACCGCCTGGTGGCCCTGGTGCGCGACCGCGTGGCCAATACCAGCCTGACGGTGGCGGCGCGCTTCGTGGTGACCGACGCCGCTGCTCCCGCCAAGACCGACGACGCCAATTAGCAAAGACTGTCCTACATGCCCTTATCTTCCTACCTGAATACCCATCCCGCGCTGGACCAGGACGTCTACGTGCACGAGACCGCCCACATCATCGGCGACGTTGCCATCGGCCGCGACAGCTCGGTGTGGCTGAACGCCGTCATCCGTGGCGACGTCAACCGCATCAGCATAGGCGCCTGCAGCAATGTGCAGGACTTCGTCATGTGCCACGTGTCGCACAAGAACCCGTCCAAGCCGGACGGTTCGCCGCTGGCCATAGGCGATTACGTCACCATAGGCCACTCGGCCATCCTGCACGGCTGCACCATAGGCAACGAGGTGCTGATCGGCATGGGCGCCGTCATCATGGACGACGTGGTGGTGCAGGACCGCGTGATGGTGGGGGCGGGCAGCCTGGTCCCGCCGGGCAAGGTACTGGAAAGCGGCCACCTGTACGTGGGGCGTCCCGCGGTCAAGGTGCGCGCGCTCAGCGATGAAGAACAGGCCCGCCTCAAGTACTCCGCCGAGCATTATGTGCGCGTGAAAAACAATTACCTCAAGCCGGCCTGAAGCCGCCTCCAGGGCAGGCACAACCAATCCTACCGCCTAATTCCGGTAACCCCGGTAACCCCGGTAACCCCGGTGTCAGATCTGCCATTGGTACATGAGCTTGCCTGCTTAGGCGAGCTCATGTACCAATGGCAGATCTGACACCAACAGGTGCCGACACCAACAGGTGCCAACAGGTGGGTGGACACCAACAGGTGGACACCAACAGGTGGATCGATCTGACACCAGCAAGGTGGACACCAGCAGGTGGACACCAGCGGGGACGCTAGTGGTGCCCCAGCGGTGCCGGGGAGGCCGGGTGGATCAGGCGCCGATGGCGGCTCTACCGAGGGCCGGGTCGTCGGTGAAGAAGCCGTCCAGTCCGGTGGCGATGTAGCGCCTGATTTCGGCGATGGAGCCGGCTTCGTTGCGCGCGTGTTCGCCGCCGCCGTCGCGGAAGTCGGCCGCCAGGAAGCGGTTCTCGGGACGGAAGGTCCATGGCTCGATGCGCAGGCCGGCCTTGTGGGCGTCGTCCACCAGCGAACTCGGCGCATCCAGGCTGCCATCCTTCTTCAGCGGGATCAGGGCGCGCGTGGGCGGGGCAATCACGTCGGCGTATTGCGCCACCTCGCGCAGCCCGGCCGGAGTGCACATCTGGGCGAAGGTCAGGCTGCCGCCGGCCGCCGCCACATCCATGGGGCGCACGTTCTCGGTGATCACCAGCTGCATCAGGCGCAGGTTGGCGCGCCGTCCCAGCTTGCCGCGCAGGTATTTTAGGTTGGCGATCTCGAACGACTGGATCTCGACCGGATTGCGGCGCGTATAGTCGTGCGCGGCCAGGATGGACAGGAAGCGGTCCTCCAGCGGCAGGCCCACGCTGGCAAAATATGTGGAGTGCTTGAGCTCCGGCACGATGCCGATCAGCCGTCCGCGCGCCGCCGCCTCGGCCGCCACGAAGTCGATGATTTCTTCAAAGGTCGCTACCTGGAACATGCCGTTGTAGCGCGCGCTGCCCGGACGGTCCTGCGGGATGCGTTCGACCGCGCGCAGGGTCTTGAGCTCGGCCAGCGTGAAGTCGTCCACGAACCAGCCTTCGTGCGTTTCGCCGTCTATGGTCTTGCGGGTGCGGCGGCTGGCGAATTCGGCCCGCGTGACTACATCCGTGGTCTCGCTCAGGAACGCTTCATGGCGCGCCACCAGCACGCCATCCCTGGTCGAGACCAGGTCCGGCTCGACGTAGTCGGCGCCGTCGGCAATGGCTTTTGCGTACGAAGCCAGCGTGTGCTCGGGGCGCAGCGCGCTGGCGCCGCGATGGCCGAACACCAGCGGACGGCTTTGCGGCGCCAGCGGCGCCACGTCCGGCAATCCGGACAGGTCGCCCGTGGCCTGTCCGGCCAGCGCCGCGCCCAGCTGGGCCGCGCCGGCGGCGGGCAGCAGCGCGGCACTGGCCACAACACCGGCCGCCACACCGGCCACGGCGCCGGCCGCCTGGATGAAACCGCGCCGTGACAAACGCGATGGTAAATGGAGTTTGTTCATCAGAAGTCAGCCGTCAAAGTCAGGAAGCCCTGGCGGGGCGGGATAGGATAGGTATTGTACGTGCCGCTGGCCGCGCCGACCACCACTTGCAGGTCGCCGCTGCGGTTGGCCAGGTTGGTGACGTTCAGGCGGTAGCGCGCATTCTTCACCCAGCCGCCGTTCAGGAATGGCAGCTTGCCCGACACGCCCAGGTTGAGCAGGAAGTAGCTGTCCACCTGCAGGTCGTTGGTGTAGGTGGCGTAGCGCTTGCCGACGTAGTCGCCGCCGAGCTGGAATTCGGTGTCGGCCACGGTCAGGCTGGCCACGAATTTATCCATCCATTCCGGGCTGTTCGGAACCTTCTTGCCGGCCGTCTGCACGGTGGCCGTGCCGCTCATGTAGTTGTCGTCATACTTGGACTGGTTGTACGACAGCGCGTTGTACAGCGAGAAGTTGCGGCCGAAGTGCAGGGTGCCGGAAAAGTCCACGCCATTGGTCTTGACGCTGCCGACGTTGGTCAGCACCGCCAGGTTGCCGCCTATGATGGACGAGATCACCGAGGTGGGGCTGATCTGCAGCAGGCGGTCCTTGAAGTCCACGTGGTAGAAATTGAGCTGGCCGTCGAAGCCGGTCAGCGCGCCGCCGTCGACCTTGTGGCTGCTGCGCAGGCCCGCTTCATAGGTGATCGAGGTTTCCGGCTTGGCGGTGGACTTGAACAGGTCAAACGCGGCCTGGCTGGACAGGCTCCACGGCGACACGCCGCCGCCGCCATACGTCACGAACTGGCGCATGTTCTTTTGCACGTTGAAGAAGGCCTGGTCCTGGGCGCTGATGTCCCAGCGGCCGCCTATCTGCGGCAGTAACCATTTTTTGGTGATGATCTCGCCCACCGGCAGCGCGGTGGAGCCTGAAATGGCGCCCGCTTTCGGCTGCACCGGGAACTGGCCGTCGGCAAACTGCAGGCTGGATTTGAAGCCGGCCTGCAGCGCCACGTCGGGACGCATCCGCCATTCATCCTGCAGGTGCAGCTGGGCCACCTTGTTGTCGATCTCGCTGCCGTACTGGGTGATCAGCGGATTGCCGGGACGGTCGTAGGGCGAGGTCGGCTTGTTCACGTCCAGCGCGTACCAGCGGCGGTAGGCCGAGGAGCGGTTGTGCTCCAGCCAGAAGCCGGCCTGCAGCTTGTGGTCGCCGATCTCGCTGCGAAGGGTGGACAGCCAGCCATTGCGGTTGATCGCGTATTCGGTGGTGCGCACGGCGTAGCCGGAATTGCCGAACACCTGCTTCAGGTTCTGGCCCGGGAAGTAGACCGCGAACAGGGCCGGCAGGCCGGCCACGCCGATCGGACCGGCCACCACGCCCACGCCGTCGTCGTTGTGGTAGTAGACCTGGTTGGACCAGCTGGTGTTGTCGCTGATGTTCCAGTCGTACTTGGCGTAGGTGAGATAGTCGGTGCGCTGCGCGTCGCTGTAGTAGTTGCGGTAGTTGTTGCCGTCCGCGGCGGGCGTGGCGCCGGTGGCCGACAGGTAGTTCAGCGCCTGCTGGAAGTTGGGGTACATGAAGGGGCGGGTGTCGGGCTGGTACTTCTCCGTGGCCGAGCGCACCGTGCTGTCCTCGTTGGGCTCTATCTTGTCCGAGTACGCGAAGTACAGGGTCAGGCGGCCGTTGTTGCCGTTGTTGACGAACTTGGCGTTGACCTGGTCGCCGCCCTGGCGGCCGTCGAAGTCCCAGGCCTTCTGCTCGTGGTGCACGGCCGAGATGTAGGCGCTGTTGCCGTCGCCGAAGCTGCCCGTGTCGTAGCGCAGATAGGTGCGCGAGGTCTTGTGGCTGCCCACGGTCTGCTGCACGGCCAGGTTACGGTTGGGCAGCGGGTTGCTGGAAAAGGTTTCGATGGTGCCGCCCAGGTTGCTGGTGGAGGCGGTGGCCAGGTCGCCGGCGCCGGACGACAGGATCACGCTGCCCACGTTCTCGCTGGTGATGGCGCGCTGCGGCGACAGGCCATTGTAGTTGCCGTACTGCTGGTCGCCCAGAGGCACGCCATCCAGGGTGTAGCCCAGCTGCTGGCCGCTGAAACCGTGGATGAACAGCGACAGGTTTTGTTCATTGTTTCCCCACGGGTCCGCGGTCTGGAAGCTGACGCCCGGCAGGGTTTGCAGCGCTTTCAGTGGATTGATACCCGGTAGTATCTTCTGCATCTCGGTCTTGCCCAGTTCGACCGAGGAGCGGCTCTTGCGGGTGGCCACTTCCACGGTGGCGATGGGGCCGGCGGCGGCTGCGGCGGCCTCGCTGCCATCGGCGGCGGCAGTGTCGGCGGCCGGCACAGCTGCGGCAACGGGCGCGGCGGCGCCCGGCGCCTCCATCTCGGCCACGGCGGCGGCGACGTTGGCGGCCATGGCCATCAGGGGAACGAGGAGGGCGGCGCGCAGCGCGCAGGCCGGGACGGATTGCTTGTTCATGTTTGCTTTCATGCCAGATTGAGGGAACTTCAACGGCAGGCATGGTAGGCAGCCAGTGTGACGGCGTGATGACTTGCGGACGGAAAGCAACGTGGACATTGCCCCTGCCCCCCGCTACACTGCGGATACGCTAACAGGAAAGGACAGGCATGCGTGCTTGGAGATGGATGATGGCGGCAGCGGCAGCGGCCACGGCGGCTGCCACGGCGGCGGCCATGAACGGCTGCGCGAACAAGCCGGTGACGGTGGACCAGGACGAGCTGCCGCGCTTCGTGGCCCGCTTGCTGCCGCCCGGACTGCCCATGGAGCAGGCCATGGTGCGCGTGGACGAGGAAGGCTTTTTATGCCAGCCCCCCGTCAACGGCCAGATCGTCTGCAGCCGCAAGCAGCAGCGTTTGTTCCGCACCCCATGCCAGGACACCCTGGTCATCCTGCGCAGCAATTCCTCCGCGCCGGTGCTGCAGTCGGCCGCCATCAGCACGGCCTGCCGGCCGCTGTGACCTTCAGGCCTGCGGCGCCAGGAAGCTGAACAGCATCTGCTGCGCCTGCTCCTTGTGCTGGCGCTGCCATTCAGCGTCCAGCAGGTCGCGCCGGAAGATGTGCGACAGGGTGTAGGCGTTGGACTTGTGGAAGTAAGCCATGCTGACCATGGCCACGTACAGGTGCAGGGGATCGACGCCGGCGCGGAACTGCCCCTGGGCCTCGCCTTCGCGTAGCAGCCGGTCCAGCAGCGCGATCACGGGCGAGGCGCGCTCCGGGATGTGGGAGGAATGCTGCAGGTAGCGCGCCTGGTTCAAATTCTCCCACGACAAAAGGCTCATCAGTTCCGGATGCGCGGCGAAGTGGCCGTGGATGAAATCGAAGATGGCGCGCATGCCGTCCACCGGCGAGCCTTCCTCGAAGTCCAGGCGCAGCTCGTCGCTGCGCAGGCTGTCCAGTACGTGCTCCAGCACTTCCACGTACAGCGCTTCCTTGTTGCCGAAGTAGTGGTAGATCATGCGGATATTCGATTGCGCGTTGCGCGCGATGGCGTCGGTGCGCGCGCCGCTAAATCCCTTGCCGGCGAATTCGGCGATGGCGGCCTGCAGGATGCGCTCGCGCGTGCCGGGGGTGTTCTCGGTGTTCGTTTCTGTCATTACTAGGCTTTCGAATCAGGCTCTCAGGTAGGGCTGGGTCAGCGCTTCGGGCGCGGTCTGGCGGCCGGTCAGTCCCGCCACCGCCAGCAGCGCCAGCACGTAGGGCAGCATGATGGGCAGCGCGGCGGGCACTTGCACGCCGATGGACGGCAGGAAGAACTGTAACGCACTGGCGGCCCCGAACAACAGGCAGGCCAGCGCCATGCGCCCCAGTTTCCAGTTGCCGAAGATGATGGCGGCTATCGCCAGGTAGCCGGCGCCGCCGGTCATGCCCTCGGTGAAGGTGTGGATGTCGCCGATGGAGATGAAGCAGCCGGCGATGGCGGCCATCACGCCGCTGAACATCACGGCGCCGTAGCGCACGCGGCGCACCGCCACGCCGGCCTTGTCCAGCGCCGACGGATCGGCGCCGCTGGCGTGCAGCGCCAGTCCCCAGGAAGTATTCCTCATCATCCAGGCGCTGGCGGCCAGCACGGCCAGGCCCAGGTACAGCAGCCAGACCTGCTGCAGCACGCTGCCCAGCAGCGGGATGTCGCGCAGCAGCGGCGGCGACCAGGTCGACAGCGCCGGGATGGCGGCGTCCGAGCGGCTGCCGAACACGACACGGTAGGCCAGCGTGGTGCCGCCCAGCGCCAGGATGTTCAAGCCTATGCCGGTGACGATCTGGTTGGCGCCCAGGCTGATGCTGAGCCAGGCCTGCAGCAGCGCCAGCGGCACCACCGCCAGCACGCCTGCCAGGAGGCCCAGCAGCGGATCGCCACTGGCCCAGGACCCCAGGGCGCCGGCGAAGGCGCCGGTCAGCATCATGCCCTCCAGGCTCATGTTCAGCACACCGGCGCGCTGGCTGACCAGCTCCCCGGTTCCTGCCAGCAGCAGCGGCGCCGCCAGGCGGATCGCCGATCCCGCGAAGACGGCGGAGGTATCAAAATCCATCAATGTGCTCCTTTGCCTGAGTTGGCTGCGTTCCTGGCCGCGCCGGCCACCGTCAAAATGATCACGCCCTGCACCACCAGCACCAGCGCCGACGGCACCGCCGCCACCATCTCCATGTTGATGCCGCCCGAACGCAAGAAGCCGAACAGCAGCGCCCCCGCGCACACCCCGGTAATCGAGCCGCGCGCCAGCAGGCCGACCACCAGGCCGTCGAAGCCGTAGCCGGACGAGAAGCCGCTTTTCAGCACGTACTGCTCGCCCTGCAGCATGACGGCGCCCGCCAGTCCGCCCAGCGCGCCGGCCAGCATCATGGCCAGTACGATGGTGGAGGCGATCGGCATGCCGGCGCGGCGCGCCGCCAGCGGATTCAGGCCGACCGCGCGCAGGTGCAGTCCGAACAGGCTGCGTCCCAGCAGCGCCGCCACCAGCACGGCAAGCACCACGGCCAGCGGCAGGCCCACGTGCAGCGGCATGGATACGTCGAACAGCAAGGGCAGCCTGGTGGACAGCGGTATCTCGGGCGACTCCGGCAGGGTGCCGGAATTGCTCATGGGCTGGCGCAGCAGGGCCACCGATTGCACGCTCCAGTACAGCAGCCAGGTGCCGATAAAGGACAGCATCAGGGTGCTGATCACTTCATTGGCCCCGGCCCTGGCCTTGAGCGCCCCGGCGATGCCGCCCCACAGCCCACCGGCCAGGGCGCCGCCCAGCATGGGCAGGAGGTAGGCCAGGCCGCCCGGCAGTCCGGCCACGTGGCCGTGCAGGCTGATGGCGGTGGCCGCCATGCCGCCGACGGCGATCTGGCCTTCGCCGCCGACATTGGTCAGGCGCGCGCGGTCGGCCAGCACGAAACCGGCGCCGACCAGGGCCAGCACCAGCGCGCGGTTCAATGACGCGGCAATGGCGTAGGGCGTACCGGCCGCGCCATCGATAAACGCTTCCAGCGCCTCGCCCACCGGGGCGCCGGTCAGCGCCACCAGCGCCACGCCCAGCAGCAGGGCGCCGGCGACGGCCGCCAGCGGCAGCAGGGCGGCGCCGGATGGCAGCCGCAGGGTTGAAGTGTGAGTGGTCATGCAGTTTGTCCCGCCATCATGGCGCCTATGCGCTCGCGTTGATCTTGCCGCGCCGGGCATACGCCCATGATGCGGCCCCGGTACAGTACGACGATGCGGTCCGCCACCGCCAGCAGTTCGTCCAGCTCGGACGAAATCAGCAGCACCGCCACGCCCTGGGCGCGCGCGGCGCGGATGTGGCCATACACGGCGGCCACCGCGCCCACGTCCAGCCCACGCGTGGGCTGGGCCGCCACCAGCAGCGCCAGGTTGGGTAGCGTCAGTTCGCGTCCCAGCACGGCCTTCTGCTGGTTGCCGCCCGAGAGGCCGCTGAACGGCGTGTCCTCGCTGGCGGCGCGCACGTCGAAGCGCGCCATCAGTGCGCGGGCGGCGGCGCGCATGGCCTTGCGGTCCACCCGGCCCCAGCGCGTGAACTGGCGCATGCGGTTCAGGAACAGGTTCTCGGCCACGCTCAGCGCCGTGATGCAGCCCACCGCGTGGCGGTCTTCGGGCACGATGCCGACCCCGGCCGCCGTGATCTCTTTCGGCGTTCGACCGGACAGCAGTTCGCGCTTGAGGTAGTAGCGTCCGGCCGCAGGCTGCACCATGCCGGCCAGCGCCGCCGCCAGTTCGCTTTGGCCATTGCCCTCGACCCCGGCCACGCCCACGATCTCGCCCTTGTTCAGCACCAGGGTGAAGTTGTCCAGGCGGCGCGCGCCCAGCGCGTCGTCCACGCACAGGCCGTCCACCTGCAGCACTTCGTCCTGCAGGCCGGCCGCTGCGCGTTCGTGCGCTTGCGGCGCCGCCGCCTCGGCCAGGCTGGTGCTGGCGGCGTCGCGGCCTATCATGGCGCCCACCAGCCGGTCCAGGTCGGCCGCCGGCTGCGCCGACGTCGCCACCACGCGCCCGGCGCGCAGCACGGTGGCGCGGTGGGCCACCTGGCGTATCTCGGCCAGCTTGTGCGTTACCAGCACCACGCTGCAGCCCTGCGCCGCCACCCGCTTGCATACTTGCAGCAGGGCCGCGATTTCATCCGGCAGCAGCACGGCGGTGGGCTCGTCCAGCACCAGCAAACGCGGCTCGCGCATCAGGCATTTGACGATCTCCACCCGCTGGCGCTGGCCGACAGACAAATCGGCCACGCGCGCATGCGGATCGGGTTCCAGGCCGTACTGGCGGCCCAGCGCCACGATGCGGGCCGCCATTTCCTTGCGCCGCAGCAGGCCGCCGGCCTGGCCCAGCATCAGGTTGTCGACCACGGTCATGTCGCGCACCAGGCTGAAATGCTGGTGCACCATGGCGATCCCGTCCTGCAGCGCCTGCGCCGGGCCCTGCGGCTGGTAGGGCTGGCCGTCCAGCGCCATGGCCCCGCCGTCGGCGCCGTGCACGCCGAAGATCACATTGCACAGGGTTGATTTGCCGGCGCCGTTCTCGCCCAGCAGGCAATGGATCTCGCCCGGCGCGATTTCCAGGTCGACCGCGTGCAGCACCTGCAGCTGGCCGAAGCGCTTGACGATACCGCGCAAGGACAGGCGCGCCGCCGCCGGCGCCGCCAGTGCATCAGGCGCGTCGCGGGTCAGGATCGCCTCCATGGTCAGCCCTCCAGCACCTTGATTTTGCCTTCCAGGATGTCTTTCTTGATCTGGTTCAGCTTCTCGGTCATGGCGGGCGTGGGCTGGCAGGTTTTCATGTCGGCCGCCTGCGGACCCATCGCCAGGCCGAAGGGCTTGTAGCCCGGCTTCCACGATCCGGCCACGGCCTGCTCGATGGCGTATTGCGCCTGGTAGCCGACGCCGGTGATGCTGAAGGCGATGTACAGCGGATCGCTGCCGCAGCGGTCGCTGTAGCTGCCGATGATGTGGGTGTGCTTTTCCTTGGCCGCCTGCTCCATGCCGCGCAGGCCCAGGTTGAGGATGTGGTAGTGCACGTCGGCGCCCTGGGCGATAGCGGCCAGGGTGGCTTCCTTGGCCTTGGTCACGTTGTCGAAGTCGCCCGTGTAGTTCTCGATGAACTTGATGTTGGGCTTGATGTAGCGCGCGCCGTTGCCGAACTCCTTGCCCGCGTTGACGATGGAGGGCAGCTCCATGCCGCCCACGTAGCTCACCACGCCGCTCCTGGACAGCATGGCGGCCGCTGCGCCGGCCACGAAGGCGATCTGCGCCTGCTTCACGTCGTAGCCGGCCACGTTGGGCGGGGCCTCGGTCTGGTTGCCGCCCACGATGGTGAACTTCTTCCTGGGGAAGCGCTTGGCGATCTTGATCACGGCGGCCTGGGTCTGGCCGCCTATGCCGATGATGAGGTCATTCTTGGCCGCCAGATTGGTCAGGGCCTGCTCCATGTCGGCATAGTTGATGTTCTCTATCATCTGCACCTTGATCTTGCCGCCTTGAGCTTTCTCTGCGGCGGCCACGCCCTCGTAGCCGGACTCCATCCAGCCCTTGTCGCTGCGCGAGCCGGGCAGCAGCACGCCGACTTTCAACGGGTCCGCGGCAGCGGCGGGGAAGGGCAGGGCGGCAGTGGCGGCCAGGGTGAATGCGGCAATAACGTTGGAAGCTGAGCGGGGCACTGAGCTAACGGGGAAGCTTTTCATCTGGCACTCCTTTTGCTTGATTGATGAGGTAAGTAAGTTTTTACTTCATTGCTTTTCGTAAGCAAGTTCGGTGCCAACAAGGGAGGAATAGATGGGTACAACGCGTTATGCAGGGGTGCTGGGAGGCAGCGTCCATAATCAGTGGCACGCCAATGCGGAGCTGGTGGACATGGCGCCGCCCGTGCCGGCGCCGGTGCGCGCACGCATCGAGGCGGCGCCGCAATCGGTGATCGTCAACCTGCGCCAGACGGCCATCATCGTGGTCGACATGCAGAACGATTTCTGCACCAGGGATGGCTGGGTGCACCAGATTGGTGGCGATCCCACGCCCAATCGTGCACCGATTGCACCATTGCAGGGATTGCTGCCCGCGCTGCGCGCTGCCGGCGTGCCGGTGATCTGGCTGAACTGGGGCAACCGCCCGGACCTGGCCAATATGCCGCCCAACCAGATCCATTTGTACAAGCCCAAGGGCGAGGGCATAGGCCTGGGCGACCCGCTGGCCGGCAGCGGCGCGCCGGTGCTGCAAAAGGATTCCTGGGCCGCCGCCGTGGTCGACGAACTGGCGCAGGAGCCGGGCGACATCCATGTCGACAAATACCGCATCAGCGGATTCTGGGATACGCCGCTGGACAGCATCCTGCGCAACCTGTCGGTAAAGACCATTTTGTTCGCCGGCGTGAACATCGACCAGTGCGTGCTGCATACCCTCACCGACGCCAACTTCCTCGGCTACGGCTGCGTGATGCTGGAGGACTGCTGCGCCACCACCTCGCCGGCCTTCTGCGCCGAGGCGGCGCTGTGGAATGTGAAGAAATGCTTCGGCTTCGTCAGCGATTCGGCCAGCATGCTGCGCGCGCTGGCAGGGGCGCAGGCGTGATGCATGAACGCGTCGATGGGGGCGCCTTCGTGCCGGGAGCGTGGTGCGAGGCGGCGCCGCTGGGCAGTGGACCGCTGGATGGATTGCGCATCGCGGTCAAGGACTTGATCGACGTGGCGGGCCATGTGACCGGCGGCGGCAATCCCGATTGGGCCGCCGCCCAGCGGCCCGCCGCGCGCCATGCCGCCGCCGTCCAGCGGCTACTGCGCGCCGGCGCCACGGTGGCGGGCAAGACCATCACCGATGAACTGGCGTTCAGCCTGGAGGGCGAGAACTGGCATTACGGCACGCCGCGCAATCCGCGCTGTCCGGACAGTCTCCCTGGCGGCTCATCCAGCGGCTCGGCCGTGGCGGTGGCGGCAGGCCATGTGGACGCCGCGCTGGGCACGGACACGGGCGGCTCGGTGCGCGTGCCTGCGGCCTTCTGCGGCCTGCCCGCCATGCGGCCCACCCACGGCCGCATCCCGCTGGATGGCGTGTTGCCATTCGCGCCGGGCTACGACACGGTGGGCTGGTTCGCACGCGATACCCGGATATTGGAGCGCGTGGGCCTGGCGCTGCTGGGCGGCCGCGCGCGGGAGTCCCACGCGTCCGTATCTTTGGCGCGGCACGCCGGACGGCCGGCCACGGCGCCGCACCCGGATGTGCCGGCGCCGTGGCTACCGGTCCGGCTGCTGCTGGTGCAGGATGTATTTGCGCTGACCGAACCGGCGCTGGCCAGCGCCATGCGCACGGTCGCCGCTGCACTGGCGCCGCAAGGTGAAGTTGCCGTGTTCGGCGGCCGCCACGCCGACTGGCTGCGCTGCTACCAGGTGCTGCAGGGCGCGCAGATCCGCGTCTCACTGGGGCGCCAGCTGGAGCGGCACCGTCCGCGCTTCGGTCCCGCCATTGCCGAGCGCTTTGCCGGACTGGCCGCCATCAGCGAGGCCGAGGCGCTGGAGCAGTTCGCGGTACGTGAGCAGATGCGCCAGCGCCTGTACGCCCTGCTGCAGCCGGGCGTGGTGCTGGTGCTGCCGACCACGCCCAGTACGGCGCTGCCGAAAAACGCGGACGGCGCGGCGCGCGGCGCCTTCTACGCGGCCGCATTGGCCATCAACGCCATCGCGGGACACGCCGGCTTGCCGCAGCTGGTCCTGCCGGCGGGCGAGGTGGGCGGCAAGCCCGCCAGCCTGTCCTTCATCGCCGCGCGCGGCGCGGACGAATTGCTGCTGCATCACGCGCACGCCTGGACGGCGCGTATCGCGGCGGCCAGTAATCTGGAGACAGCAGCATGATGCAAGCAATGCGCGGCGCGGACCGCGATCACGATTTACCCCGCGATTTCCCCATCAACGATACGGTGGGCGCCTGGGTGCCGCATGGCCGTTTCGTCCAGCGCGGCGCCGGGACAGGTCCGCTGGCGGGACTGGCCTTTGCCGCCAAGGATGTCTTCGACGTGGCCGGCCACGTCACCGGCGCCGGCAATCCCTGCTGGCTGGCGACGCACGAGGCCGCGGCCGCGACCGCGCCACTGGTGCAGCGCCTGCTCGACGCCGGCGCCACGTTGGTAGGCAAGACCCTGACCGACGAACTGGCCTACAGCGTCCACGGCGACAATATGCATTACGGCACACCGCTCAACGTGCGTGCGCCGGGCCGGGTGCCGGGCGGCTCGTCGAGCGGCTCGGCGGCGGCGGTGGCGGCCGGCCTGTGCGACTTTGCGCTGGCCACCGACACCGGCGGCTCGACCCGCGTCCCGGCCAGCTATTGCGGCCTGTGGGGCCTGCGCACCACGCATGGCCTGCTGCCGCGCGCCGGCATGGTGCCGCTGCACCCCGGCTTCGACACACCCACCTGGCTGGCCGACGACGCCGGCGTCTTCCAGCGCGTGGGCCAGGTCCTGCTGCCGGCGTGGCACGGCCCGCGCCTGGGCCGCGTGCTGATGCTGGACGACCTGCTGGCCCAGGCCGATCCTGCCTTCCATGCCGCCGCCGAGCGCGTGTACGCCAAGCTGGCGGAGGGTATGAGCGTACGCCGCACGCAGGTCACGGGCGCGAGCGCCGGTGGTGGCAGCGAACATGCGGGCGCGATACTGGAATCCTGGCGCAAGGCCTACGTCACCGCCTCCGCCCGCGAGGGCTGGCTGGCCCATGGCGAGTGGATCACCGCCACGCAGCCGCGCTTTGGCGCCGCCATCGCGGGACGCTGGGACATGGCGCGCGCCACCAGTGAAACCGACGCCATCGAGGCCCGCGCCCTGCAGGCCGAAGTGCGCGCCGCCGTGCGCGAACTGCTGGGCGAGGACGGGATCGCCGTGCTGCCCTCGGCCGCCAGCATCGCCCCGCGCCTGGACGCCAGCGAGGCCGAGATCGACCGCATCCGCGCCCGCACCTTCCGCATCACCTGCGTGGCCGGACTGGCCGGCCTGCCGCAGGTGAGCATCCCGCTGCGCTCACCCGAGGGCCTGCCGATAGGCATATCTCTGCTGGGCCCCGCCGGCAGCGACCTGGCCCTGATCGCAGTGGCCGCCAAGTTGGCAGCCGAGTTGGCCGCACCGCTTTAAACGAGAATGGAAACCACCATGGTATACCCGATCAACCTGCCCGAGGTGCTGGCCGAAGTCAGCGCCGAATTCGCCCGCTACGAACGCGCCCTGACCGGCAACGACGTGGCCGAACTGGACGCCCTGTTCTGGGACAGTCCGCACACCCTGCGCTACGGCGCGGCCGAAAACCTGCATGGCTACGACGCCATCCGCGCCTACCGCGCATCGCGCCCCGCGGCGGGACTGGAGCGCACCCTGCGCAACACCGTCATCACCACCTATGGCCGCGACTACGCCACCGCCAACACGGAATTCACGCGCGAGGGCAGCACACGCATAGGCCGCCAGAGCCACACCTGGCTGCGCCTGCCGCAGGGCTGGCGCATCGTGGCGGCCCACGTCTCCCTGATGGATGAACCGGGAGGCGGCCATGCAGCGTAGCCTCACCTGCGTGGGCGGCATGGTCACCGCCCCGCACCACCTGGCCGCGCAGGCCGGCGCGAGCGTGCTGCGCGAGGGCGGAAACGCCATCGAAGCCATGGTGGCGGCGGCTGCCGCCATCGCCGTGGTCTACCCGCACATGAACGGCATAGGCGGCGACGGCTTCTGGCTGATCAGCGAACCGGGCAAGCCGGTGCAAGCCATCCGTGCCTGCGGCCAGGCGGCCACCCTGGCGACCCCGGAGTTCTACGCCACGCACGGCGACAGCGCCATTCCGACGCGCGGGCCGCGCGCCGCGCTCACGGTGGCGGGCGCCATCGGCGGCTGGGATGAAGCGCTGCGCCACGCGCGCGCCGCCGGCGGCAGGATGCCCTTGCCTCGCCTGCTGGAAGACGCCATCCGCCACGCGCAGCAGGGCGTGCCGGTGACGCAGTCGCAGGTGGAGCTGACCGCCGCCAAATGGGCGGAACTGGGCGCGCAGCCCGGCTTTGCCGACACCTATGCCGCGCAAGGCTTGCCGGTGCTGGGCTCCGTGCTGCGCCAGCCGGTGCTGGCCGCCACGCTGCGCCAGCTGGCCGAGGCGGGCCTGGATGATTTCTATCGCGGCGGCCTGGCGCGCACGCTGGCGCAGGGCCTGCTGGACTGCGGCAGCCCGCTGCGCCTGCAAGATCTCGAACAGTACCGCGCCCTCACCACCGCGCCGCTGGCGATGGAGACTGGCGCGGGACGCCTGTACAACCACGCCCCGCCCACCCAGGGCGTATCCTCGCTGATGATATTGGGGATCTTCGAGCGCCTCCAGGTGCAGGAGGCGGACAGCTACGCCCACGTGCACGGGCTGGTGGAAGCCACCAAGCGCGCCTTCATCCAGCGCAACGCCCATGTCGGCGATCCGGGCCGCATGAAGGTGGATCCGGGCGCCTGGCTGCATGCCGATGCGCTGGCGCGCGAAGCGGCCGCAATCGACCCGCACCGCGCCGCACCCTGGCCGCACCCGGCCAAGCCGGGCGACACCATCTGGATGGGCGCCGCCGACCGCGACGGCCGCGTGGTCAGCTACATCCAGAGCATCTTCTGGGAGTTCGGCAGCGGCGTGGTGGTGCCGGATACGGGCGTGGTATGGCAGAACCGGGGCGCCAGCTTTACCCTGGGCGAAGGCCCCAACCAGCTGGGGCCGGGCCGGCTGCCGTTCCATACCTTGAATCCCGCGCTGGCGCGCCTCAAGGATGGCCGCACCCTGGCCTACGGCACCATGGGCGGGGAGGGGCAGCCGCAAACCCAGGCCGCCATCTACACGCGCCATGTGCTGTTCGGCCAGGACATGCAGGCCGCCATCAATGCGCCGCGCTGGCTGCTGGGCCGCACCTGGGGCGCCGACTCGACCAATTTGAAGCTGGAGGGGCGCTGGCCGCCGGAACTGGTACGGCAGCTGGAGCGCGCCGGCCACGAGGTGGAACTGGTGGCCGATTACAGCGACATGATGGGCCACGCCGGCGCGGTGGCCGTGCATGGCAACGGGATGATGGAGGCCGCCACCGATCCGCGCGCGGACGGCGCCTGCGCGGCGGCCTGACACCCTCAGTGCTTGGCTTCGCTGGGGTGCAGCAGTACCTCGGCCGGCGCATCGCTGGTGAACAGCTGGGCGCAATCGACCTTGTCGTACTCGTAGTGCTGGCCGCAGAAGTCGCAGTTCACGCCCACGTGGCCCTGCTCGGCCAGCACCGATTCCACCTCCGCCTGGCCCAGCATCTTGAGCATGTTGCCGACCTTCTCGCGGGTGCAGGTGCAGTGGAATTCCGGATGCAGCGGATCGAACACGCGGATGGTCTCTTCCCAGAAAAGGCGCTGCATCAGCACGTCGATGGTGGTCTCCAGCAGCTCCTGCTCCTTGAGCGTCGTGCCCAGCATGACGGCGCGGTTCCAGGTTTCCAGCGCCTCGTCCTCGGACACCTGCGTGGCGTCGGCCTTGCCGCCGTGGTAGGGCAGCTTTTGCAGCAACAGGCCGCGCGCCACGCTGCTGTCGGCGGCCAGCCACAGCTTGGTGTCCAGCTGCTCGGAGCGCAGCATGTAGTTCTCGATCACGGTGGCGACATCGTCGCCGTCCAGCGGCACCACGCCCTGGTAGGGCTGCTGGCCCGGCGCCTTGTCGTTCGGGTCCAGCGTGATGATGAAGCGGCCATTGCCGTTTTCATTGAGCAGCGCGGTCAGGCCGGCGTCGGTGGCGATGGCGGTGGCCGCGTTCAGCTTGGCGGTGGCGCGCAGGCGCAGCTCGGAATCGCATTCGACCACCAGCAGGCGCACCGGCCCGTCGCCGTGGATCTGCATGATGATGGAGCCGTCGAATTTCAGGTTGGCCGACAGCAGGGCGGCGGCCGACACCATCTGGCCCAGCAGGCGCTGCACGGCCGTGGGGTAGTCATGGCGTGCGACGATCTCGCGCCAGGTGGCCGACACGTCGACGAACTCGCCGCGTACGGCGGCGTTCTCGAACATGAATTTCTGCAGGGTGTCCTGGGCCGGGTTGGCGGGCAGGGTGGTGGTCATGGTTTATCCTATCTTCTTGAGTTGCGTCTTGTACATCCGGCCGCGCGCCGCGTAATGGTCGGCGTTGGCCTGCAGGCGGGCGGCGTCGTCCGGACCCAGCGTGCGGATGGCCTTGGCCGGCGCGCCCACGATCAGGGTATTGTCCGGGAATTCCTTGCCTTCCGTGACCAGGGCGCCGGCCCCCACCAGGCAGCCCTTGCCGATCTTGGCCCCATTCAGTATCACGGCCTGTATGCCGACCAGGGCGCCGTCGCCGATGGTGCAGCCGTGCAGCATGGCGGCGTGGCCTATGGTCACGTTCTTGCCCAGCGTGAGCGGGTAGCCCATGTCGGTGTGCATCACGGTGGCTTCCTGCACATTGCTGTTTTCGCCTATGGTGATGCGCTCGTTGTCGCCGCGCAGGATGGCGCCGAACCACACGCTGGCGTTGGCTTCCACGCTGACCTTGCCGATCAGGGTGGCGGTATCGGCCACATAGGCCGTCTCGGCGATGTCGGGGGCGTCGTCGCCCAGTTGGTATATGGTCATGGCAGGGCCTGTGTAGGGGGATGGCGCTATTGTACGCTGCGCGGTCCCACGGTTTGAGAACGGTCGTGCTATTATTTTGCCTTGCAGCCGGCGGTTTGCACATCGATCTCCCGATATGGCGCTGGCGTTCCCCATTTCAAGGCTGATGACCATGACACCGTCCCGTTCCGAATTCCTGTCCATCCGCGGCCTGCGCCTGCACCTGCGCCACTGGGGCCGCGAGGGCGCGCCCAAGCTGTTCATGATGCATGGCTGGATGGATGTCTCGGCCTCGTTCCAGTTCGTGGTCGACCACCTGAAGCAGGACTGGCACGTGATCGCGCTGGACTGGCGCGGCTTCGGCCTGTCGCAGCGCTCCGGCCAGGATACCTACTGGTTCCCAGACTACCTGGCCGACCTGGACGCCGTGCTGCGCCATTATTCGCCGGAGGAGCCGGTCAACCTGCTGGGCCACAGCATGGGCGGCAACATCGTCAGCATGTATGCGGGCGCGCGGCCGCAGCGCATCCGCAAGCTGATCAACCTGGAGGGGGCTGGCCTGAAGGCCAGCAAGCCGCACCACGCGCCGCGCCGCTACGCCGAGTGGCTGGACAACGTACAGGCCGGGGCCGAGATGCGCGCTTATCCCTCGCTGGAGGCCGTGGTGCAGCGTTTGCAAAAGACCAATCCGCGCCTGAGCGATGAGCGCGCCGCCTTCCTGGCCCGGCACTGGTCGGAGCAGAAGGCGGACGGCCGGTGGGAAATCCTGGGCGATCCGGTGCACAAGCAGCCCGGCCCCCTGCTGTACCACGCGGACGAGCACATGGCCTGCTGGAGCGCCGTCACGGCGCCGGTGCTGTGGGTGGAAGCCGAGCAGACCAATATGTGGGAATGGATGGGCGAGCGGGACGGCGTGCGCACGGAACTGGAACGCCGCCTGGCCCATTTCGCTGATCTCACCTGCAGGAAGCTGCCGGACGCCGGCCACATGCTGCACCACGACCAGCCGGAAATGCTGGCCGCGCTGATCGAGGAATTCCTCGCGTCCTGATCGCGCGCACCATGGCTGGCGGCTGAACGCGTACAATGGGCACTTCATCCTATCAAGGAAGCTGTTTCAAAATGAGCAGGGCTAGGCGCGGCGACGAAGGCAGTGCGCTTGCACGGCGGGGAGCCGCAACGACGCCATGGTCATTTTTAAACAGCTTCCCAAAGCCATGCTGAAAGTCGATCTTCATTGCCATTCCAACGTCTCCGACGGTGTCCTGGCCCCGGCCGCCGTGGCCGCGCACGCGCGCGCGGGCGGCGTCGATGCCTGGGCCCTGACCGACCACGATGAAGTGGGCGGCATCGCCGCCGCCCGCGCCGCCGCGCAGGAGCAGGGCATGCGCTTCGTCACCGGGGTGGAGATTTCCATCACCTGGGCCAGGGAGACGGTGCACATCGTCGGCCTGCAGATCGACGAGACCAATGCCGAGCTGGTGGCCGGCCTGGCCCGCACCCGCTCCGGCCGCGATAACCGGGGCCGCGAGATCGCGCGCCAGCTGGAGCAGGCCGGCATCCCTGGCGCCTATGAGGGCGCGCTGAAATTCGTCGGCAATCCGGACCTCATGTCGCGCACCCATTTCGCCCGCTTCCTGGTGGAGCAGGGCGTGTGCACCGACATCCCGGACGTGTTCCGCCGCTACCTGTGCGAGGGCAAGCCGGGCTATGTGCCGCATGCCTGGGCCACGCTGGAGGATTGCGTGCGCTGGATACGCGGCGCGGGCGGCATCGCCGTGATCGCCCATCCGGGCCGCTACCGCTTCAACCAGACCGCCCAGGGCGCGCTGTTCGACGAATTCAAGCAGCTGGGCGGCAGCGCCATCGAAGTGGTCACCGGCAGCCACACGCCGGAGCAGTATCCGGTCTATGCGCAGCTGGCCAACAGCTATGGCTTCCTGGCCTCGCGCGGCACCGATTTCCATGCGCCGGGCGAGGCACGGGTCGATTTCGCCAAGCTGCCGCCGCTGCCGGCCAACGTCAAGCCGGTCTGGCACGACTGGTTCTGACGGTAATTCCGTCACTGTTTTGCCGGCCATGGACGTATTGAAATAAGGCCGGTTTGGCCCTACCTTGTGATCATCTGTCCAATTATTTGTTCAATTATTTGTTCAATTGTGAGGCGCACCCGCGCCCGGAGACCCCATGAAACGCATCATCCTGTTCATTGCCACCAACCTCGCCGTGATGCTGGTGCTGTCCATCATCCTGTCGCTGCTGGGCATAGGCCGGCCGGGCGCGGGCGGCCAGCTGCAGCTGGGCCAGCTGATGGCGTTCTCGCTGGTGGTGGGCTTCACCGGCGCCATTTTCTCGCTATTGATCAGCAAGCCGATGGCCAAGTGGTCCACCGGCGCCCGCGTCATCACGCAGCCCGGTTCCTCCACCGAGATGTGGCTGGTGAATACCGTGGGCCGGCTGGCTGAACGGGCCGGCATCGCCATGCCGGAAGTGGCCGTGTACGATGGCGAACCGAACGCCTTCGCCACCGGCGCCTTCAAGAACTCGGCCCTGGTGGCGGTGTCCACGGGGCTCCTGGAAAGCATGAACCGCGACGAGGTGGAAGCCGTGCTGGCCCACGAGGTGGCCCACGTCGCCAATGGCGACATGGTCACCATGACCCTGATACAGGGCGTGGTCAACACCTTCGTGGTGTTCCTGGCGCGCGTGGTCGGCTTTTTCGTCGACAAGGTGCTGCTCAAGGGCGAGGACCGCCGTGGTCCCGGCATAGGCTATACCATCACCGTATTCGTGTGCGAGCTGGTGTTCGGCATCGCCGCCTCGCTGATCGTGGCCTGGTTCTCGCGCCAGCGCGAATTCCGCGCCGACGCCGGTTCCGCCAGGCTGCTGGGCAGCAGCGTCCCCATGCAGCACGCCCTGATGCGCCTGGGCGGCATGGAGCCGGGAGCGCTGCCGCAGTCGATCGCGGCGGCCGGCATCACCAATGGCGGCGGCTGGAGCGCGCTGTTCTCCACTCACCCGCCGTTCGAGCAGCGCATTGCCGCGCTGCGCAATGTGGTAGTGTGATTCATGAGCCAATTCTTCCAGATACATCCCGTCAATCCGCAGGGCCGCCTGATCAAGCAGGCGGCCCAGATCATCCATGGCGGCGGCATCGTGGCCCTGCCCACCGATTCCTGCTACGCGCTGGTATGCCACCTGGATGACAAGGCGGCCGTGGAACGCCTGCGCCGTATCCGCGGCATTGACGAGAAGCACCACCTGACCCTGCTGTGCCGCGACCTGAGCGAGCTGGGCGAGTATGCGCGCGTGGACAACCGCCAGTTCCGCCTGCTGAAGGCAGCCACGCCCGGCCCTTACACCTTCATCCTGGAGGCGACCAAGTGCGTGCCGCGCCGCCTGAGCCACCCATCGCGCAAGACCATAGGCCTGCGGGTGCCGGAAAATCCCATCGTGGAGGCGCTGCTGGCCGAGCTGCAGCAGCCGCTGCTGGGCACCACCCTGATACTGCCCGGCGACGAGGACACCCTGACCGACGCCGACACCATCCGCGAGCGGCTGGAAAAGCAGGTCGACCTGATCGTCGACGGCGGCGCCTGCAGTTTCGAACCGACCACCGTGATCGACCTGACCGGCCCCGACGCCGTGCTGGTGCGCCAGGGGCGGGGCGATGTCGCCGCCTTCGGCCTGTAGGAGTGCCTCCAGGTTACGTCCAGCGGGCGGCCCCGGCCGGGGCCGCCCGGCTTGTTCCCCGCCTCTGGTAAAATCCCCCCCATGAGTGAATTCGACATCGCCGTCCGTACCATCACGGTCTACCTGATCCCCGTCCTGTTTGCCATCTCGCTGCACGAAGCGGCGCATGGCTATGTGGCGCGTTATTTCGGCGATCCGACCGCCGCCAACGAAGGCCGCCTGAGCCTGAACCCGATCCGCCACATCGACCCCTTCGGCACCGTGCTGCTGCCGCTGCTGCTGCACTATATCGGCTTGCCGCCGTTCGGCTATGCGCGCCCGGTGCCGGTGGATTTCGGCCGCCTGCGCAACCCCAAGAAGCAGATGGCCTTCGTGGCCGCCGCCGGTCCGGGCGCCAACTTCGCCATGGGCCTGGCCTGGATGGTGTTCTGGGTGGTGCTGCTGGCGCTCGACGCGCCGGACTTCTTCGTGCAGATGGCCAAGGCCGGCGTCAGCGTCAATTCCGCCATGTGCGTGTTCAACCTGATTCCCATTCCGCCGCTGGACGGCGGGCGCATCGTCACCGGCCTGCTGCCCATGCCGTATGCGCGCCAGTTCGCGCAGATCGAGCGCTACGGCTTTTTCGTGTTCATCGGCCTGATCGTGCTGATGCAGCTGGGCGTGCTGAATGGCGCATTGCTGGCCGGCATGACGGCCGTGCAGCAGGTGTTCTACTTCTTGGTCACGCCCCTGATTTACCTACTCAATTAAAACCCCTATGTATCCCGATCGCGTTGTTTCCGGCATGCGCCCCACGGGCGCCATGCACCTGGGCCACTACCACGGTGCATTGACCAACTGGATCAAGATGCAGACCGAGCTACCCTGTCTGTTTTTCGTGGCTGACTGGCACGCCCTGACCACCCACTACGACGACCCGCGCGTGATCGAGCGCAGCACCTGGGACATGCTGGTGGACTGGCTGGCGGCCGGGGTCGATCCCTCCCAGGCCACGCTGTTCATCCAGTCGCGCGTGCCCGAGCACGCCGAGCTGCACTTGCTGCTGTCCATGGCCACCCCGCTGGGCTGGCTGGAGCGCGTGCCTACCTACAAGGACCAGATCGAGAATTTGGCCAACCGCGACCTGGCCACCTACGGCTTCCTCGGCTACCCGCTGCTGCAGGCGGCCGACGTGCTGATCTACCGCGCCAGCCAGGTGCCGGTGGGCGAGGACCAGGTGCCGCACATCGAAATGATGCGCGAGATCGCGCGCCGCTTCAATCACCTGTACGGCAAGGAAGCGGGCTTCGAGGACAAGGCCCTGGAGGCAGTGAAGAAACTGGGCAGCAAGCGCGCCAAGCTGTACCACGAGCTGCGCACCGAATACCAGCAGGAGGGCAAGGACGAAGCCCTGGCCCAGGCCAAGGCCATGCTGGACGACGCCCAGAGCCTGTCCATGGGCGACCGCGAGCGCCTGTTCGGCTACCTGGAGGGCAGCCGCAAGCTGATCCTGGTCGAACCGCAGGCGCGCCTGACGGCCGCTTCGCGCCTGCCCGGCCTGGATGGCCGCAAGATGTCCAAGAGCTATGGCAACGCCATCGCCCTGCGCGAGGAAAAGACCGTGCTGGAAAAGAAAATCCGCACCATGCCGACCGACCCGGCCCGGGTGCGCCGCAGCGACCCCGGCGACCCGGAGCGCTGCCCGGTATGGCAATTCCACCAGGTGTATACCGACCAGGATACGCGCGAGTGGGTGCAGAAGGGCTGCACCTCGGCCGGCATAGGCTGCATCGAGTGCAAGCAGCCGATGATAGCCGCCATCGTCAAGGAGCAGGAGCCCATGCACGAGCGCGCCCAACCCTACCTGGACGACCCCTCGCTGGTGCGCGCCATCGTGGCCGATGGCAACGACGTGGCCCGCAAGCTGGCCCAGGACACCATGCGCGACGTGCGCGAAGCGATGGGATTGGCCTACACATGAGTCACGACATCGACACTGTTTCACCCTGGGTGCGGCGCTGGGCGCCCCTGGTGCCGGGCGGCGAGGTGCTGGACCTGGCCTGCGGCAGCGGCCGCCATTCGCGCCACTTGGCCGCCCTGGGCCATGCCGTGGTGGCGGTGGACCGCGATCCGCAGGCGCTGGCCGCCGCGGCCGGGCCCGGCATCACCATCTCGGAAATCGACCTGGAGGCGCCGGGCGCGGCCTGGCCGTTCGGCCCGGCGCGCTTTGCCGGCATCGTCGTCACCAACTACCTGCACCGGCCGCTGACGGCGGGCATGGTGGAATCGCTGGCGCCGGGCGGCATGCTGATCTACGAAACCTTCGCGGACGGCAATGCGCAGTTTGGAAAGCCCTCCAATCCCGCCTTCCTGCTGCAGCCGGGCGAACTGCTGGAATGGGCGCGCCAGCACGGCTTGCGCGTGGTGGCGTTCGAGGAAGGCGTGCAGGCAGCGCCAAAAGCTGCCATGGTGCAACGTATCTGCGCCGTGAAGCCGGAATTCCCCCGCGAGGCCGCCATCTTGCCGCCTTTAGGGGCCGATTTCTAGCGCCGGAATGCACCACAGGCGCGGCCTATCGTCTACAATCGTTGTTTTAAAATCTTTGTAGTGGTTTCCTCTATGATCAAGGGCAGCATAGTAGCAATCGTCACCCCCATGCATGCGGACGGCAGTCTGGACTTCGAAGGTCTGAAGCAGCTGATCGACTGGCATATTGCCGAGGGTACGGATTCCATCGTCATCGCCGGCACCACTGGCGAATCGGCCACCGTCAGCGTCGAAGAGCACTGCGCGCTGATCAAGGCGACGGTCGAACATGCCAAGGGCCGCATCCCCATCATCGCCGGCGCCGGCGGCAATTCGACCGCCGAAGCCATCAAGCTGACCCGCTACGCCAAGGAAGCCGGGGCCGACGCCACCTTGCAGGTGGTGCCCTACTACAACCGCCCCACCCAGGAAGGCATGTACCAGCACTTCAAGGCCATTGCCGAAGCGGTGGACCTGCCGGTCATCCTGTACAACGTGCCCGGCCGTACCGTGGCGGACATGAGCAACGAAACCATTCTGCGCCTGGCCGCCATCCCCGGCATCGTCGGCGTGAAGGATGCCACCGGCAATATCGCCCGTGGCTACGACCTGCTGCGCCTGGCGCCCAAGTCCTTTGCCGTGTACTCCGGCGACGATCCGACCGCCATGGCCCTGATGCTGGCCGGTGGGGCCGGCAATATCTCGGTCACCGCCAACGTGGCGCCGCGCGCCATGCACGAACTGTGCAAGGCCGCCATGGCCGGCGAGGTGGCGCGCGCCACCGAGATTAACAACAAGGTGTTCCCGCTGCACCAGAAACTGTTCGTGGAACCCAATCCGGTGCCGGTCAAGTGGGCGCTGGCGGAAATGGGCAAAATGCCTGCCGGCATACGCCTGCCCCTGGTGCCCCTGGCGGCCGACTACCACGCAGCCGTGCGTGCCGCCCTCCACGAAGCCGGCGTGCTGGCCTGAGCTTCGTACACCAAGAGGACGTCCTCTAAGCCCCGGCCGCCCCTGGCCGGGATCTTCCCTGAATTGGCTGCATGCAGCTTGAAGACATGACTAAACGCAAGATCGCAACGATTTCCTCGCAGCGCGCCCTGGTAGTGGGCGCCTTGATGACCAGCCTGACCGGCTGCGGCATGATCGGTTCCGTCGTCGGCAATGACAAGGTCGATTACAAGTCCACCAAGAAGGCCAGCACGCTGGACGTGCCGCCCGACCTGACCCAGCTGCAGAAAGACAACCGCTATTCGCTGCCCGATTCGAACAATGGCGTGGCCACGGCCTCCGGCTACAATGCCCAGAAGGCGGCCCAGTCCGGAGCCCTGGGCGGCGCTGCCGTGTCCGGTCCCGTATCGGCCGTGCCGGTCGTGCCGTCCATGGCCGACATCAAGGTCGAGCGCGCCGGCAACCAGCGCTGGCTGGTGGTCAAGCAGACTCCGGAGCAGCTGTGGCCCCAGCTCAAGCAGTTCTGGGAAGATTCGGGCTTCACCCTGGCCGTGGATGCGCCCAATGCCGGCATCCTGGAAACCGAGTGGAACGAGAACCGCGCCAAACTGCCGAATGACTTCATCCGCAACACGCTGGGCAAGGTGTTCGATTCCCTGTATTCGACCGGCGAGCGCGACAAGTTCCGCACCCGCGTCGAACGCAACCCGGACGGCACCACGGAAATCTACATCTCGCACCGCGGCGTGCAGGAAGTCCTGACCGGCAAGGAAAAGGATGGCTCCATGTGGACCCCGCGTCCCACCGACCCGGGCCTGGAAGCGGAATTCCTGGCGCGCCTGATGACCAAGCTGAGCAATTCTGAAGATGCGCAGCTGGCGCAGGCCAAGACTGCCGTCAACAACGCCATCGTCCAGCCGCAGCACGCCACCCTGGTGGGCGCCGGCACCGAGCGCGCCGTGTCGGTGGACGAGGGCTTCGACCGCGCCTGGCGCCGCGTCGGCCTGGCGCTGGATCGCGCCGGCTTCACCGTGGAAGACCGCGACCGCAGCCAGGGCATGTACTTCGTTCGCTATGTGGACCAGGACTCGGCCGAAAGCAAGGGCTGGTTCAGCAAGCTGTTCAGCTGGGGCTCGTCGGAAGCCGACAAGGAAGCGCAGCGCTACCGCATTTCCGTCAAGGCCGGCGAGGGCACGACCAGCGTGGTCAAGGTGCTCAACAACCAGGGCCAGCCGGACACCAGCCCGGTGGCCGAAAAGATCCTCGTCTTGCTGCACGAACAGCTCAAATAAGCTGTTGCAATGCACAAAAAAACCGGCCGAGGCCGGTTTTTTTGTGCCTGCAGGCTGACTACCGCAGGGCAGGGCAAAAAGCTGGGCGAAAAAAAACCGGCCCGCAGGCCGGTCTTTTCTTCTGCTGAAGAATTACTTCGAAGCAGCAGGAGCGGCAGCAGCCGAAGCGGCTTGCGAAGCAGCAGCAGCAGCGTCAGCAGCGGCCGAAGCAGCTTGCGAAGCGGCAGCAGCAGCGTCAGCAGCAGGAGCGGCCGGAGCAGCGGCAGGAGCAGGAGCGGCTTCAGGAGCGGCAACAGGAGCCGGAGCAGGAGCAGCTTCTTCTTTCTTGGCGCAAGCAGCCAGAGCAACGGCCAGCAGGGAAGCGATCAGCAGGGATTTTTTCATGGGGTTTTCCTTAATTAATTCAAATTAAAAACAACTGTGTTGCGATTAATAATTACCGGTAATTATCGCTCATTAGGTCGTCGTCTACGACGGCTCTTACCATGGAAATGGTGCAAGCCAGACAATGGAAACTTCCTAACCGCATATTATAGCGATTTTTAGTGCGTCGCAATAGCACAAGCAGTGGTCGGCTCAACTATTTTGCGGTATCGCAACTTTTGCTTTGCGGGCCACCTGCTGCTGCGCCGCACCCTACCGGTATGCGCCTCGAGCGCCGTTATTTTACCTATAAAAATGCGATTGTTGCACACAATCCGGCTTGCTCTCAGCGCAATTCCAGCCAGCCATCCTGGTACCAGGTGTAGAGGGCTTCGAGGACGTCGTCGGAGGCGGCCGCCACCTGGGCGCCGTCCAGCGCGCGCTGGTTGGCCAGGGCTTCCAGTGTGGGCTTGTCAGCCCGCCCCACGCCAAAGGATTCCCCATTGATGAACACGTTTTTGCCCCGGTACAGCATCAGGGTCTTGCGCGACAGGGTCACGCCCTTGTCCAGGGCGCGCTGCTGGAACTTGCCCACCGTGAGCGGCTTGGCCGGGCCGGTGAAGAAGACATTGTGCTTGGGCTCGGACAAGTACTCGCCCAGGAAGATGGTGACGTCGTCCTCGGTGAAGCGCACCTTGTTCAATTCATCGGCGATGGTGGCCAGCATGTGGCGCGGGATCTCGGCCGGCTTACTGCTGGTTTCCAGGTCCGGATCGGCATAGCGGCCCGGGAGGTCGATAGAGTCGGCCATGAATTGCAAAAAGGCCTCGCCCAGTTCCTGGTAGGACGGCGAACGGAAGCCGATCGAATAGGTCTGGCACTCGCCCTCGGCCACGCCGTCGTGGGCGTAGTGCGGCGGCAGGTACAGCATGTCGCCCGGCTCCAGCACGAATTCCTGTTCGGCCTGGAAGTTGGACAGTATCTTCAGCGGCAGGCCCTCGACCAGGCTGAGGTCCTTCTGGGCGCTGATGCGCCAGCGGCGCTTGCCCTGGGCCTGCAGCAGGAACACATCGTAGGAATCGAAGTGCGGGCCGACGCCGCCGCCGTCGGTGGCGTAGCTGACCATCAGGTCGTCCAGGCGCGCGTCCGGCACGAAGCGGAACTGGCGCAGCAGCGCGTCGGCCTTGTCGTTGTGCAGGTTGACGCCCTGCACCAGCATGGTCCAT
This sequence comes from Duganella kummerowiae, assembly GCF_053572355.1. Lineage (NCBI taxonomy): Bacteria > Pseudomonadati > Pseudomonadota > Betaproteobacteria > Burkholderiales > Oxalobacteraceae > Duganella > Duganella kummerowiae. The sequence goes on from NZ_JBKFEH010000010.1 coordinate 317,980, forward strand.
TCGCGCTGGGTGGCGGGCGGCAGCTCGGCCAGCGGGCCGTGTTGCATGTCCCAGCCGTTGGCGCCGGCCGTCACCAGGCGCGACTCCACGTAATTGTGGGTGGCCAGCGTTTTCAGGGCGTCCAGCGACAGCAGCGGCTTGAAGCCGGGGATGGCCTGGCGGATCAGGAGGGGTTGCTTGTGCCAGTAGTCGCGCAGGAATTGCGCGGGCGTGATATTGCCGAGTAAGGGTAATTTTTTCATACGCCATTATACCCAGCGGGGCGGGCGGCGCGGCAGGGGGGCTGGCGATCAGGGTATAATCGCGCAGCTAACATCATACAAGGAAGCCCCAACATGAAGATCGCCAAGAATACCGTCGTGACGGTGAACTACACGCTGTCCGACGCGCAGAACAACCTGATCGAGGACGGCCGTCAACCGATGGTTTACCTGCACGGCGGCTACGAGAACACCCTGCCCAAGATCGAAGAAGAACTGGACGGCAAGGAAGTGGGCTACGCCTCCACCATCCAGATCGAGCCGGAAGATGCCTTCGGCGACTACGACCCCAACCTGGTCAAGGTCGAGCCGCGCAACCGCCTGCCCGAGCCCCTGGAAGTGGGCATGCAGTTCGAAGGCACCCCGGACGGCGACAGCGACGAGGAATCGATGATCTTCACCGTGACCGACATCGCCGACGACAAGGTGGTCCTGGACGGCAACCACCCGCTGGCCGGCATTGCCCTGCGCTTCAGCCTGGAAGTGGCCGAGGTGCGCGAGGCTACCGAGGAAGAAGTGGCCCACGGCCACGTGCACGGCGCCCACGGCCACCATCACGACGATGAGGATGATGGCGAAGAGGGCGATCACGTCGCCATCCACCCCATCCACTAAGGCTGCCGTTTCAAGACGAGCGTGGTGGCGCGGCGCCTGGCCACGCTCGTGTTAGCCTTCTATTGAGGTTCGGCGCCGCCCTTGAGCGTAAAGAGGGCGGCGTCTCCCGGCCTCACTTTCACCTCCACCCACGCACTGCCCACGCCCAGGTGGCCCACATTGCCGCGCCACTGGATGACCGGTTCCGCATTGCCTCCCTGCGCATCGACCAGCAGCACCTTCCCCTGGAATTTTTCCGCCATGGCGCGTATCTGCCGCCGCGGTTCGGCGTAGCCATCCTGTTTGGTGTTGAAGCTTTTCAGCAGCGAGAAGCCTTCCTCCTGCAGTACACCGGCGTCGCCGTCCGAGAACAGCACCAGCCCATGCAGCTTTTCACGCTGCGCAAGCGTGAACAGGCGGTGCAGCCACGCGCGGTTGGCCACCAGCCGGTCCTCGTACTCGCTGTTGCGGCCTGCTTCCGGGCGGTAGTGGTTGTTATTGGCCGGCAGGTTGATGGTGGCGTACAGCACCTTGCCCACCTCCCAGTGCGAGTTCTCCGCATAGCTGCGGAACTTGGCGCTGGACGACAGCCGCGTCACGCCCAGCTGGCGCAGGCCCAGCGATTCGCTGTCGGGATAGAACAGTTCGCGCAACCGGTTCAGGCGTTCGATGGCGTTCGAGCGTCCGGCCGAATTCAGGCAGGCGCTCCAGTCGCTGCCGGCCAGCGACACCACCATGGGCGCTTCCGAGGCCGCCAGGATGGCGCGCCGCTGGCTGTACAGCTTGTCGCTGCACGGCTCGGTGGCGGCCTTGATGCCGGTGGCCACGATGAAGGCCGGATTGCCCTGGTTGAGTTCCTCCACGCCGCGCTTGAGCGCGCTCTCGTCCGAGACATTCTTGAAGGTGTGGCCGACCACGCCGAAGCTGTAGGCCTTGGGGGGCGCGCCCTTGGCGGATGGGGCGGCGGCGGCCGGCATCAGCGCGGCCAAGCAGAGCACGGCTGCCAGCAGGCCGTGCCCCGCCGCGCGGGCGGCCGGGAACGGCAGGCTGCGCGCCGGCCGGCTCATGCGAGCGCGGGCTGCGCCAGGCGCTTGAGCTGGTACAGCTGCTCCAGCGCTTCGCGCGGGGTGAGGGCGTCCGGATCCAGTCCGGCCATGGCGTCCAGCAGGGCGCGCACGGCCGGGTGCTCCGCGGCTGGCTGCGCCGCCTGCGGCGCCTCGTCGTCGTTGGCGTCGGCCACGGGCGCGGCGAACAGGTCCAGCTGGGGCGTGGCGTCCAGCGCCTGCGCTTCCAGCCGCGCCAGGTGCTTGCGGGCGGCCTTGATCACCGGCTGCGGCACGCCGGCCAGCTGCGCCACCTGCAGGCCGTAGCTTTGCGAGGCCGGACCGTCCTGCACCGCATGCAGGAACACGATGCTGTCCTTGTGCTCCACGGCCGACAGGTGCACATTGGCGGCGGTGGGATGGCTTTCGGGCAGCTGGGTCAGTTCGAAGTAGTGGGTGGCGAACAGCGAGAAGCTGCGGCTGGTGTCGATCAGGTGGCGGGCGATGGCCCAGGCCAGCGCCAGGCCGTCGAAGGTCGAGGTGCCGCGTCCGATCTCATCCATCAGCACCAGCGAGCGGTCGGTGGCGCCGTTGAGGATGGCGGCGGCTTCCGTCATCTCCACCATGAAGGTCGAGCGGCCGCCGGCCAGGTCGTCGGTGGCGCCGATGCGGGTGAAGATACGGTCTATGGGACCGATCACGGCGCTGGCGGCCGGCACGTAGCTGCCCATGTAGGCCAGCAGCGTGATCAGCGCGACCTGGCGCATGAAGGTCGATTTACCGCCCATGTTGGGGCCGGTGATCAGCAGCAAGCGGCGCTCGTCGACGAAGCGGCAATCGTTGGCGATGAAGCGCTCGATCTGGTTTTCCACCACCGGATGGCGGCCGGCCGTGATGTTCAGGCACGACTCCTGCACCAGCTGCGGCGCGCACCAGTTGTGGCGCAGCGCGTGGTCGGTGAGCGCGGTCAGCGTGTCCAGCTGGGCCAGGGCCTGGGCAATGGTCTGCAGCTGGCCGATGTAGGGCGCCAGCTCGGACAGCAGCTGGTCGTACAGCATCTTCTCGCGCGCCAGGGCGCGGTCCTGGGCCGACAGCGCCTTGTCCTCGAAGGCCTTGAGCTCGGGCGTGATGTAGCGTTCGCAATTCTTCAGGGTCTGGCGGCGGCGGTAGTCGTCCGGCACCTTGGTGGCCTGGCCGTTGGTGACCTCGATATAGAAGCCGTGCACCTTGTTGTATTCGACGCGCAGGTTGGCGATGCCGGTGCGGGCCCGTTCGCGCGTCTCCAGGTCGACCAGGAACTGGCCGGCGTTTTCCGACAGCGCGCGCAGCTCATCGAGTTCGGCGTCGTAGCCGCGCGCGAACACGCCGCCGTCGCGCACCATGGCCGAGGGTTCGGGCGCGATGGCGCGCTGCAGCAGGTCCAGGCAATCGTCCGGCGTGGCCAGGGCCGTGTGGATGGCGTCCAGCAGGGCGCTGGCGCCGTGCCGGCCCGGCTGCAGGCTGCGCTGCATGGTCTGGCGTAGCATGGGCAGCTGCTGCAGGCCGTCGCGCAGGCTGGCCAGGTCGCGTGGACGGGCCGACAGCAGCGCCACGCGGGTGGTGATGCGTTCGATGTCCGGCACCTGCGCCAGCGTGTGTGACAGGGCGCCCGTCACGTCGCTGTCGGCCAGCGCGGCAATGGCCTGGTGGCGCGAGCGTGCGACGTTCTGGTCGCGTTTCGCATGATGCAGCCAGTAGCGCAGCAGGCGCGAGCCCATGGCGGTGCGGCAGTGGTCCAGCAGCGAGAACAGGGTGGGCGATTCCTGGCCGCGTATGGTCTCGGTCAGTTCCAGGTTGCGGCGGGTGGCGGCGTCCAGGCCGATGAATTCCGATTCCGACTCCACCGCCAGCGCGCGCACGTGCTGCAGGCCGCGTCCCTGGGTCGATTGCGCATAGCGCAGCAGGGCGCCGGCCGCGCCGAAGGCGGCGCCCAGGCCGTCTGCGCCGAAGCCGGTCAGGGTCGCCACCCCGAGCTGCTCCAGCAGCGCGCGGTGGCCGCCGACCACGTCGAAGTGCCACTCGGGCACGCGGTTGACGTGGCAGGGCGCCGGCTCCTCCTCGAACAGGTCGGCGCCGTCGCCGCGCAGTATCTCGGCCGGCGAAATGCGCTCCAGTTCCTGGCGCAAGCGGGTCTGCACGGTGCGGGTGTCGCCCGAGAATTCCATCAGGCGCAGCGCGCCGCTGGCCAGCGACAGCCAGGCCAGGCCGGCGGTGGCCACCTTGCGCTGGCTCAGGATGCACATGGCCAGCAGCGGGCGTTCGGCTTTTTCGGGCAGCAGGTCGGCGTCGGTCAGGGTGCCGGGCGTGACCACGCGCACCACCTTGCGCTCCACCGGTCCCTTGCTGGTGGCCGGATCGCCGATCTGCTCGCAGATGGCGCACGATTCACCGATTTTCACCAGCTTGGCCAGGTAGCCCTCCAGCGAGTGGAAGGGCACGCCGCACATCTTGATCGGCTGGCCGTTCGAGGTGCCGCGCGCGGTCAGCGTGATGTTCAGGATGCGCGCGGCTTTTTCGGCGTCGTCGTGGAACAGCTCGTAGAAATCGCCCATGCGATAGAACACCAGCATGGTCGGATACTCGCCCTTGATGCGCAGGTATTGCTGCATCATGGGAGTGACCTTTTCGGTCGGACTATTCTTGACGGCGGCGGCGTTGATTTCGTTCGGGACGGTGGTCATTGGTTCTGTGGTGTAGCGGCAAGTCCGGGTTGGGCGGCGGCCGTCAATGGCCCCGCACGTAACCCGTCATTTTACCGCTTTCGTTCCGCAGCGATGAACTTTTGCCATGCGGCTTATTGCCTGGGCTTCCACGGGCGCTCTGCCGCGACTTGGGCCGGAGTGTTGCCCACTGCTGTGGGGAGGTCTTTGAGCGTCACTGCGTGCGCCAGTATGTCTTCAACTCTTTGATCTGACAGAGCCGGGATCGGCGTCGTCATAGTTCGTCAGCTCCTCTTGAGCCGCAGGTAAGCCGTTGAAAAAGTCGATCAGAATGTTGGTGTCGAAAAGTACCTTTACCATTCTGCGCGTATTTCTTTTTGATAGGCCACACCGTCTTTGGGTTTGGTAGGATCGTCCTTCCACATGCCGAAGCTGTGCGTCATTGCCGCTTTACGGGAGTTTCGTCTCGCCTGCACGGCTTCCGGACTGTTTGGATCGATGCCCTGGTCAATCCGCAGTTCTTGAGCTACTTGCTTCTGATTAGCAGTATGGTTTGCATTCGCCGGTTTGTTCATGATTCCCTCCAGGGAAATGGGCTGCTTATGCATGTCAGTATGTTCCCAGCTTCGGGCTCAACGGCCGCGGATCCCGTACTTTCGGCTTCCATGGCTAAGGCCCGCCTTTTCGGTTCATTCATAGCTAGTTCCTGGAAGACGGCCTTGAATAGTCGGGAGCTCAGATAGCTTACTCCTTTTGCCGTCCCGGCGCAGCCGGAAGCGCGGCGTTTTTTACGGCGAAGGCGGCTTCAACGGCGGGTAGGGCACTTTTTCATTCGGATACCAATACGTCTTGTGACAACCCTCGCAAGCCTGGTCCAGTACATCCCCCAACGCCAGCAGGGACTGAACGTCGCGCGTGTCGGTGGCCTTGAGCAGCTGTTGGGCCGCGCCGCGCAGGTTCATGGCCAGGCCGTTGAAGGCGGCGCGGCGCGTGTCGATTTCTTGCTGGATTTCAGCCGAGCTGTACACACCGGGGCCAGCCGATTCAAACGGCTTGTCGGCCACTTTACGGTCAGGTATCAGCAGCAGATTGCTGGCCTCCAGCAGACGCACAACGGCGCGCCGTTGCGCTTCCCAGTCCTCATCGGTCTTGGGGGCGCGTTCGACGATGCCTTTCTTGGTGGCGACGGAACCGGTGGCGTTCCAGATCACGTCGGCTTCAGGATCGATGATCTGGTTCATCAGATCCTGCAGCGTGATCTGCGCCGCATAGGGCGGCACATTGGCGAACTCAGCCGGCGGCGGCGCCAATTGCTTCTCCGCTTGCGTCTCCGCTTGCGGCTTGCACGCGGCCAGCAGCACGAACGCCGCCAGTCCGGCCGCGCGCCGGAGTTTGGTTGCTCGCATCATCATAAGCCGTAGGAATCCGGGCCGGGCGGCGTTTTGGGCAAGGGCGCGTTATAGCCAAAACCGCGATTGCCGTCCGGGCCGATCACGCCGGCCCCCGGTCCGATATGTTCGCGCTCGACATTGTTTTCGTTGCAGGAGTATTCGCCCACGCCGCGCCCGTCGCCGCCGTAATTCCACTTGCGGGTAAACTTGAACGGCTCCCGATAGTACTTCGGATCGATCACGGTTTCTTCCAGCTGCAGGTGGTGGTAGTCGGGACGCGACCAGCGCTCTATCACCGTGGTCTGGTCGCTGGTGGGATTGCCATTTTCATCCAGCCAGATTTTTTCAAAGGACGAATCGCGCAATCCCGTGGTTTCTATCACCAGCGTATCGCCATCCCAATAGGCCACGCTGGTGCCGAAATAGGTTTTCGTCACCTGGTCCCTGGGCGGCAGGGCGCGTTTGGGGCCGACCGTCGCGGAGCGGTGCGTGGTGTAGTGATAGAGCGTGCTGAAACGGTCGGTGGTCTGCAATATCTCGAATGGCAATCCGCTGCTATTGTGGCGGGGAATGCCGCCATTGATGCAGACCGCTTCCGGATCGGGCGCATGGTTTTGCGAGTAAATCATGGCGCGCTTGCCCTTTTCGCTCAGCGGCAAAATAAAGCCCGGCTGGTCCTTGCCGTGGTTCCCGCCAGGGACGCCTTTTTCACGCACACCCTGCCAGAATCCGCTAAAATCCGGCTTGCCATCGGACAGGCGCGGCGTCGCCACTGGCGGTCCCTTGTAGATAAAAGGCCTGAACATTTCAGTTTCCGCATCGCCCGTATCGGCCTGCGGCGGACGGCTGGGGTTTGGTTTTTGCGCCAGCGCGTGGCCGCCCAACGCGGCCAATACGCTGAACAACACGATACTGTTTATACTATTCACTGGGCCTCCGGTTTAGCTGGCAAATCCGATGGTTTCGGTTTGTTTTTGCGATACAGCCAATAGCCGGTGCCGCGTCCATCATCGTCCACCGCGCCCAGCGGCCAGTCCGGGACGATTTGTTTGTCAGATCCGAAATAGCGATTGCCGTCGGCGTCTATCTTGCCCGGCCCCGGCTCCAACTGCGTGGTGACCCAGTAGGTATTCCATTCGCAGGAAAACTCCTTCAGCGTTTCCCCCTCGGGGGCCAGCACGAACCTGCGCGAGTACTTGATGGGCTTGCTGTAATACCTGGGATCGGTCAAGGTCAATTCCAGGCTCAGGTGGTGATAATCTGGACGCGTCCAGCGTTCCACCACCACCGCTTCGCTGCTGATGGGATTGGCATTGTCATCCGCCCAGACACGTCCATCCTTGCTGTCCTTGAACGCGTGCGAACGTATCACCAGGGTGTCGCCCTCCCATTTGCCGATGCCGTTGCCGCCGTAGCGCGGATCGGGGTCGGCGGCCGGCTTGCGCTCGTCCAGCCAGACCAGGCGATGCCAGCCGAGCTGGTGAAAGCTGGCGAAGCGCACGCCGTTATGCTGTATTTCAAACGGCAGCACGGCGGTCAGGGCGCGCGGAATGCCGGTGATGATGCAGCGCGCTTCGGGATCGACCACCTTGACATTGGCGGCCAATGCGGCCTTGCCAGCTGCCGTATAAGGCAGCTGGAAATCCGGCTGATCTTTTCCCAGGTTGCCATCCGGCTTGCCCGTTTCATGCAGCAGCTTCCAATAGCCATTGAGCAGGGGTTTGCCTTTGGCGTCACGCGGTGTGCTCACCGGCTGGCCGCTATATTCGGTACCCAGCCAGATTTTCTCGGATTTGGCGGTGATGCTATCGGGCCTGGCTTCATCGCGGTATTGCGCGTAGGCCGATAGGCCCGCCGCGCACAAAGCCAAGCCAACCGCCATCTGCAGCGGATTGATTCGAACAGGCATGGGATACTCAGGGGAGTTAATCGAAGGCGTAATTTGCCAGCAAGCCCGGTTACAGTCCAATAAGCTTATTGCATATCCATATCAAAAGTGCGCGTTTGGCCGGGCGCTTATTTGGCGTTAAGCTGCAAGCCATTTTGTCCGTTATGGGAGCTTATCTTGAAGAAGAATTTCACCCGCGCAGCGCTGATACTGGCGGCTTTGTCCCTGGGGCCGCTGGCATCCGCCCACCATTCCTTTGCCGCGCTGTTCGACGCCAATAAACCGATACGGCTGAAAGGGACCTTGACCAAGATTGAATGGACCAACCCGCACAGCTATTTCCACCTGGACGTGGTCGACAGCAAAGGCGTCACCAATAACTGGGCGGTGGAAGGCGCGGGTCCCGGCGCTTTATCGCGGCGCGGTTTCAAGAAGGGCGACGTGCAAATAGGCGATACGCTGATCGTGGACGGCTACCTGGTCAAGAAAGCCGGCGTGCGACTGATCGACGGCCGCGTGGTCACCTTGCCCGATGGCCGCATCATCAATGGCGGCACCGATGGCGATGGCGGCCCTGGCGATAATAAACCGGCGGACCCGCAGAAACCCGCCGGCGCCTGATGCCGTGCGCGCTTCGATAATGTAATTAGCTTAAGCAGCAGCGCCACATATCGGTGTGAGTTTTTATTCTTCGACATTGATGTGTGCCGCATAGAAAATCGGGCTTTCGTTATTCACATGGAAAGCACCGACATGAGTTCACATCAGAGAGACCACCACCTTCCCTTGACCGCGCTGGCCCTGGCGGTATCCATGGCCCTGGCCGCGCCCGCCGGGGCGCAGACAGCCGAGGTTGGCAGCACGGGGAGCGTGGTGGTGGTCACCGGTTCGCGCGCGGGCGGGCGCACCGTGGAGAACAGCGCCTCGCCCATCGATGTCCTGACCCAGGAAGACCTGGCCCGCAGCGGTTCGGACAACCTGCTGGGTGCCCTGGTCGCCCTGGTGCCATCCTTCAATCTGCCGGGGCAATCGCCGCAGCCCGACCTGGGCAGCATCGTGCTCGGTGTGCAGCAGCGCAACCTGTCGCCCGCGTACACGCTGGTGCTGATCAACGGCAAGCGCCGCAACACCACCGCCGTGGTCAGCGAAAACGGTTTTGCCGGTTCGGCCGCCGTGGACCTGGGCTTGATACCGACCAGCGCCATCGACCACGTGGAAGTGCTGCGCGATGGCGCATCGGCCCTGTATGGTTCCTCCGCGATTGCCGGCACCGTCAACGTCATCCTCAAGCACGGGGCGCAGGGTGGCGGCCTGAGCGTCAAGGGCGGCTCCACCTTCAAGGGCGGCGGCGAGAATGGCAGCGTCGCCGTGGACAAGGGCCTGGCCCTGGGCGACAGCGGCTACGTCAGCCTGTTTGCGCAATTGAGCAAGCAAAGGCCGGCGGTACGCAGTTCGCCGCTCAATCCCGGCTATTTGTACTACCCGGCGGTCAAGGCCGACGGCACACTGTCCACCACCCTGGGCGCGAACAACTCGCTGCCAGCGGGGACCACGCCGAATCCCAAGGAAGCCTCGCGCGACAATGCGCCGTGGAAGAACAGCGGCCAGAAACTGGATGTCCGTAGCGCCAGCGCCGGTTTCAATGGCGAGCTGGAGCTGGGCCGCGAGCTGACCCTGTACAGCTTCGGCACCTATGCCGACCGGCGCAGCTATTCGGCGCAGAACTTCCGCAGCCCTTACGCCATCTACAGCAATGCCCTGGCCCGCAACAACGGCTGGTACGCGTTCTATCCGGACGGGTACACGCCCAGGGAATCCACTTCCGACCATGAGGGACAGTTGGTGGCCGGCCTGCGCGGAGTGCTGGCGGGCTGGAACTGGGACTTGAGCACCAATTACGGCCAGGACAAGTCCGACGTCTACACGGTCAATTCCGCCAATTACGCACTGCCCGCGTCCACCGGCCAGACCGATTTCTACATCGGCCAGAATGCCTACACGCTGTGGTCCAACACCCTGGACCTGACCCGCAGCGTGGAGACCGGCTGGACCGCCAAACCCTTGAACTTGTCCGCCGGCGTTGAATACAGCCAGGAGCACAGCCAGTTGAAGCCCGGCGAGCCCAACGCCTACCTGGGCGTGATCCCCGGCGATGGCGGCGGCGGCAGCGGCGGGGCGCAATCGCTGCCCGGCTATCTGCCGCGCGACGCCTCCGATACCAAACGCCACAGCTATTCCGGCTATGTGGGCGCCGGCGCCAATATCACCGACGCATGGTTCCTGGATGGCGGCCTGCGCGGCGAGAATTACTCGGATTTCGGCAGCAGCGGCGCGATAGGCAAGCTGTCGACGCGCTATGACTTCAGCCCCGCGTTTGCGATACGTGGCACGGCCAGCAATGGCTTCCACGCACCGGCGCTGCAAACGGTCTCGTTCAGTAACACGTCGGGCCGTCCGAACGGCCTGATTTCCTCGCTGGTGCGGCCGGATTCGGCGGCCGGCCTGGCGCTGGGAGCGGCGCCGCTGGCGCCGGAAAAAGCCAAGGGCTACACCCTGGGCATCACCGGCGACATCTCGCCGCAGTTCACGCAGTTTAATTACGCGCTGGACCTGTACCAGACCGAAGTGCAGCACACCCTGGGCACCTCGGCCTCCATCGGCCTGGACCGCACCAACGCAGACGGCCAGTTTCGTGACGCCACCGGCGCCGTGCTGACCCCGGCCCAGCTGGCCATCCTGCAAAGCTACTTCACGGCGGCCGGGCTGGCCATCCCGCAGCAGGGCAACGGGTTGACGGCACACTACTTTACCGATGTCGGCGACGTGCGCAGCCGTGGCCTGGACTTGACTCTCGACGGCAGGCACAAGCTGGGCGCCGGCGTGCTGAAGTGGAACTTCGCGGCCAATGTCAACAGCAGCGCTTTCACGCGCATTTCCGGCATCCCGGCCAAGCTGCAGGGGCTGCCCAACATCAGCACCTTGTCGCTGACTAACCAGCAAAACACGCTGTACCTGGCCCCGCGCGACAAGCAAGTCCTGAACGTGAATTACAAGAGCGGCGCCTTCACGGTCAACGTGCTGGAAACCCGCATCGGCAAGGTGCGCCGCTTCTGGACCAATGCCGACAACGCCGCCCTGGGCTTGCCCACCACGGGAGAGTGGAACGCCGGCAAGCTGTGGACCACCGACCTGACCTTGGGCTGGAACCTGGGACACGGGCTGGAGGCCAGGCTGGCCGCGTTCAACCTGTTCAACGAACGTGCCCGGCGCGTGCCGGAGATCTCGCGCACCAACGCATCCAAGGCCCAGTATGCGTACGCCTACGACACCAGCGGACCGCTGGGGGCCGACCTGGGCACGCAGTATGCCGCCACGCTGAATTACAAGTTCTGAGGGGGCATCGATGTCGCTTGGCGTTTTATTCGAGGCGCTGGCTGCGCTGCCTGTCAGCCTGGTCATAGCCGAGTCGCTGAACCTGTTCAACGCGCTGGATGTGATACACGTGCTGGGCGTCCTGCTGCTGGCGGGCAGCATCGCGGTGGTGGATTTGCGCTTGCTCGGCTTCGTGTTTCCCGAGGTCGGGGTGGGTGCCGTGCAGAGGCAAGTCCTGCCGATCACCATCATCGGCGCCGTGCTCACCATCCCCAGCGGCATCGGCCTGTTCCTGCCGCAAGCGGGCAGGATTTGGGAAAACCCGCTGCTGCAGGCCAAGCTGGTGCTGCTCATACTGGCCGCGCTGAACATCGTCTATTGGCACTACAACTTCTCGCGCCATGCGCAGTGGAGCAGTGCGCCCGTGCTGCCCTGGCAAGCCAGGTTCGCCGGGGCTTCTTCGCTGCTGTTATGGACCGCCATCCTGTTGGCCGGCCGCCTGATTGCTTTTTATATCTGAGGAACCACGATGTCTGTCCCTACGCATCCGGCGCTCATCGAATGGTTGGCGCACACTGCGGTTGCCCACGCCTTCAATGAAGCCGATCCCTGGGTTTTCGCCGCCGCCATGAGCATCCATTTGCTGGGCATCGCGCTGGCATTCGGCGCCTCGCTGATATTGGATTTGCGCCTGGTCGGTATCGGGCTGCGCGCCAGTCCGGCGGCGGATATCGCAAAGAATTTGCAGCCGTATTTGCTGGGTGGCTTGGGCATCGCCTTGCTCAGCGGCTTCTGGCTGTTCGTTGCCGATGTCTTGAAATTCTGGGTCAACCCGGTCTTCAAGACCAAGCTGGTTCTGCTCATCTTCATTACCGTGGCGCAGACTTGGCTGCTGTACCGCGCAAAGAACGAGGCCGCGCCGGTGCGGCCGATAGCCGCGATGGCGGCGCTGGCCTGGCTGGCGGCCATCGTTGCCGGCCGCTTGATAGGCTTGATCTGAGCAGTGCAGCGTATGCAGAAAACCAGGCACTGACGTCATCAGCCGGTGCGCAGCCCTTCATCCGCCATGGCCTGCCGTATTGCCGGCCGCTCCCGCAGGCGCAAGTACCAGGCCTGGAGCCGGCTCAAACCGTCGAAGCGGATGCTGGTGCGGTAGACCGATTGCAGCCAGTCGGCCTGGCCCCATTGCGTCAACGCGTACAGGTAGGCGTCGGCGGTGGTGTAGCGGTCGCCCATCAGGTATTCTCGGCTGCCCAGTAGTTCATTGATCCAGGCGTAGCGCTGTTCCAGCCTGGGCTTGGCGGTGTCGGTGCCGTATGTGCCGGCCAGGGTGGCGTACAGCAGCGGGATGAAACCTTTGTGGATCTCCGAATTCAGGAAGCACAGCCACTCCTGCAGCTGGTAGCGCGCCATGCTGCCGTTGGGCGGCGCCAGCCCGGATCCGGGCTGCAGATCGGCAAGGTATTGCAGGATGGCCGGGACTTCGCGCAGCGTTGCGCCATCGTCCAGCTCCAGCAGCGGGACATAGCCGAACGGACTCAGTTGGCGGAAATCGCGGCCGTCTTCCGTGGTGTGGGTCTTGTGGTCCACCTTGACCAGTTCGGCCTCCAGGCCCAGTTCCTTGCAGACGATGTGGGGCGCGAGCGAGCACGCGCCGGGCAGGTAATAGAGCTTCATCTTGCATCCTGTGGTTGGGGTGCGCCCATCATAGGGCGGGCAGGATATTTTTTGAAGAAGGCACTAAAATGTGATGTAGGTACAAAATTTATACTGGAGTCCCCATGAAGGAAAGCGTCACCGGCTGCTCGGTGGAAGAAGCCATGCGCTTGCTGGGCGGCCGCTGGCGGCTGCTCATCGCGTCCTATCTGCTCGATGGCCCCAAGCGCTTTAACGCGCTGCGGCGCCTGATTCCCGCCATCTCGCAGCGCATGCTGACGCTGGATCTGCGCGCGCTGGAGGAGGCCGGGCTGGTCAAGCGCACCGTATTTCCGACGGTGCCGGTCACCGTGGAGTACGAACTGACCGATGACGGCAAGCGGCTGCAGCCGGTGGTTGGCGTGATGCAGGAATTCGGCTTGTGGCTGAAGGCGCGCTAACCGTTCTGCGGCAGCCATGCGCCGGCCCCGGTGGGCGAGACGCTGCGCGTGGTGCGCGTCAGCAGCCGCACGCCCAGGCGCGCTTCCAGGGTGCGGATGATGTGTGTTCCTGAGGAGGAGGGGGTACACGCTTTATAATGCCTGCATGCCCAAGACACCTACCCCGGAACAGCGGCGCGAACTGGGCGCCTTCCTCAGCAGCCGGCGCGCGCGCCTGCAGCCCTCCGACTTCGGCCTGCCGGAGGGCCAGCGCCGCACGCCAGGCCTGCGGCGCGAGGAAGTGGCGGTGCTGGCGGGCGTGAGCGTCAGCTGGTACACCTGGCTGGAACAGGGCCGCGAGATCAAGCCATCGGCCGACGCCCTGCGCCGCATCGGCAAGGTGCTCAAGCTGGATGAGGCGGAGTCGGCCCATTTGTTCGCGCTGGCGGCCCGCTCGGCGCCGGTGGCGGCGGCCAGCGGCCGTGTCAGCGACGGCCTGGAAATGCTGGTCCGTTCGATGGACGTGCCGGCCTATGTGCGCAACACGCGGCTCGACATCCTGGTGTGGAACGACGCCGTGGTCGACATGCTGATCGACTATGGCCAGCTGCTGCCGCACGAGCGCAACACCCTGCGGCTGCTGTTCACGCACCAGCCCTACCGCAGCCAGATCATCGCCTGGGAACAGGTGGCGCGCGGCATGATCTCGACCTTCCGCGCCGCCCGCGCCCAGGCCGAGGACAAGGCGCCGTTCGACCAGCTGGTGGAAGAATTGCTGGAACTGAGCCCCGAGTTCCGCGAATGGTGGCCGGACACCGGCGTCAGCCTGTTTGCCGAGGGCGGCAAGAGCCTGCGCATGCCGGGCGGCGGCCAGGTGGACTACACCTACATCGCGCTGACGCCGGTGGGGCGGCCCGACCTGTCGCTGGTGACCTACATCCCCAGGCACGCTGCCTATGACCCGCAGTCATAGGATAAGAACACGCCTTCCTCACCCCGCAGCGGCCTTCTAGACTGATGGCTCAACGTCATTGGAGGCCGTATGTCGAACCTGAATATTCCCGCCGGCGCGATCTCGCGCAATCCCGCCACTGGCGAGTTGATCGCCACCCATGCCTATCACACCCCCGCGCAGGTCGAGCGCCTGCTGGACGATAACGCGGCGGCCCAGCGCCTGTGGCGCGCCACCCCGCTGGGCGAGCGCGTGGCCGCCTACCGCCGAGTGGCCGCCGCCTTGCGCGAGCGCTCGGACAGCCTGGCCGCGCTGATCACGGCGGAAATGGGCAAGATCACGGCCGCCGCCCGCTTCGAGGTCGAGAAATGCGCTTCCACCATCGAGTGGGTCGCAGACTACGGCCCGGCCATCCTGGCCGACGAACCGGCGCCTATCGAAGGCGACGATACGGTCTACGTCTCCTACCTGCCAATCGGCAGCGTGCTGGGCGTGATGCCGTGGAACTTCCCGCTGTGGCAGGTGATACGCGCGGCCGCGCCCATCATGTTGTCCGGGAATGGCTTCGTGCTCAAGCACGCGCCCAACGTCATGGGCGCGGCCTACGCCCTGCAGGACATCTTCGAGCAAGCCGGCTTCCCGCAAGGCTTGTTCGTGAGCCTGAACGCCGATAACGACACAGTGGCGCGCGTGATCGCCGATCCGCGCATCGCCGCCGTCACACTGACCGGCAGCGCCCGCGCCGGTTCCGCCGTGGCCGCGCTGGCCGGCAAGGCGCTCAAGAAAAGCTTGCTGGAGCTGGGCGGTTCGGACGCCTTCATCGTGCTGGCCGACGCCAATATCGACCTGGCCGTGAAGGCCGCCATCCAGGCCCGTTTCCAGAACGCCGGCCAGGTCTGCCTGGCGGCCAAGCGCTTCATCGTCGAGCGTCCGGTGGCCGAGGAATTCACCCGCAAGTTCGTGGCGGCGGCGCGCGCCCTCCAGGTCGGCGATCCTCTCGATCCGGCCACCGTGGTGGGACCGATGGCGCGCGCCGACCTGCGCGACGAGCTGCACGCCCAGGTCGAACGCACGCTGGCGGCCGGCGCCACGCTGCTGCTGGGCGGACGCAAGATAGCAGGTCCCGGCAACTACTACGAGCCCACCGTGCTGGCCGACGTGGCGCCCGGCATGGCGGCGTTTGACGAGGAAACCTTCGGTCCGGTCGCCGCCATCACGGTGGCGGACGACGCCGAACACGCCATCGCGCTGGCCAATAACAGCGAGTACGGCCTGGGCGGTGCGCTGTGGACCAGCGACACGGCGCGCGCCCAGCGCATCGCGCGGCGGCTGGAGACGGGCGGCGTGTTCGTCAACGGCATCTCGCTGACCGACCCGCGCATCCCCACCGGCGGCGTGAAGAAAAGCGGCTATGGCCGCGAGCTGTCGCACTTCGGCCTGCGCGAGTTTACCAATCCGCAGGCGGTGTGGGTCAAGTCCGTCGGCTAAGACGCCGCCGATGCGTGCGATCCATATCGTATCGTCATGGATCGCGTGAATTTCCCCATAGCTGGCGCGGGCCGCAACGCGCTAGCATGGCGGGATGAAAATACTCCCGCCCCTGTTGATGGCCCTGGTCCTGTGCTCGTGCGCGGCGACCGGGCCGCGTACCGCCCAGCCGCCGTTTGCCAAGGGCGCCGATGTCGGCTGGTTGCCCCAGATGGAAGCTACAGGCTACGTCTTCCGCGACCAGGATGGCGTGCCGCGCGACTGCCTGGCCATCCTCAAGGGCTACGGCATCGACACCATCCGCCTGCGCACCTGGGTCCACCCGTCCGCCGACAAGGCCAGCGGCCATAACAGCCGCGACGAAACCGTGGCCATGGCGGTGCGCGCCCAGCGCATGGGCATGCGCATCATGATCGACTTCCATTACAGCGACAGCTGGGCCGACCCGGAAAAACAGGTCAAGCCGGCCGCCTGGGCAGGCCACCCGTTCCCGCAACTGCTGGACGACGTCTACCACTACACGCACGACGTCATGAGCGCCCTGGCCCGGGCCGGCGTCACGCCCGAGTGGGTACAGGTAGGCAACGAGATCCCGGGCGGCATGATCTACCCCGAGGGTAGCGTGGACAACTGGCCGCAGCTGGCGCAACTGATCAACCGTGGCTACGACGCCATCAAGGCCGTCAGCCCCTCCTCCAAGGTGGTGCTGCACCTGGACCGCGGCAACGACCGCGAGCGCTTCCGCACCTGGTTCGACAATGCCCGCGCCCATGGCGCCAGGTATGACGTGATCGGCCTGTCCTACTATCCCTACTGGCTGCCGGGGCGGCCCGACTACACGGCCTCCATCGACGACCTGGGCGCCAACCTGAACGACCTGGCTGCGCGCTACGGCAAGGAAGTGATGGTGGTGGAAGTGGGCGGCGAGGACAGCCAGCCGCAGAATACCCACGACATGCTGGCGGCGGTGCTGCGCAAGGTCAGGGCGGTGCCGGACGGGAAGGGACTGGGCGTGATTTACTGGGAGCCGCAGGGCGCGCGCAGCTGGAGCCATTACGCGCTCAGCGCCTGGGGCGATGATGGCCGCCCGACCCGGGCCATGGACGCCTTTCGTGAATAATCGAAAATTTCGACAATAGGGCGGAAAATTTTCCGCTTTTTGATGATGGTTTGCTCGCGCATAATTCGTTTCACCAGCGCAGGACACTGCGCAGAACGAATCGAAATTATCGAAACTAACTCAAGGAGCAACCGTCATGCCTACCGCCATCGCCCAACCCGGAAAAACCCTGCTGTCCCCGGCCAACCACGCCCTGATCATGATAGACCACCAGTCGCAGATGGCGTTTGCGACCAAGTCCATCGACCCGGTCCAGCTGCGCAACAACGTGGCGCTGGTGGCCAAGGCGGCCAAGGAATTCAAGGTGCCCACCATCCTGACCACGGTGGCGGAGAAATCGTTCTCCGGCCCCATCTTCAACGAGATCAAGGAAGTGTTCCCGGACCAGGTGGCAGTCGACCGCACCACCATGAACACCTGGGAAGACCCGCGCATCGCCGAGCGCGTGAACGCCATAGCCAAGGACAAGATCGTGCTGGCCGGCCTGTGGACCTCGGTGTGCATCGTGGGACCGGCGCTGTCGGCCCTGGACCAGGGTTTTGACGTGTACGTGATCACGGACGCCAGCGGCGACGTGTCCGACGAAGCCCACGAGCGCGCCGTGCAGCGCATGGTGCAGGCCGGCGCCCGTCCCATGACGTCGCTGCAGTATCTGCTGGAACTGCAGCGCGACTGGGCCCGCGGCGAGACCTACAACGAAACCGTGGCCACCTCCATTGCCCACGGCGGCGGCTACGGACTGGGCCTGATCTACGCCAAGACCATGTTCAACGCGGCCGAAGGGCACTAAGCAGGCAAGCCGGCCCGGCGCTGCCGGGGTCAGCGCCCGCCATCGTCCTCCAGGAAGCCGCGCCGCAGGGCGATGGTGACGGCGTGGGTGCGGTCGCGCGCGCCCAGCTTGGCCAGGATGGTTTTCATATGGGCCTTGATGGTGTCTTCCTTCAGGCCCAGCCGGGCGCCGGTGAGCTGGTTGGTGTGGCCCTCGGCCACCAGTTTCAGCACCGCGATCTCGCGCGCGGTCAGGGCTTCGCTGGGCAGGGCCGCCGCCAGTTCGCGCGCCACCGGCTGCGGCAGGTGGCGTCCGCCGCCGTGGATGCGCTGGATGTAGGTGGCCAGGTCCGTACGCGCCATGTTCTTCAGCAGGTAGCCGCTGGCGCCGGCTTCCAGCGCCCGCGCGATGTGGGCGTCGCCGCTGTAGGTGGTGAGGATGATGATGCGCGCGCCGGGATCGATGGCGCGGATGGCGATGATGGCCTCCAGCCCGCCACGGCCCGGCATCTGCAAATCCATCAGCGTGATGTCGGGCCGGTGCCGCTGGAACAGCGCGACGGCCTGGTCGCCATCCTCGGCCTCGGCCACCAGCTCCAGTCCCGGCGTGCAGGCCAGCACCGCCGCGATGCCGCTGCGTAGCAATGGGTGGTCGTCCGCGATCATCACGCGGATCGCGCCTGGACTTTGGTCAGACATGGCCCTGTCCCTCATGGTGAAAAGGCAGTGTAGCACCGCTATTCCGCCTTGCCGCTACCCGATCGGGTATGGTCGGCCGCCAGGGCCTCTTCTACGATGGATTTTCCCATCTAGACACAACCACGGAGGCTCCACCATGAAATCATCCTTCTTTAGGTCGCTGTGCGGCGGCTTATTGATGCTGGCCGCGCTGATCGGCCCGGCGCAAGCGCAAGCACCCAAGAGCAATTTCGCGGAAGTCAACGGCGTCAAGCTGCACTACCTGTCGGCAGGCAAGGGCGATCCCGTCATCCTGCTGCACGGCTACACGCAAAGCAGCCATATGTGGCTGCCGCTGATCGCCGAACTGTCCAGGAACCATCTGGTGATCGCGCCCGACCTGCGCGGTTTCGGCCAGTCCGCCACGCCGGCCGGCCCCTACACCAAGTCGGTGATGGCGCAGGATGTGCACGCGCTGGCCACCAGCCTGGGCATCAAGTCGGCCAAGGTGGTCGGGCATGACATCGGCCTGATGGTGGCCTATGCCTACGCGGCCCAGTATCCGTCCGAGGTCAGCAAGATCGCCCTGCTGGACGCCTTCCTGCCTGGCGTGGGCAACTGGAAGGACGTCTGGCTGCTGCGCGACCTGTGGCATTTCCACTTCTATGGCGAGACGCCGCTGGCGCTGGTTAAGGGCCGCGAGCGCACCTACTTCGAACACTTCTGGAACGACTTCGCGGCCGACAAGACCAAGTCGCTGAGCGAGGCCGACCGCAAATTCTACGCCGCCGAATACGCCCAGCCCGACCACATGCGGGCCGGCTTCGAAGTGTTCCGCGCCTTTGCCAAGGATGCCGAGGAATTCGCCGCCTACGCCAAGAAGCCGCTCAACATCCCGATGCTGGTGCTGACCGGCGAGAAGGCGTCCGGCAATGTGCTGATCGAGCAGGCGCGCCTGGTGGATACCCAGGTCGAGGGCGTCGTCATCAAGGGCAGCGGCCACTGGCTGATGGAGGAGGCGCGCGGCGAGGTAGTGCCCAGGCTGGTGCAGTTCCTCAAGTAGGCGGGGACGACTCGCGGCCTTGTTGGTTTGCTATAGAATGTGTCGTCTGGAGAACTCCTCGGCACATCATGGCGGTTGAACGGTACGCGCGGCGCTGGTTTATCCTGGTGTGGCTATGGCTGCCGGGCAGCTTGCTGGCCGCGCCCGGCCAGCAGGCGCCTACCCCCGCCGTGGCGATGCATCATGTGGCATGGGCCGCGCGCGATGGCGCGCCGCAGTCGGTGCTGACCATGGCCCAGACCGCGGATGGATGGCTGTGGCTGGGCAGCCCGAACGGCCTGTTCCGCTTTGACGGCGTGCGCTTCGAGCGGTACGCGGAGCCATCCCGGCCGCTGCCGGCCGCCAGCATCAGCATACTCAGCGCCCAGTCCGGCGGCGCGCTGTGGATAGGCTATCGCAACGGCGGCGTCAGCGTGCTCACGCCTGCCAGCTTGCGCAATTACAGCGACAAGGATGGCTTGCCCCCCAGCGCGCCGGTGTGGGGCCTGGAACCGGATGCCAGCGGCCGCATGTGGGCCGCGACCAGCGAGGGCATGTATTCCCTGGCAGCCGGCCGCTGGCAGCCTGCCGGCGCCGATACCGGCCTGCCGTTCTCGAAGTACAAGACCCTGATGCGCGACCGCGACGGCAACCTCTGGGCCCAGGGCGGCATGGGCGTGTTCAAGCTGGCGCCGGGCGCCAGTCGCTTTGTCCAGGCCATCCCCGAGAAAGGCACCGGCGTGCTGTTCCACGCACCCGACGGCAGCGTGTGGAGCTGGAACGCGCTGTACGACCATTTGAACCGGATTACCGCGCCTGCCCATGGGACCGTCCCCCAGGAGTGGCATATCGGCGGCGAAGTGGCCAGCATGCTGTTCGACAGCCATGGCGACGTGTGGGTGGGCCGGCCCGACGGCATCTCCTACTACGGCCGGGACGGGGCCGCGCAGCACAGCGGTCCGGAGCAGGGCCTCAGCGGACGCCGGGTGGCCGCCATCTTCGAGGATCGCGAGGGCAATGTATGGATCGCCACCGCCACCGGCATCGACCGTTTCCGGCGCCAGCGCATCGCGGCCGTGGCGGCGCCGGAAGTGCCGGACGACGAGCCGCTGGCGGCCGGACCCGGCGGCGCGGTCTGGATAGGACGCCACCTGGTGCCGCCGCCCGGACGTGCCTCATCGGCGCCGCCCACCTCGCCCAGCTTCGCCTTCCACAATATGACGACCAGCGGCTACCTCGATCCGGACGGCGTGCTGTGGCTGGGCGGCTATGGCGGCTTCTGGCGCAAGGATGGCGCGCTGGAGCAGCGCCTGCAATATCCTTCCTCGCCGGAGCGGCTGGCCGTCAACAGCATGGTGCGTGGGCCGGACGGCATGCTGTGGGTGGCGCTGCTGCCGAACGGCTTGTACCGCTACGGCCACGGCGGGCAGTGGCAGCGCGCCGACGGCGATACCCTGCTGCCGGGAGAAAGCCCGCGCGTGCTGGCCGCCTCGGCCGAGACCGGCATGTGGCTCGGCTATCCGCGCAGCCGGGTGCTGCAATGGCGCGATGGACACTGGCGCCTGTATGGGCCCGAGCATGGACTGGCGGTCGGCATGGCGGCTGCCCTGCACCTGCGCGGCGCGCATGTCTGGGTGGGAGGCGAGAACGGGCTGGCGCTGCTGCACGGCGGGCGCTTCATCACGCTGCGCGGCGGCGATGGCCAGCGCTTCGAGGGCATTACCGGCATCGTGGAACTGGCCAACGGCGACGTATGGCTGAACGCGGCAGAGGGACTGTTCCGGCTACCGGCCCAGGACATCGCGCGCCTGCAAGCGGCGCCGGTGGAAAGCGTGCGCTACGAGCGGCTCGACAGCCTGGATGGGCTGAGCGGCAGCGCCGCGGTGCGTACCCCGACTCCGTCGCTGGTGGAAGCCTCGGACGGCCATCTCTGGGTGTCCACCACCACCGGCGTGTTCCGCCTCGATCCCATGCGCCGTCCTCCGCCCACGCCGTCCACGCCGGTGCTGATACGCGGCCTGGGCTATGCCGGCAAGATGGCGCCGCCGCAGGCCGGCATGCGGCTGGCGCCCGGCACCAGCGCCCTGCAGATCGATTACACCGCCTTGTTCCTGGCCATACCTGAGCGGGTGGGCTTCCGTTACCGTCTGCAGGGCGTGGACCAGGATTGGCAGTATGCGGGCGAGCGCCGCTCCGCCTACTACAGCAACCTCGGGCCGGGGCAGTACCGCTTCCAGGTGATGGCTTCCGGCTATGACGGCGCCTGGCCGGCGGACGCCACCACGCTGGAATTGAGCATCGCGCCCACGCTGACGCAGAGCTGGTGGTTCCGGGCGCTGTGCGCCCTGGTGCTGTTCCTGGCGGGCCTGTTGGCCTACCGGCGCCGCATGGCCAGCGTGGCGGCGCGCCTGACCGAGCGCCTGGAAGCGCGCACCCAGGAGCGCGAACGGATCGCGCGCGAGCTGCATGACACCCTGCTGCAATCGGTGCAGGGGCTGGTGCTGCACGTACACGCGGCGGCGCGCCGCCTGCCGGGACCGGAGCCGGTGCGCGGCATGATAGAAACTGCCCTGCAGCAGGCCGACGATGTGATGCGCGAAGGGCGCGACCGGGTGCGCGACCTGCGCAGCGAAGGCGAACCGTGCGACCTGGCGGCCGCGCTGGAAGCGGCCGGTGCGCGCATGCGGCCGCCGGACGCGCCCGCATTGCAGGTGCGCTGCGAGGGCCGCCAGCGCCCGCTGCGTCCGGCCGTGCACGAGGAAGTGCTGGCGATCGCCTGCGAAGCCATCGCCAACGCCTACCGCCACGCCCAGGCCGGCAGCATCGAGGTGCTGCTGCACTACGGGCGCGGCGAGCTGCGCGTATGCGTGCATGATGACGGCCAGGGAATCGAGGAGGGTGTGCTGGCCGCAGGCGGACGCCAGGGCCATTGGGGCATGCGCGGCATGCGCGAACGGGCCGCGCGCATCAAGGCCAAACTGGCGCTGCACAGCAGTGCCGGCAGCGGTACCGAATGGAGGCTGACGCTGCCCGGGGTCCTGGCTTACCAGCCGGCGCCGGACCGGCTGCGCTGGCTGCGGCCGCGCTGGCCGCTCGGCAGGCGGGGGGCGCCAACCGGTAGCGCTGGTCCGCACCCGGCGGCCCGCATCCGGAGGACCGCATCCGGAGGACCGCATCCGGAGGACCGCATCCGGTGAACCGCATACGGTCACAGGCCCCCGCTGGCTGGCACACCCCGGGCCGGCGCCCCGCAGGCCGGCGCTCCGGTGGCTGGCCCCGAAAAGCAAACCGGCCGCGCAGGGCGGCCGGTTGCGGGTGGCAGGGCGGACAGGTCCGCCCGCTTCAGGGGTTCAGGATCAGATCGAGTCCAGCACCGCGTTGAAGGTGGCGCTGGGGCGCATCACGGCTTCGGTCTTGGCCGGATCGGGGTAGTAGTAGCCACCGATGTCCTGCGGCTGGCCCTGGACGCTGTTGAGCTCCTCCACGATCTTGGTTTCGTTTTCCGACAGGGCCTTGGCCAGCGGCGCGAAGTAGGCCTGCAGTTCAGCGTCCTCGGTCTGGGCGGCCAGGGCCTGGGCCCAGTACAGCGACAGGTAGAAGTGGCTGCCGCGGTTGTCCAGCTCACCGGTGCGCGAAGACGGCGACTTGCTGTTGTCCAGCAGCTTGCCGGTGGCTTCGTCCAGGGTCTTGGCCAGGATCTTGGCCTTGGCGTTGCCTTCCTTGATGCCCAGCTCTTCCAGCGACACGGCCAGCGCCAGGAACTCGCCCAGCGAATCCCAGCGCAGGTGGTTTTCTTCCACCAGCTGCTTGACGTGTTTCGGAGCCGAACCGCCGGCGCCGGTCTCGTACATGCCGCCGCCGGCCATCAGGGGCACGATGGACAGCATCTTGGCCGAGGTGCCCAGCTCCAGGATGGGGAACAGGTCGGTCAGGTAGTCGCGCAGGATGTTGCCGGTCACCGAGATGGTGTCCAGGCCGCGCGAAACGCGCTCCAGGGTGTAGCGCATGGCGCGCACTTGCGACATGATCTGGATGTCCAGGCCGGTGGTGTCGTGTTCCTTGAGGTACACCTGGACCTTCTTGATCACTTCGTTCTCGTGCGGACGGTAGGGGTCCAGCCAGAACACGGCCGGCATGCCGGAGTTGCGGGCGCGGGTGACGGCCAGCTTGACCCAGTCGCGGATCGGGGCATCCTTGACCTGGCACATGCGCCAGATGTCGCCTTCTTCCACGGTCTGGGTCAGCAGTACTTCGCCGGTTTCCAGGTCGGTGATGTTGGCGATGCCGCCTTCCGGCACTTCAAAGGTCTTGTCGTGCGAGCCGTATTCCTCGGCCTGCTGGGCCATCAGGCCGACGTTGGGCACGGTGCCCATGGTGGTCGGGTCGAAGTTGCCGTGCCATTTGCAGAAGTTGATCATCTCCTGGTAGATACGGGCGAAGGTCGATTCCGGCATTACGGCCTTGACGTCGGCGGTGCGGCCGTCGGCGCCCCACATCTTGCCGCCGATGCGTATCATGGCCGGCATCGAGGCGTCCACGATCACGTCGTTGGGCGAGTGGAAGTTGGTGATGCCCTTGGCCGAATCGACCATGGCCAACTTGGGACGGTGCTCCAGGCAGGCGTGCAGGTCCTTCAGGATCTCGTCCTTCTGCGAGGCCGGCAGCTTCTCGATCTTCTCGTACAGGTTGACCATGCCGTTGTTGACGTTCACGCCCAGTTCATCGAACAGCTTGGCGTGCTTCTCGAACGCATCCTTGTAGAAGATGCGCACGCAGTGGCCGAACACGATGGGGTGCGAGACCTTCATCATGGTGGCTTTCACGTGCAGCGAGAACATCACGCCGGTCTTGTAGGCGTCGTCGATTTCCTTCTCGTAGAACTCCAGCAGGGCTTTCTTGCTCATGAACATGGAGTCGATGATCTCGCCGGCCTGCAGGGCGACCTTGGGCTTGAGCACGATGGTCTTGCCCGAGGGGGTGATCAGTTCCATCTTGACGTTGCGGGCCTTGTCCAGGGTCATGGACTTTTCGCCGTGGTAGAAGTCGCCGGCGTGCATGTGCGACACGTGGGTGCGCGAAGCCTGGCTCCATTCGCCCATCGAGTGCGGGTGCTTGCGGGCGTATTCCTTGACAGCCTTGGGAGCGCGGCGGTCGGAGTTGCCTTCGCGCAGGACCGGGTTCACGGCCGAACCGATGCACTTGCTGTAGCGCGCCTTCAGGGCTTTCTCTTCGTCGGTTTTCGGATCTTCGGGGAAGTCGGGCAGGGCGTAGCCCTTGCCTTGCAGTTCGCGGATGGCGGCCTGCAGCTGGCCCACAGAGGCCGAGATGTTGGGCAGCTTGATGATGTTGGCTTCCGGCTTCAGGGTCAGGGCGCCCAGTTCGGCCAGGTTGTTCGGGACCTTCTGCGCGTCGGTCAGGTACTCCGGGAATTCGGCCAGCACGCGGGCGGCCACCGAGATATCGCTGGAGACCACGTCCACGGCGGCGGGGGCGGTGAACTTCTTAATGATGGGCAGCAGGGAATACGTCGCCAGCAGCGGTGCCTCGTCTGTCAGCGTGTAAATGATCTTTGGATTTTGTGTTGCCATGGTTATTCCCTCGTATGCGGTTGGTGCCTGACTCCCGGCAGGCACATCGTCGGTAATTGTCCGTCCCGGGCGGCTGAGGTGCTGGGCGCCAGGCGCCATCCCACCCAAATTCCCTTATTTTATGCGGTGCGGACCGGCAACCACAATACCAGAAACTCGGAATATGAGACCCCATTCCACATGGTGGAATAAATGCCGGGCAAATGTGACGTCGGTTAAGCCGCCGGGATGGTGCTCGGCGGTATCAGCGGATCTTGCGGGCGTATTTGTCGCGTACGTATTTATTGAGGTAGGTGGCCAAGCCGCGGCCGGCTTCGGCCAGGCGCTGCATGGCGGTGACGTGCTCGGCGCCGCTGCTGTCGGCGTCGTACAGGTAGACATGGCCATCGTTGAAGCGCAGCTTGATGCAGTCCTCCCCGACTTCGTAGGCGGCGATGGCGGAGTTTCCGTTGAGATCGGCATAGCGTTTCATGGTGGGATGATGCTACCGCCGGCGCTCCGTGGCGTGCGTGCGCCGGACCACATAATCAGGGACACAAAAAAAATACAAAAACAGTTTGCGCGCTAATGAATTGTGCGCTATATTTATAGCCATGGACGCGCCGCACACAATCAGGCGCGTTTTTAAAACCCAGTAAGTTAGTGCGCTAACTATTAATTCTTCGACCAGAAAGGGAGTACATCATGAAACGCACCACCATCGCCGCCGTTCTCGCCACCACCCTGTTCGGCGCCGCCGCCCAGGCCGCTCCCGCGGAGCAAACCACTGTCGTGCTGGTGCACGGCGCCTTCGCCGACGGTTCCAGCTGGGACAAGGTGATCCCCATCCTGCAAGCCAAGGGCTATAAAGTGGTGGCGGTGCAGAACCCGCTGAGCTCGCTGGCCGACGACGTCGCCGCCACCCAGCGCGTGATCGACGCCCAAAGCGGCAAGGTGGTGCTGGTCGGCCACTCCTGGGGCGGCACCGTGATCACCCAGGCCGGCACCAGCGACAAGGTCAGGGCCCTGGTCTATGTGGCCGCCTTTGCCCCCTCGGAAGGTGAGAGCACCGCCCAGCAAGGCAAGGATTACGCCGTGCCGCCGGGCATCGCCACCCTGCAGGCCGACGCCGGCGGCTACCTGTGGCTGCCGGCCGATTCGGTCGCCAGGAACTTCGCCCAGGACGTGCCGGCCGCCACCGCCTCGCTGATCGCCGCCACCCAGGGCCCGATCGCCGGCAAGGCCTTTACCGACACCACCAGCGTCGCCGCCTGGAAGAACAAGGCCAACTACTACATCGTGGCCAGCGAAGACCGCATGATCGCGCCCGCCCTGGAGCAGGCTTACGCCCGGAAAATCAACGCCACCACCACCACGCTGAAAACCAGCCACGTGCCCATGGTGTCGCAGCCGGCCAAGGTGGCCGAGGTGATCATCGCCGCCGCCCAGCGCTGATCATGTGATGGAACACCGTTGCGTGGCGGCCGTCCAGCCGCTACGCTGTCGGGTTACTACACACCGCCGCAGAGATTCCCATGTCCCACCCGCCCAAGCTAGCCGAGATGCTGTGCTTTAATCTGTACAGCACCTCGCTCAGGATGACCCAGCTCTACAAGCCCATGCTGGCCGAGCTCAATCTGACCTATCCGCAATTCCTGGTAATGGTGATGCTATGGGAGCGCCAGGGCCTGGGCATGAAGGATATCGCCGCCCGCCTGCAGCAGGACCCCGGTTCCGTCACCCCGCTGGTCAAGCGCCTGGAAGCCCAGGGCTACATCAGCCGCAGCCGCGACCCGCGCGACGAGCGCAACATGGTCTTGAGCCTGACCCCGGCCGGCGAGGCGCTGCGCGAGGCCGGCGCCCGCGTCGGCCAGGCCATAGCCGACAACTGCTCGCTGCAAATGGAAGAGTACACGCGCATGATGGCCGATATCGCCAAACTGAACAAAAAACTGGGCTGAGCCGGCGCTCACAGCGGCCGCTGGCCGGCCAGCGGCGCCGGACTGGCCGCCGCGCGGCCGGCAAACACCAGCAGCAGGCCCGTGCCCGCCAATGCAGCCCCCGCCAGCGGCACCGCCGCGTAGCCCCAGCCGGACGAAATCACCAGGCTGCCCAGCGCCGCCCCGAGCGCGTTGCCGAGATTGAAGGCGCCCACGTTGACCGAGGACGCCAGTCCCGGCGCTTCGGCCGCCGCGTGCATGACGCGTATCTGCACCGGCGGCACCAGCGCGAACGCGGCCGCGCCCCACACCAGCACGCCGGCCAGCGCGCCCCAATGGCTGCGCATCAGCAGCGGCAGCGCCAGCATGACCACGGCCAGCACCGCCAGGAAGATCCTGGTGCTGCCCTCGAGCGACCAGTCGGCCAGCTTGCCGCCCAGGCCATTGCCCAGGGTGAAACCGACGCCGATCAGCACCAGCGCCGCCGTGATGAACAGGGTCGACGCGCCGGTCAGGCTGGTCAAGATAGGCGCGATATAGGTGTAGACGGTGAACATGGCGCCGGCACCCATCACCGTGGTGGCCATGGCCATCAGCACTGCCGGCCGCGCCAGCACGCGCAGTTCACGCGGCAGGTCCGGCATGGCGCCGGCCTCGCCGCGCGGCAGGGTCCAGGCCAGCGCCGCGATGGCCAGCAGTCCCAGTCCCGCCGTGCCGGCAAACGCCATGCGCCAGCCTATGTGCTGGCCGACCCAGGTGGCGGCCGGCACGCCGCCGATATTGGCGATGGTCAGGCCCATGAACATGGTGGCCACCGCGCTGGCGCGCTTGTCGGGGGCGGCCAGGCTGGCCGCCAGCACCGAACCGATGCCGAAGAAGGCGCCGTGATTCAGGCTGGTGACCACGCGCGCCGCCAGCAGCGTCCAGTAATTGGGCGCCACTGCCGACAGCAGGTTTCCCACCACGAAAACCGACATCAGCAGCATCAGCGCCTGCTTGGCGCGCAGGCGCGACAGGCCCAGCGTCATGACCGGCGCCGCCAGCATCACGCCCAGCGCATAGGCGCTGATCAGCAGGCCGGCGGTGGGGATGGAGACGTGGACGCCGTCGGCTATCACCGGCAGCAATCCCATGGGAGCGAATTCGGTGGTGCCGATGCCGAAGGCGCCGACGGCCAGGGCGAGCAGGGACCAGATCGGATTCATGGCGGTGTCCTGGGGGAGTGGCAAAGCCTGCATTATTGCTGAAAGGGGAATGGTCTGCCGATACCCCAAAGGGTATCAGCCGATGAAAGCGTTGTAATGATCCTGTAATGGCGGCGTCATGTTGGCGTCAGCGCGGGGTTTTTATACTGGCTCGGCTATCCCCCTCATCAAGGAGTCTCCATGAAACGCCGCACCGTCTCCCTGCTGGCCGCCGCGCTGTTTGCAGCGCTGTCGGCCGCCAGCGCCGCCAGCTTCGCAGCGCCCGCTGTCCACAACGTCGTGCTGGTGCACGGCGCCTATGCCGACGGCTCGTGCTGGGCCGACGTCATCGCCCGCCTGCAGGCGGCCGGGATGAACGTCACCTCGGTACAGAATCCACTGACCTCGCTGGCCGACGACGTGGCCGCCACCCAGCGCGCGCTGGCGCTGCAGGACGGCCCCACCGTGCTGGTGGGCCATTCCTGGGCCGGCACCGTGATCAGCGAAGCGGGCCTGGACGCCAAGGTGGCTGCGCTGGTGTACGTGGCGGCGCGCGCGCCGGACGCAGGCGAAGACTACACCGCGCTGGCCGCGACCTTCCCGACGCCGCCCGCCACGTCCGGCCTGGTGAAAAGCGGCGGCTACGCGCAGCTGAGCGAAGCCGCCTTCCTGCGCGACTTCGCCGGCGACCTCGAACCGGCCAGGGCGCGCGTGTTGTACGCGGCGCAGGGGCGCATCTCCACCAGCCTGTTTGCCTCGCGCACCACCCAGGCCGCGTGGCGCGTCAAGCCCAGCTGGTACGCGGTCTCCACCCAGGACCGCACCACCTCGCCGGAGCTGGAACGCTACCTGGCCAGGCGCATGAAGGCGCACACCATCGAGGTCGAGTCCGGCCATTTGTCGCTGATCTCCCACCCGGATGTGATCGCCAAGCTGATCCTGGAAGCGGCCGGCCACAACTAAAAGTAAAATCGGTGTCCAAAAACCGGTGTCAAAAACCGAAAAAGCCGGTGTCCGGAAAAGCCGGTGTCAAAAGCCGGTGTCAGATCTGCCATTGGTACATGAGTCTGTTTGAATTAGCGGGCCCATGTACCAATGGCAGATCTGACACCATGGTGTGGACACCATGGTGTGCCATGGTGTGCGACACCATGGTAGAGAGAGGAATCATGCGCATATTGATCGTGGAAGATGAAACCAAGGCCGGCGATTATCTGGTCAAGGGCCTGCAGGAGTCCGGCTATGTGGCCGACCTGGCGCGCAATGGCGCCGATGGCTTGAACCTGGCGCTGGAGCAGCACTACGACCTGGTGGTGCTGGACGTGATGCTGCCGCAGCTCGATGGCTGGGCCGTGCTGGCCCGCCTGCGCGAACGCAAGGACACGCCGGTGCTGTTCCTCACCGCCCGCGATGAGGTGGCCGACCGCGTCAAGGGCCTGGAACTGGGCGCCGACGACTACCTGGTCAAGCCTTTCGCCTTCGCCGAGTTGCTGGCCCGCATCAAGACCCTGCTGCGGCGCGGCCCGGTGCGCGAACCGGAAACCTACCGCGTGGCCGACCTCGAGATCGACGTGCCCAAACGCCGCGTCACCCGCGCCGGGACCCGCATCGAACTCACCGCCAAGGAATACGCCCTGCTGCAGCTGTTGGCCAAGCGCCAGGGCGAGGTGCTCTCGCGCAGCCAGATCGCCTCGCTGGTGTGGGACATGAACTTCGATTCCGACACCAACGTGGTGGACGTGGCCATCCGCCGCCTGCGCGCCAAGGTCGACGATCCCTATCCGCACAAGCTGATACACACCATGCGCGGCATGGGCTACCTGCTGGAGGACAAGCAGTGAGCCGTCCGCTGTCGCTCACCGCGCGCCTGGCCCTGCTGTTCTCCGGCGTGGCGGTGGTGACCCTGCTGGCGGTCGGCCTCTACCTGTACCAGATGCTGGCGCGCCAGATGTCGCAGCGCGACGACCTGGAACTGGTGGCCAAGGTGGCCCAGCTGCGCCAGCTGGTGCAGGAAATGCCGTCGCCGCAGGCCCTGGCGGCCGATCCGCGCATGCTGCGCGAGGTCCTGATGGGCCACAACGATTTCATCCTGCGCCTGACCGGCCCGGACGGCGCGCCGCTGGTGCAATTGGCCGAACCGTCGCGCGAGCTGCCGGCCATGGACAGCGTGCCGCTGCGCCGTCCCGCCACCCTGGCCGACGTGCGCGACTGGCGTCCCATGCATGGCGGCGGCCGCATGCTGAGCGCCGATGGCACCGTCGGCGGCGCGCAAGGCCAGCCGGTGCGCATCACGCTGGCCCGGGAGCGCTCCGACCGCCTCAAGATCCTGGTGGCCTACACGCGCGACCTGGCCTGGGCGCTGGGCATAGGCGCGGCGCTGGCCACCTTGCTGGGCTACGCCGTGGTGCGCTTCAGCATGCGGCCGCTGCGCTCGGTGGTGGCCAAGGCCGACGCCATCAGCACCAGCCGCCTGAACACCCGCCTCTCGGTGCAGGATGCGCCGGTCGAACTGCGTGAACTGGGCATGGCCTTCAACGCCATGCTGGACCGCCTGGAGGATGGCGTGCAGCGCCTGTCCGGCTTTGCCGCCGACCTCGCGCACGACCTGCGCACGCCCATCAACACGCTGATGGTGGAAACCCAGGTGGCCCTGTCGCGCCCGCGCACGGTGGACGAATACCAGCAGCTGCTGGTCTCCAACTCCGAGGAGTACGAGCGCCTGGCGCGCATGGTGGAAAACACCCTGTTCCTGGCGCGCGCCGACAACGCCCAGCTGGCGCTCAAGCGCGAGGACCTGGACCTGGAGGCGGAGCTGGGCCGCATCCACGAGTACTTCGAGCTGCTGGCCGAGGATGCCCGGGTGACGCTGACGGTGCACGCGGCCGGCTTGCATGCCAGCGCCGACCCCGTGCTGCTGCAGCGGGCACTCGGCAACCTGCTGTCCAACGCCCTGCGCCACACGCCGCCGGGCGGGGCGGTGCGTCTGGCGGCGCGCGCCGTGGCCGGTGGCGTGCAGCTGGAGGTCGGCAATTCCGGCGACGGCATCCCGCCCGCGCATCTGCCTCATATTTTCGACCGCTATTACCGGGGCGACGCCGCCCGCAGCGCCAGCGCCCATTCCGCCGGACTGGGCCTGGCCATCGTGCGGGCGATTATGGAGTTGCATGATGGAAAAGTCTGGGCCGAGAACGCGCCCCGGCCCGACGGTGGCGTAATCGCCACATTCTTCCTGTTCTTCCCCGCGCAACAAAATAATTAAAAAAAAATCGCGCACCGTGTCGATTTCAGCCGGGTTGGTTCGTCGTAGCATTAAGGTCCGCGATGGACCGTAACCCTAGGAGACCGACATGAGTGCACAAGTGAAACCTATTCCCGATGGCATGAACACCGTTACCCCGCACCTGGTGTGCGAAGGCGCCGCCGAGGCCATCGACTTCTACAAGAAAGCTTTCAGCGCCGTCGAACTGGCGCGCTTGCCCGGCCCGGACGGCAAATTGATGCATGCGGCGGTGCGCATCGGCGATACGGTCGTCATGCTGGTGGACGCCTTCCCCGAGTGGGGCAGCGTCGGGCCCAACACCCTGAAGGGGACGCCGGTGACCTTGCATATCTACACCGAGGATGCCGACCAGCTGTACTCGCAAGCCGTGGCGGCAGGCGCCACCGCCAGGATGCCGTTGCAGGACATGTTCTGGGGCGACCGCTATGGCCAGGTGCAGGATCCGTTCGGCCACATCTGGTCCATCGCCACCCACAAGGTGGATATGACGCCGGAGCAGATGCAGGAGGCGATGAAAAACATGCAACCCGAATGCAAATAAGGAGAATGGCATGCGCTTCATGGTGATCGTCAAGGCCACGCCCGAGTCCGAGGCCGGCCAGCTGCCCAGTACGGAACTGATGCAGGCGATGGGCAATTTCAACGAGGAAATGGTCAAGGCCGGCGTGCTGCTGGCCGGCGAAGGCCTGCACCCCAGCTCCAAGGGCGTGCGTATCCGCTTCCAGGGTGAGCAGCGCAGCGTGGTCGACGGCCCGTTTGCCGAGACCAAGGAGCTGGTGGCCGGGTTCTGGCTGATCCAGGTGGGGTCGAAGGAGGAAGCCGTGCAGTGGATGAAACGCTGCCCCAAGCCGCACGACGGCGATTGCGAGATCGAGATTCGCCAGGTCTATGAACTGGACGATTTTGGCGACGCCGCCACACCCGGGGTGCGGGAACAGGAAGAACGGCTGCGGGCCGCGCTCTGAGGCTGGTATAGTTGTCGGCTGCGGGAGCGTTCCCGCAGTCCAGCCCAATCCAGCCCAGACAGGAGTTCAGCAATGCAGTTCATGGTCATCCGGCGCGCCAACCAGATCACGGAGTCGGGCGCATTGCCGCCGGCGCTGGAGCCGGGAGTCTATTTGAAACCTAGCGCCGGCGGCGCCCGGCTGATGCGCCGCAACGGCGAATGGAGCCAGGAGGAGGGCCCGTTCCCCACCCGGGAACTGGTGGCCGGCCTGACCCTGATCGAGGCCACCTCGCGCGAGGACGCCATCCGCCAGGTGCGCAACTGGCCCACGGCCGACAGCGGCGCCGTGTTCGAGCTGCGCGCGGCCGGCTGCCCCGGCGGCTGTGTCGGCTTCGACGAACGTGGCACGGCGGCCGGCACCATCCCGCAGCGCAACCCGGACCTGAAGCGCTATGTGGTGATGATCAAGTCGGACGAGAATTCCGAAATCGACCGCCAGCCGCTGCCATCCTTCATCGACGCCATGAACCGCAGGAACGAGGCCGACGTGCAGGCCGGGGTGCTGCTGGCCGGCGAGGGCCTGCGCAGCACCGCCCTGGGCGTGCGGGTGCACTTCTCGCACGCGCACAGCACGGTGGTGGACGGCCCTTTCACCGAGGTCAAGGAGCTCATTGCCGGCTACTGGCTGCTGCAGGCCGCCAACCGCCAGGAAGCCATCGAATGGGCCAGGAATTATCCCTATCCGGGCAATAACGATCTCACCCTGGAATTGCGCGAGGTGTGCGAGCCCGACCTGTACCGCTTCTTCTCCACCGCCATGCGCGCGGCCGAGGAACGCATGCGCGCCGAACAGCTGGAGGCGGGCCTGCTGGACGCCTTCGACAAGGCCGCCGGCGGCTGAGGTGTCGGTCCACAAGGTGATCGAGGCGGTGTGGCGGATGGAGTCCGCCCGTATCACCGCAGTGCTGGCGCGGATGCTGCGCGAGGTCGGTCCGGCCGAGGAATTGGCGCAGGATGCGCTGGTGCAGGCGCTGGAGCGCTGGCCGGACAGCGGCGTGCCCGATCATCCGGCCGCCTGGCTGATGGCGGTGGCGAAGAACAGCGCGCTGGACCTGCTGCGCCGCCGTCAGCTGCACCAGGACAAGGAATCCGCCATCACCTACGAGATCGAAGTCCAGCTGCAGGACGCTGCGCCGGACCTCGAGGCGCAGGTGGCTGCCGCGCTGGAGGACGATATAGGCGACGACCTGCTGCGGCTGGTGTTCACCGCCTGCCATCCGCTGCTGCCGGCCGAAGGCCGGGTGGCGCTCACCCTGCGCATGCTGGGCGGCTTGTCCACGGCCGACATCGCGCGCGCCTTCCTGGTGCCGGAAGCCACGGTGGCCCAGCGCATCGTGCGCGCCAAGCGCAGCCTGGCCGAGGCCAGGGTGCCGTTCGAGGCGCCGCGCGGGCCCGAGCTGGCGGTGCGCCTGGCCTCGGTGCTGCAGGTGGTCTACCTGATCTACAACGAAGGTTATGCGGCCAGCGCCGGCGGCGACTGGATGCGTCCCGCCCTGTGCGAGGAAGCGCTGCGCCTGGGCCGCATCCTGGCCGAACTGGCGCCGGACCAGGCCGAGGTGCATGGCCTGGTGGCGCTGATGGAAATACAATCCTCGCGCGCCCGCGCGCGGCTGGGTCCCAACGGCGAGCCGATACTGCTGCTGGAGCAGGACCGGGCGCGCTGGGACCAGTTGCTGATACGGCGCGGCCTGGCAGCGCTGCACCGCGCCGAACAGACCGGGCACGGATTGGGGCCCTACGGCGTGCAGGCCGCCATCGCCGCCTGCCATGCGCGGGCGCGCAGCGCGCAGGACACGGACTGGGAGCGCATCGCCGCCTTGTACGGCGTTCTGGCGCAGCTGATGCCCTCGCCGGTGGTGGAACTGAACCGGGCGGTGGCGCTGTCCATGGCCCATGGCCCGGCGGCCGGGCTGGAACTGGCCGACCAGCTGCGCGACGCCCCGGCGCTGAAACATTACCATCTGCTGCCCAGCGTGCGCGGCGACCTGTTGGCCAGGCTGGGCCGGCATGCCGAGGCGCGCGCCGAATTCGAACGGGCCGCCGCCCTCACGCAGAACCTGCGCGAACGCGAACTGCTGCTGGCGCGTGCCGCCGCCAGCGCCTGAGCCGCGACGCAGCCGTCTGTCCGGCCCGGTAGCGGGCCGGCGACCAGTGCTGACGCCGTGGGCGCCGCTGCAGGCGGCCCTGCCAGCCCGTTTGCCAGCTGCCCAGCTACTGCAAGCGTGCGGCACGCGCCGTGATCGCCCGCGTCATCGTGTCCAGGATGGCATCCAGGCTTGCCGGCTTACCCAGATGTGCGGCAAAGCCTGCCTCCCGGGTGCGCTTGAGCGTTTCAAAGTCGTTGTGCGCGGTAAATGCGACCACAGGCGTGGCGGCAAAGGCTGGAATCGCTTGCAGTGCACGCAGCACGGCGTAGCCGTCCATGGCCGGCATATGCAGATCGAGCAGCACCACATCGGGCAGGAAGGCGGCTGCCTGCTGCAGCGCGTCGGGCCCGTCAAAGGCGGCCTGGCATTGATGGCCGACCAGCATCAGCAGTTCTATGATGAGTAACGCGGCTTCGCGATTGTCATCCACCACCAGCACGCGCAGGGTGGCATTGGTTACAGGAATGTTCATTTCAACGTCACGGCCATAAGGGAGTGACCGGCGTAGATTGGGCCGGGAGAGGGAGGCCGGCCAGCTTGCGGGGCGTGGGGAGATGGAGGGGCTTCTGCCATCGACTATAGCATCATCCGTCCATTCCCAGTGGAAATATTCAACCCTGTGCCCGTGGCTGTGGCGGCGATGCACGCTATCGCCGCCGGAAAACTTGGGGTCAGGCCAGGGTGGCTTCGAAAATGGCCACCAGTGACTGTATGCCGTCGGCGTCGGTCTGGTCGAAGCGCTTGGGCAGGGGGCTGTCCAGGTCGAACACGCCCATCACCTGGCCGTCGCGGCCGCGTACCGGCACCACCAGTTCGGAGCGCGAATTGACGTCGCAGGCGATGTGGCCGGGGAATTCGTGCACGTCCGGCACCACGATGGCCTCGCCCTTGACCACGGTGCTGCCGCACACGCCGCGGCCTTTCTTGATGCGGATGCAGGCCGGCTTGCCCTGGAAGGGGCCCAGCACCAGCTCGTCGCCCTGCAGGAAGTAGAAGCCGGCCCAGTTCAGGCCCGGCATGGTGTTGAACACCAGGGAACTGAAGTTGGCGCTGTTGGCGATCTGGTCGGATTCGCCGGCCACCAGGCCTTGCAGCTGCGAGCGCAGGTCGCTGTACATGGCCTGCTTGGCTGCTGGGGTATCGGTGCCGTAGGCGGTGTCGCTGAGGTGGAAAGTCATGATGTTGAATGAAAAATAAGCCGCGCGGGTGCGCCAATCCGCTATGGTAGCGCGTCGGCGCACGGCCTGTCAGGACGGCCTGTCAGGACGGCGTCCCCAACGCCTGTTCGGCCAGCCGGGCCAGCTCGCGCAGGCGCGCCGCCGGGTAGCCTTCCGCCACCGCCAGCCCCAGGGTGAGGGCCAGTTCCCCGCCCTCGGCCAGCTTGCGGTAGGCCAGGCCGTTGCGGCGCAGGGCGGCGAAGGAGGCCGGCAGCAGGGCGATTCCGGCGCCAGCCGCGACGTCCCCCAGCAGCACGTGGTGGTCCAGCGGCTCGCGCAGGAAGATAGGTGTCCAGCCGTGGCGGCGGAACACGGCGTGGCAGTGGTCGAAATAGGCGGGCTGGCGGGCCCGTTCGAACCAGTACACGGACTCGCCGACCAGGTCGGCCAGCGACAGGAGGCGCCGCCGCGCCAGCACGTGGCGGCTGGACAACGCCACCATCAGCGGCTGCTGCACCAGCGGCAGCACGCGCAGCTCGTGGCTGCGGCAGGGCAGGGCGATCACGGCGGCGTCCAGGCGGTGCGCGCGCAGCGCGGCCACCAGCCGGGGCGATGTCGCGAACTGTGTTTGCGCCTGCGGCAGGGCGGCGGTGAAAGCGCGGTACAGGCCGGGATCGACCGAGGTGGTCAGGCCCAGGCGCAGGCGTGGCGCCTGCCGGCGGCGCCGCAGTCCGGCCTCGGCCTGGTCCAGCAGCGCCAGGATGTGCAGGGCCTGGGGCAGCAGTTCGGCGCCGGCCGGCGTCAGCGCCACGTGCTGGGTGTCGCGCTCGAACAGGGCCACGCCCAGGCGCTGCTCCAGCTGGCGCACGGCGCGGCTGAGCGGCGGCTGGGTCAGGTGCAGCTGCTCGGCGGCCTGGCGGAAGCTCAGGCAATTGGCCACGGCGGCGAAGATCTGCAGGGAGCGGGTGTCGAGGGCGCGCATGATACCGCAAAGGTATCACGTTTTTGCTCATTCCATCCGGCTCCGCCCGGAGGCACACTGCGGCCATCACCCCAAAGGAGAACCGCAATGAACACCCGCAAAAATACCAGCGTGAGCGTCCGCATGGGACTGGGCTGCATGGGCATGTCCGAATTCTATGGCGCCACCGACGATGCGCAATCGCTGCACACGCTGGAGACGGCGTTCGGGCAGGGCGTGACGTTCTACGACACCGCCGATTCCTACGGCCACGGCCACAATGAGGAACTGCTGGGCCGCTTCCTGCGTGGCAAGCGCGGCCAGGTCCGCATCGCCACCAAGTTCGGCCTGGTGCGCGCGCCGGGCAGCTATGCACGCCGCATAGACAACAGCCCGGCCTACATTGCGCAGGCGGTGGAAGCCTCGCTGCGCCGCCTGGGCGTGGAGCACATCGACCTGTACTACATGCACCGCCTGAACCTGGCGGACACGCCGCTGGAGGACAGCATGGGCGCCCTGGCGCGCCTGAAGGAGCAGGGCAAGATAGGCGGCATCGGCTTGTGCGAAGTGTCGGCTGGCACCCTGCGCAAGGCGGCGGCCGTGCATCCGGTGGCCGCCGTGCAAAGCGAATATTCGCTGTGGACGCGCGATCCGGAGCGCGAAGTGCTGGCCGCCGTGCGCGAACTGGGCGCGCTGTTCGTTGCCTACAGCCCGCTGGGCCGGGGCTTCCTTACCGGCGCGGTGGATGCCGCCACGCGCTTCGGCGCCG
Source organism: Duganella kummerowiae (assembly GCF_053572355.1). Classification (NCBI taxonomy): domain Bacteria; kingdom Pseudomonadati; phylum Pseudomonadota; class Betaproteobacteria; order Burkholderiales; family Oxalobacteraceae; genus Duganella; species Duganella kummerowiae. Next base: position 355,361 of record NZ_JBKFEH010000010.1, read on the forward strand.
GCGACTTCCGCAGTTTCAATCCACGCTTCGACGCCGCCAACCTGGCCCGCAACCAGCGCCTGGCCGGCGCCGTGCGCGCCCTCGCTGCCGAGCGCGGCTGTACGCCGGCGCAGCTGGCCCTGGCCTGGCTGCTGGCCCAGGGCCAGGACGTCGTCCCTATCCCCGGCACCAAGCGCGTGCCCTACCTGCTGGAGAACCTGGGCGCGCAGGCCATAGCGCTGAGTCCGTCTGAGGTCGCGCACATCAGCGCACTGCTGCCGCCTGGCGCCGCAGCAGGCGAGCGCTACAGCACGGAAGGCATGCAAGGACTGGATGCATAGCGAATTACGATGCCCTCCTACGTCAAGTGTAGGCGCTGTCCTATGGCGCGGCTGCGGCCGCAGGGCTAATCTCGTGGGCATGGTGCGGCGCGTCCGGTGAGGCGCGCTGCCTTCCCCTGACCAGAGAAAATGGATACGCCATGGCTACCAGCAAGCAAACCCAGACTGCCCTGCAGCACGGCCGCAAGATCAAACAGGTGCTGCGCACCATGTTCGGCGTGGAGGAACTGCGTGACGGCCAGCGCCGCGTGATCGACAGCGTGCTGTCCGGCCGCGACACGCTGGCCGTCATGCCTACCGGGAGCGGCAAGTCGCTGTGCTACCAGGTGCCGGCCGCGCTGCTGCCCGGCGCCACCATCGTGGTGTCGCCGCTGATCGCGCTGATGAAGGACCAGCTGGAAAAGCTGGAGGAAGCCGGCTACGACAGCGCGGCCCAGCTGAACAGCAGCCTCAAGCGCGAGGAAGAGCGCGAGGCGCTGGACAGCATACAGCGCCACAGCACCGACCTGATCTTCTGCACGCCGGAGCGCCTGGTCCATCCGGACTTCCTGGCCCTGCTGAAAACCATGGAAATCAGCCTGCTGGTGGTGGACGAGGCCCACTGCATCTCGCAATGGGGCCACGACTTCCGCCCGGCCTACCTGGAAATCGGCGCCGCGCTGGACGCCCTGGGCCGCCCGCCGCTGCTGGCGCTGACCGCCACCGCCACGGATGAAGTGATAGACGATATCGCGCGGCAGCTGGGCACGCGCAAGCTTGCCGTGATCAACACCGGCATCTACCGGCCCAACCTGCACTACCGGGTCAAGCAGGTCACCAACCCGGATGAAAAGATGATGAGCGCCCTGCAGCTGGTGCGCGAGACGGAGGGTGTGGGCATCGTCTACGCCGCCACCGTCAAGGCTGCCGAGGAAATGTACCAGGTGCTGGAGAACGCCGGCGAGAGCGTGGCGCTGTACCACGGCAAGCTGCCGGCCGCCCGCCGCACCGAGAGCCAGAACGCTTTCATGAGCGGCGAGAAGCGCGTGATGGTGGCCACCAACGCTTTCGGCATGGGCATAGACAAGAGCGACACCCGCTTCGTCATCCACCTGCAGGTGCCGGCCAACCTGGAGGCGTACTACCAGGAGTCGGGCCGCGCCGGACGCGACGGCCTGGACGCCACCTGCACGCTGCTGTACTTCCACGGCGACAAGCGCGTGCAGCAGTTCTTCCTCGGGAAGCACTATCCGGGAGAGGACGAGCTGCGCGCCGTGTACGACGCGGCCCGCGCGCTGGGCAAGGAGCGCGGCGAATTCACGGCCGCCGACCTGAAGGCGCACATCGGCGGCATGGCCGACAGCCAGCTGAAGATCTGCCTGAAGATGCTCAAGGACGCCAAGCTCCTCAAGCGCAACCGCAAGCTGGCCTATTTGCTGGCGCCGGGCGAGGAGCCCAAGGCGTCCCGCTACGCCGAGCTGGCCCAGGTCTATGGCGACAAGCAGGAGCGCGACCGCGAGGCGCTGGAGCAGATGGTAGCCTATGCGCAGAGCGGCTATTGCCGCTGGAAGCTGCTGCTGGAGTACTTCCACGACCTGCGGCCCGGCTTCGAACACTGCGGCTGCTGCGACAACTGCCAGGCCCCGCCCACCATCATCGAGACGGCGGAGGACGTGGCGCAGGCAGCGCAGGCCAGCGAGCCGGCGCCTATCACGGTCGGCAGCCAGGTCAAGGTGCCGCGCTTCGACATCGGCACCGTGCTGTCGGTGGCGGGCGACCGCATCACCATCGAATTCCCGGAAAACAGCGCCAAGACCTTCATGGCGGAGTTCGTCCAGCCCATCTGAGTGCGGTAAGTGACACAGCGCGGCGCCGCAGGGCTCTACAATGTAGCCTCGTCCATGACCACACGTTTAGCGCTATGCCCAATCCGTCCGACATGGTGGTAGTCCGCAAGGAAGGCCTGTACTGCGTGCCGGGCCAGTTCTACATCGATCCGTGGCGGCCGGTGGAGCGCGCGGTCATTACCCACGGCCACGGCGACCATGCGCGCTACGGCCACCGGCACTACCTGACCGCCAGCGCCGGCGTGCGGGTGCTGGAGTCGCGGCTCGGCCAGGTCAGCGTGCAGGGCCTGGAGTATGGCGAAACGGTGCGCCACAATGGGGTGACGGTGTCGCTGCATCCGGCCGGCCACGTGCTCGGCTCGGCCCAGGTCCGCATGGAATACCAGGGCGAGGTGTGGGTGGCCTCAGGCGACTACAAGGTCGAGGCGGACGCCACCTGCGCGCCGTTCGAGCCGGTGCGCTGCCACACCTTCATCACCGAATCCACCTTCGGCCTGCCGATCTACCGCTGGCAGCCGCAGCAGGAGATTTTCGACGACATCAACCGCTGGTGGCGCGCCAACGCCGACCAGGGCCGCGCCAGCATCATGCTGTGCTACGCCTTCGGCAAGGCGCAGCGCATCCTGAGCGGCCTCGATCCTTCCATCGGTCCCATCGTCTGCCACGGCGCGCCGGAGGCGCTCAACCAGGTCTACCGCGACAGCGGCGTGGCGTTGCCGCCCACCGCCATGGTGCAGCAGGTGGACAAGGCCGCGCTGGCGCAGGCCATGGTGATCGCGCCGCCCTCGGCGGCCGGCTCGCCCTGGATACGCCGCTTCGGCGACTACAGCGACGCCTTTGCCAGCGGCTGGATGCAGCTGCGCGGCGCGCGCCGCCGGCGTGGCGTGGACCGCGGCTTCGTGCTGTCCGACCATGCCGACTGGCCCGGGCTGATGAGCGCCATTGCCGCCACCGGCGCCCAGCGCGTGATCGTCACCCACGGCGCGGTGGCGGTCATGGTGCGCTGGCTGCAGCAGCAGGGCCTGCAGGCCAGCGGTTTCGAGACCGAATATGGCGACGACGAGTCCAGTGAATCGGCGCAGGAATCGCCGGCGCAGGAAGGCGCCGCGCAGGAAGGCGCCGCGCCGGAGCCGAACGCCCGCGAGCAGAACGGGCGCGAGCGGAGCGGGCGCGAGCCCTACGATGTGGCGCGCGCCCTGGCCGCCGAGGCGGCGGCCGAGGAGCGCCAGGCCCGCAACGCCGCCGCAGGAGGCGAGCATGCGTGACTTCGCCCGCCTGTACGCGGAGCTGGACGAAACCACGGCCACCAACCGCAAGCTGGCCGCGCTGCAGGAATACTTCCGCCAGGCCGCGCCGCAGGACGCCGCCTGGGCCGTGTACTTCCTGGCCGGCGGCAAGCCGCGCCAGGCGGTGCCGGTCAAGCTGCTGCGCCAGTACGCCATCGAATTTTCCGGCCTGGACGACTGGCTGTTCGATGAGTGCTACCACGCCGTCGGCGACCTGGCCGAGACCATCGCCTACATCCTGCCGGCACCCACCCAGCGCAGCGACAGCGGCCTGGCCGACTGGATAGAGCTGGGCATCGCGCCATTGCGCGGCGCCGCGCCGGAAGCCATCCGCACCGCCCTGTTCCTGTACTGGGACCAGCTGGAGACGCGCGAACGCTTCCTCCTGACCAAGCTGATAGGCGGCGGCATGCGGGTCGGTGTCTCGCGCCTGCTGGTCACGCGCGCCCTCAGCAACGTGGCCGGACTGGACTCCAAGCTGATCGCCCAGCGTTTGATGGGCTGGACAGACGGCAGCGTCAGCCCGACGGCGGCCGGCTACCTGCAGCTGCTGGCGCCCGCCACCGACAACGAGCACGCCCTGCGCGGCGGCCAGCCCTATCCCTTCTTCCTGGCGCATGCGCTGACGCAGGACCCGGCCCAGGCGCTGGGCCAGCTGGCCGACTGGCAGGTGGAATGGAAGTACGACGGCATGCGCGCCCAACTGGTCAGCCGTGGCGGCCAGGTATGGCTGTGGTCGCGCGGCGAGGACCTGGTGACCGGGCGCTTTCCTGAACTGGCCGCGCTGACTCTGCCGGACGGCGTGGTGATCGATGGCGAGCTGCTGGTGTGGCGCGCCGGCGCCGTGCCGGCCCCGTTTGCCGACCTGCAGAAGCGCATGGGCCGCAAGACCGTGTCGGCCCGGCTGCTGGGCGAATTCCCCGTGGTGCTGGTGGCCTACGACCTGCTGGAACTGGATGGGCGCGACCTGCGCGGCGAACCGCAGCACGAGCGGCGCCGCCTGCTGGAGCAGTTCCACGCCATGATGGTGGCGCAGCGCGGCGTGCCGCAGCTGCGCCTGTCGCCGCTGGTGCAGGCCGGCAGCTGGCAGGACCTGGCGCGCATCCGCAACGAGTCGCGCGAGCGCGGCGTGGAGGGCATGATGCTCAAGGCGCGCGATGCGCGCTACGGCGTGGGCCGCACCAAGGATGTGGGCACTTGGTGGAAGTGGAAGATCGATCCCTACAGCGTGGACGCGGTGCTGATCTACGCCCAGGCCGGGCATGGCCGCCGCGCCTCGCTGTACACCGACTACACCTTCGCCGTGTGGGAGGATGACGGCGGCGGGCGCAAGCTGGTGCCCTTCGCCAAGGCCTATTCCGGCCTGACCGACGCCGAAATCGCGCAGGTCGACCAGGCCATCCGCAAGACCACCATCGAGAAGTTCGGGCCGGTGCGCAGCGTCACGCCCAGCATGGTGTTCGAGATCGGCTTCGAGGCCATCGCCCCGTCGCCGCGCCACAAGTCCGGCATCGCGGTGCGCTTCCCGCGCATCCTGCGGCGGCGCGAGGACAAGACCATAGAGGAAGCCGACACCCTGGATGCGCTGAAAAACCTGCTTCCGCCCACGCCATGAGCGCCAGCCGCGAGCCCGATGCGCTGCGCCGCACGGAGGACTGGTTCGCGCTGCGCGGCTGGAGCGTGTTCGGCTTCCAGCGCGAGGTGTGGCAGGCGGTGCGCGAGGGCCGCTCCGGCCTGCTGCACGCCGGCACCGGCTCCGGCAAGACCTATGCGGTCTGGTTCGGCGCCCTGCAGCGGGCCGCCGGAAGGCCTGCCGCACGCGCCGGCCAGCGCGCTGGGTTGCGGGTGCTGTGGCTGACGCCCATGCGTGCGCTGGCGGCCGACACCCTGCGCGCCCTGCAGCAGGGCGCAGCCGGGCTGGCGCTGCCCGGCCAGGCGCCCTGGCAGGTCGAGATCCGCACCGGCGACACCGGCTCGGCCCAGCGCGCGCGCCAGGACAAGCAGCTGCCCGAAGCCCTGGTCACCACCCCGGAAAGCCTGACGCTCATGCTGAGCAAGGCCGACGCCCGCAGCCGGTTCGCCCAGCTGGACATGGTGATCGTCGATGAATGGCATGAGCTGATGGGCAACAAGCGCGGGGTGCAGACCCAGCTCGCGCTGGCGCGCCTGCGGCGCTGGAATCCGGCGCTGGTGGTGTGGGGCTTGTCCGCCACCCTGGGCAACCTGCAGCAGGCCATGGAGGTGCTGGCGCCCGATGGCGCGCTGGTGCAGGCGCCGTCCGGCAAGGACATCCGCATCGACACCCTGATTCCCGACCATCCCTCGCGTTTTCCCTGGGGCGGCCACCTGGGCCTGCAGATGCTGGCGCCGGTGGTGGCCGAGATCGAACAGAGCGCCACCACCCTGGTGTTTGCCAACACCCGTTCCCAGGCCGAACTGTGGTACCAGAACCTGCTGGACGCGCGCCCCGACTGGGCCGGCCTGATCGCCCTGCACCACGGTTCGCTGGACAAGGAAGTGCGCGAGTGGGTCGAGCTGGGCCTGAAGGAGGGCAAGCTGAAGGCCGTGGTCTGCACGTCCAGCCTGGACCTGGGGGTGGATTTCCTGCCGGTGGAGCGGGTGCTGCAGGTCGGCAGCGCCAAGGGCGTAGGCCGGCTGCTGCAGCGCGCCGGGCGCAGCGGCCACGCGCCGGGCCGGGTCTCGCGCTTGACGCTGGTGCCCACCCACAGCCTGGAGCTGCTGGAGGCGGCCGCCGCCAGGCAGGCCGCCGCCGAGCGCCGCGTGGAGGCGCGCCTGGCGCCGGACAAGCCGCTGGACGTGCTGGTCCAGCACCTGGTGACCATGGCCCTGGGCGGCGGCTTCCGCTCGCAGGACATGTATGACGAGGTGCGCAGCGCCTGGTCCTATCGCGCCCTGACGCCCGGCGAGTGGCAGTGGGCGCTGGATTTCGTGGCGCGCGGCGGCCAGACCCTAGCGGTCTATCCCGAATACCGGCGCGTGCTGCCGGACGAGGAGGGCGTGTATCGGGTGCCGGACGCCGGCATCGCGCGCCGCCACCGCCTGGGCATAGGCACCATCGTTTCGGACGCCTCGGTGCAGGTCAAGTACATGAGCGGCGGGCGCCTGGGCAGCGTGGAGGAATCGTTCATCTCGCGCCTGAAGGCGGGCGAACACTTCCTGTTCGCTGGCCGCATCCTGGAATTCGTGCGCATGCACGAGATGACGGCCTATGTGAAGCGGGCCAGCGGCAACAAGGGCGCCGTGCCGCGCTGGAACGGCGGGCGCATGCCGCTGTCGTCGGAACTGGCGCGCGCCGTGCTGGAGCAGCTGCGCCAGGCTGCCGATGGCCATTACGCCGGCCCGGAAATGCAGGCCATCCGGCCGCTGCTGGAGATACAGCAGCGCTGGTCCTCGCTGCCCACCGAGGAGGTTACGGTGGTGGAGAGCATGAGCAGCCGCGAAGGCCATCACCTGTTCATGTATCCGTTTGCCGGGCGCGCCGTGCACGTGGGGCTGGCGGCGCTGCTGGCCTGGCGGGTGGCGCGCGCGGCGCCGGCTTCGTTCTCGATTGCCGTCAACGATTACGGATTCGAGCTGCTGGCGCCGCAGGCGCTGGACTGGGCCGCCGTGTTCCGGCCCGACGCGCAGGGCCGCATCGCCCTGTTCGACACGCAGCAGCTGCTGGAGGATGTGCTGGACAGCCTGAACGCCAGCGAGCTGTCGCAGCGCCGCTTCCGGGAGATCGCCCGCATTGCCGGGCTGATCTCGTCCGGCTACCCGGGCCAGCAGAAAAGCGCGCGCCAGCTGCAGGCCTCGTCGGCCCTGTTCTTTGAGGTGTTCCGCAAGCACGATGCCGGCAACCTGTTGCTGAACCAGGCCCAGCGCGAGGTGCTGGAGCAGGAACTGGAACTGGGCCGCCTGCGCGCCACGCTGGAACAGCTGCAGGCGCGCCGCGTCAGCTTCCACGCCACCGCGCGCGCCACCCCGTTCGGCTTCGCGCTGATGGTGGAGCGGCTGCGCGAAAAGCTCAGCACCGAGAAGCTGTCCGAACGGGTGGCGCGCATGCTGGGCGCGCTGGAAAAGGCGGCCGGGCCATGAGCGGCGGTGCCAGTGGCGGCAACGGCGCGCCGGGCGGTGGCATGGGCGCGGCATCTGGTAACGGCGCACCCGGCGGCGCGGCAGGCGGCGGCAATGGTGTAGCGGGAGCAGGCCATGGCGCGCCGGGCGGCGCCGGCGTAGCGGCCTGCGTCACGCTGGCCGGCGAGGCCGTGATGCTGCTGCCGCAGAAGGCGCTGTACTGGCCGCGCCGAAGCATGCTGGTGGTGGCCGACATCCATTTCGGCAAGGCAGCCGCCTTCCGCGCCCTGGGGGTGCCGGTCCCGGGCGGCACCACGGCCGCCAACCTGGCTGCGCTGGACCTGCTGCTGGCGCAATGGGAAGCCGATCACATCGTGTTCCTGGGCGACTTCCTGCACGCAAGGACGGCGCGCACGCCGGCCACCCTGGCCACCATCGAGGACTGGCGCAGGCGCCACCCGCAGCTGCGCCTGACCGTGGTGCGCGGCAACCACGACCTGCGCGCCGGCGATCCTCCCGCCAGCCTGGGCGTGGAGATGGTGGACGAGCCCTGGCTGCTGGCGCCGTTCGCCTTCTGCCACCATCCCGACCTGGCGGCGCCGGCCTATGTGCTGGCCGGCCACGTGCATCCGGTGTGCCGGCTGCGCGCGGGCTGGGAGCGTTTGACGCTGCCATGTTTCGTGCTGGGGCAGGCGCGGGCCGTGCTGCCCTCGTTTGGCGCCTTTACCGGCGGTCACGCGCTGGCGCCGCAGCCGGGAGAGAAAATCTGGGTCAGCACCGGCGATGCGGTGCTGGCGGTGCCTGAGACTTGGTAAGGCTGAGCTACCAGTCACCGGAAGCTTCCTACAGGTCTTGCTAGCAGTGTCCTATATCCGCTGTCTAAGCGCTGCACTACCATGGCTGCTCCCTGGCGCACGGCAGGGCAATCCCGCAATCAACGACAGGAGGCAAGCGTGGCTAACCAAGGTAACAAGCAAGGGGGCAATCAGGGCGGCAATCAGGGCGGCAATCAGGGCAGCAATCAGAGCACCAACCAGGGCAGCAAGCAAGGCGGCGGCGCCAGCAAGCGCGGCTTCGCTGCCATGGACCCGGAGCAGCAGCGCGCCATCGCGGCGCTGGGCGGCCGCGCCGCCCACGAGAAGGGCAGGGCGCATGAATTCACCTCGGAGGAGGCGCGCCGCGCCGGCGCCATGAGCCACAAGAACGATGGCAACCGCCAGAACGGCGGCGCCGGTTCGCGCTCCGGCGGCGGCTCAGGCAATTCCTGAACGGCGGTCAGGCCGGGCCAGGCGTGGCCCGGGCGGACCTGCGCTGGGCTAGCGTGACCGCACAAGGCAAGGCCCGGCCAGGCAGGTAGCCCCGGGCCTGGTTCGGACACACTAGAGGCAGATGGTGGTGTGGCGCGCCATGGCGCCAGACCGGGTCCCGGTGAAAGCCGCCTTGGCCATGGCGAACAGCTGCGTCATGCGGCTGGTGGTGGCGTCCCAGTACTCGGCCGATTCGATGCGCACCCGCAGCAGCAGCAAACGCGGGTCGTCCGGCCCGCTGAACCAGCCGCGCGCCAGCGGATTCCACAGCTCCCTGGCCCTGGCCGGATCGCGCAAGGTGTAGGCCTGTCCCGCCACCGACAGGTACAGCTGGTGGGTGGGATCGGCAAAACTGATGTTCACGCCCGGATGCTCGTGCAGGTCCAGCACGAATTCGGCGTCGTCGGCAATCAGGAACCACATATTGCCCTGGTTGTCGACTTGCTGGCAGGGGAGCGGACGGCTGGTCAGCGTGGCGCTGCTATCCTGCGTGGTCAGCATGCCGAACTTGACGTGTTTGATCCTGGACGTGATGGCCTGGATCTGGTCCTGGGTGTACAGCGGCACGGCGTCCTCCTTCAGATTCGTCATGCTGCCACCATATAATCTTTGCCCGGATGCTTCTGTACGAAACATAACGCTACAAACAAGCAATTGACGCCGCAAATGATAATCATTATCATTTATTCCTTGAATTATTCGAGGGAACCTTTGTGAGCGTTCAACACGCTGCGCCGCCGCGCAACGCCAGCCGGGCCGTCTGGCTCAAGCATCTGCACCAATGGCACTGGGTCAGCTCCGCGCTGTGCCTGCTGGGCATGTTTTTGTTCGCCATCACCGGCATCACCCTCAACCACGCTTCCCAGATCGAAGCCAAGCCCACCATCACCCGCAAGCAGGCCACGCTGCCGGCGCCGCTGGCGGCCCAGCTGCGCGCCTATGCCGAAGCCCACGACGGCGCCAGGGAACCGCTGCCGCCCGCCGCCGAGCAGTGGCTGGACGCCACCTGGAAGGTGCAGGCCGGCGGCCGCGTGGCCGAATGGGCGCCCGACGAAATCTACCTGGCCATGCCCAAGGCCGGCGGCGACGCCTGGGTCCGCATAGCGCTGGAGGACGGCGCGGTGGAGTACGAGAACACCGACCGCGGCTGGGTATCCTGGCTGAACGACGTCCACAAGGGCCGCAACACGGGCGCGGCCTGGAACTGGTTCATCGACATCTTCGCCGCCGCCTGCCTGGTGTTCTGCATCACCGGCCTGCTGATCCTGAAATTCCACGCCAATAACCGGCCGTTCACCTGGCCCATGGTCGGACTCGGCATCCTGATTCCCTGTGTTATCGCACTGCTGTTCATCCATTAAACCTACCGACAGGAACACCATGAAATTACGCTATTCCATCGCGCTCAGCCTGCCCCTGGCCAGCGCCTCCGCCATGGCTGCCGATCTCGCCCTCAAGCTGGAAGTGCCGCAACTGAACGTGGCCGAGTACCACCGCCCCTACATCGCGGCCTGGCTGGAAAACGCGGACCAGAAGGTGGTGGCCAACCTGGCCGTCCTGTACGACACCAAGAAGCGCGACAACGCCGGCACCAAGTGGCTGAAGGACATGCGCCAGTGGTGGCGCAAGACCGGCCGCGAGCTGGAGATCCCGCTGGACGGCGTCTCCGGCGCCACCAAGGCCCCGGGCGAGCACACCCTGGCCGCCGCCGGCGCAGGCAAGGCCGCGCTGGACAAGCTGCCGCCCGGCCAGTACACGGTGGTGGTGGAAGCCGCGCGCGAAGCGGGCGGGCGCGAAGTGGTGAAGGTGCCGCTGCAATGGCCGCCGAAATCGGCGCAAGGCTACAGCGGCCAGGGCAAGGAAGAACTGGGCGCCGTCACGGTCCAGGTCAAACCATAACCGGATAGGGGATAGAGATGCTGAAACTGAATCAAACCCTGGCCGCGCTGGCGCTGGCCGGCCTGTCGCTGAGCGCCCAGGCCCACCGTCCCTGGATACTGCCTTCGTCCACCGAAGTGGAAGGCAAGGAAGCCTGGGTCACCTTCGACGCCGCCATTTCCGAAGGCCTGTTCGACATCGACCACATGCCGTTGAAAGTGGATGCGGTCACCGCCGTCGGTCCGGACGGCGCCAGGCTGCCGCTGGAAAACGTCAGCACCGGCAAGCTGCGCACCACCTTCGATCTCAAGCTGCCTAAGCCCGGCACCTACAAAATCAGCCTGGTGCAGCAGAACGTGATGGGCAGCTACAAGGACAAGGGTGGCGAGATGCGGCGCTTCCGCGGCACCGAGGAAACCCTTGCCAAGGACGTGCCGGCCGACGCCACCGAGGTCAGGATCAGCCGCACCGTCAGCCGCCTGGAGACCTTCGTCAGCACCGGCACGCCGGACTTCGCCGTCTTCAAGCCGACCGGCAAGGGCCTGGAGCTGGTGCCGGTCACCCATCCGAACGAACTGCGCGCGGGCGAGAAAGTCACCTGGCGCTTCCTGCTGGACGGCAAACCGGCCGCCAACCAGGCCTTCAGCCTGATCCCGGGCGGCGTACGCTATCGCGGCACCCTGGGCGAAATCCGCAAGACCACCGACGCCAAGGGCGAGATCACGTTCGAGGCGCCCGCTGCCGGCGCCTATCTGGTCAGCTCCAGCTGGCCCAACATCCAGCGTGGCGAAGGCGGCCAGGGGGGCGGGCAGGGTGGTCCCGGCGCCGGCGGTCCGGGCGGCGGCATGAACATGCCCGCGCTGCGCGTCACCTATTCCGGCATCGTGGAAGTGCTGCCGCAGTAATGCGGGGTTAACGCCAGCTTATGCGCCGGGTACTCCTGCCACATTCCATTTCAGCAGACCCGGCGCCGCAGGGCGCGGCCATCCACGACTTGCGCGGGCTCACCATGGGCACCAGCTGGTCGGTGCGCCTGGCTGCATCTTCCCTGCCGGCCGGCGTGGACTTGCAGGCCGGCCTGCAGGCGCAGCTCGATGCCGTGGTGGCCGAGATGAGCCATTGGGAAGCGGATTCCGACCTGGGGCGCTACAACCGCGCCCCGGCCGGCAGCTGGCAGCAGCTGCCGCCGGCTTTCTACGACGTGCTGTCGTTCGCCCTGTCCGTGGCCCGCGATTCCGGCGGCGCCTACGATCCCTGCGCCGGCAGCCTGGTCAACCTGTGGGGCTTCGGCCCGCACGGGCGCCATGGCCAGCCGGATTTCGTTCCGCCCGGCGCCGGGCAGGTGGCGGCGGCGTGCGCCGAACTGGCGCTGCGGCGCGTGGCGGTGGACCCGGCCAGCCGGCGCGCCCTGCAGCCGGGCGGCGTGCAGCTAGACCTTTCCGCCGTGGCCAAGGGCTATGGCGTGGACCGCCTCGCGTATTACCTCAAGTCGCAGGGCATTGCGCACTTCCTGGTGGAGGTGGGCGGTGAATTGCGCGGCGCCGGCGTCAAGCCGGACGGCCAGCCCTGGTGGGTGATGCTGGAGCAGCCGCCCCATGAGGACAGGGCCGGCGCCGTGCCCGACGAGATTGTCCTCGCGCTGCACGGCCTCTCGGTGGCCACCTCCGGCGACTACCGGCGCTACTTCCTGCATGGGGGCCGGCGCTACGCGCACACCATCGATCCGCGCAGCGGCCGGCCGGTGGACAACCGGCTTGCCTCGGTCACCGTGGTGCATCCGCACTGCATGGCGGCCGACGCGTGGTCGACGGCGCTGTATGTTCTGGGCCCGCAGGCCGGGCTGGCACTGGCCGAACGCCTCGGCCTGGCGGTGCGCTTCGTGGTGCGCACTGAAACTGCTTATACCGAATCCATGAGCCCCCATTTCCGCAGCATGTTGAACGACGAATGATCTGGACCCATGACCCCACCCGCCTGGCGCTGGCGGCCGCGCTGGCGGCCAGCTATGCGCTGGTCTGCCTGGCGCCTTACCTGCGGGTGCGCCGCAAGCAGCGGGCCGCGCGCCAGGCCAGGGCCGAGGCAGCCGCCTCGCCCGGCTGGATCGTGGCCCATGCCAGCCAGACCGGCAATGCCGAGGAACTGGCCGGGCAGACCGCCGCCACGCTGAAGCTGGCCGGCATCCCGGCGCGGCTGTGTGAACTGTCCGAGCTGGGCGCCGACGACCTGGCGCAGGCCGAACGCATCCTGTTTGTGGTGTCCACCTATGGCGAGGGCGATGCGCCCGATGCGGCGGCCGCCTTTGCCGGCCGCCTGATGGACATCGGGCTGCCGCTGCCGCGCCTGCACTACGCGGTGCTGGCGCTGGGCGACAGCAGCTACACCCGGTTTTGCGGCTTTGGCCGCGCCCTGGACCAGTGGCTGCAGGCGCAGGGCGCGCAAACCCTGTTCCCGCGCATCGAAGTGGACCGCAGCAGCGCGGCCGCCATCGCGCAGTGGCGCCAGCAGCTGAGCCACCTGGCCGGCACCAGCGACGCTCCCGACTGGAGCGCACCGGCGTTCGAACAGTGGATGCTGGTCGAGCGCATGCTGCTCAACCCGGGCAGCTCGGGCGCGCCGCTGTACCACCTGGAGCTGGCCCCCCGGGGCGGCGCATTGCCGACGTGGGAGTCGGGCGACCTGGTGCAGGTGGCCGCGCCCGCCGATCCGGACCGGCCGCGCGAATACTCGATCGCCTCCATCCATGCCGACGGCCGCGTGCACCTGCTGGTGCGCCTGCACCGGCACCCGGATGGCAGCCATGGCGTGGCCTCGGGCTGGCTCACGCAGCAGGCCGCCGTGGGCGATATGGTGCAGCTGCGCCTGCGCGCGCACCGCCGCTTCCGCCTGGAGTATAACGTGGCGCGGCCGCTGATCCTGGTCGGCAACGGCAGCGGTATCGCCGGCCTGCGCGGTCACCTGAAGGCGCGCGCGCTGGCCGGCCAGGGCCGCAACTGGCTGTTGTTCGGTGAGCGCAACGCGGCCCACGACTACCACTACAAGGCGGAGCTCGACGGCTGGCAGGCCGCCGGCATGCTGGAGCGGCTGGACATGGTGTTCTCGCGCGACCAGGCCGAACGTGTGTACGTGCAGGACCGCCTGCAGCAGCAGGCTGCCGACGTGAAGACCTGGGTGCAGCGGGGCGCGGCCATCTATGTGTGCGGCTCGCTGGACGGCATGGCCGGCGGCGTGGATGACGCGCTGGAGCAGGCGCTGGGGCGCGCGGCGCTGGATGCGCTGGCGGCCGAAGGGCGCTACCGCAGGGATGTGTACTAAGAACCCGTTTTAAAATGACCATGGCGTCGTTACGGCTCCTAGCCGTGCAGGCGCACTGTCTTCGTCGCCGTGCCTAGCCCTGCTCATTTTGAAACAGGTTCTAAGCGGGCCGGCGCGCGGGAGGCTCGGCATGGGCTGCCGCGTGCGCAGCAGCGGCGCACCGCGCCGCGCTGGCGGCAGCCTCCAATGGGTGTGCGGGCCCGCGGCCTTACTCGGTCACAGCCTGTTCCAGCCCGCGCTGAAGGCTGCTGATGCTGGGGTTGTCCACAAAGACGCAGCGCTTGCCGTTGCGCTTGCAGTAGTCCTTCACGCGCCAGTAGGCGCTGTGGCTGATGCAGCCGGTCTGGCAGATCACCAGGTCGGCCGCCGCCAGGCTGGCTTCCAGGCGGTTGGCGTTGTCTTCCAGGCCGCCATCGTGGTGGGCGAACTGGGCTCCCACCTTCTCGATCAGCTCACGGTAGGTGGCCACGTTGCCGCTGCGTCCGCCCACGCACAGCACCGCCTGGTCGGTCAGGCGCACCGGCATGCGTACCACATGTTCCACCACCGGCGGCGCCGGTTCGGCCTGCGCCGGGGCCTCGGCGGCGGCGCGCGCCGCGTCTGCCTTCAGCTCATTGATCTGGTTGCGCAGGGCGCGTTCGCGCTCCTCCATGCGGGCCAGGCGCTCGGCCAGGCGGGTGCGCGTTTCCAGTCCCGGGATGGACTCGCGCAGCTGGTCCAGCTCGATGCGAAGGGAGTCGATCATTGAATCCTTGCCCACCAGCTGGGCGCGCAGCTGCATCAGCTGGACCGCGTGGCGCTCGGTGTCGGCGGTCTTTTCCACCTGCAGGGCGGCGGCGCGGGCCTGGGCCCGGGCCAGTTCGCGCGCCAGGCGGGTATTCTCTGCCAGGGTGGCGTTGAACTTGTTCAGGTCCGCGCGCACGCAGGCGCCGGCCTGGTGCTGCACCATGTGGAGGTCGCGGCACATCTGCTCTTCCAGCTCGGGCCCACAGCGCGGATGGGTCAGGCCGGCCCAGAAGGCGCCGGCCACGTCGCCGGCCGCCACGGCGGCACGCCACAGTTCGCCCACCTCGGCCGTGGTCCTGGCGGCGCGGAAGCGCTGCACCACAGGCGCGTAGCGGCGTTCCAGTTCCTTCTGCAGCGCTTCCGACAAGCGGTTACGGGCGCCGCATTCGGTCACGGCGCCCACGTGCACTTCATAGTCGTCGGCCAGCACGGCGCCGCCGCCCCGGTTCTGGGCCACGGCCTTGTCCACCAGCTTGCGCAGCACGCCTAGTGGAAATCCGACGCCGACCAGCGGGCAGTGGCAGGCATGGCTTAGTTCCCACAGGCGCCGGCGGCGCGAGGTATGCGTCCCGGCCTTGGCGTCGGCCTGTTCCGGCACGTTGTGGACCTTGTTGACGACGGGTTTGATTGGCTGCGAGCCGGGCGTCTTGAGGGCTGGCTGCGGGCGCTGGGCGGCCGCCATGGCCGCCACGGCGGCGCCATGGGCCAGCGCGGCTAGCGGATCGTGTTTTTCGCACATGGGGGAAACTCCGGTTTGCTTCAGAGCGGCGCGGGCGCGGTACGGGCGCGCGCCATGATACGGGTGAGGAAATTGGCCTTGTCGGGGCAGGGCAGCCGGCGTTCGACCAGGCTGGCCCATTGCTCGGACAGTTGCTGGCAGGTGGCGCGCAATACCGGCGCCAGTTCGGGCAACTCGGCCAGCGCCTTCAGGTGGCGCTCGATCACCGAGGCCAGCTTGACGCAGCCGCCGCTGTCGTCGCTGGTGCTGTAGTGCGACATCAGGTGCAGCACGGCCGACACCATCAGTTCAGGATTGGGACCGCCCGTTTGCGGGGCGAGGAATATGGGATTGCTGCGGTCTATGGCCATCAAACGCTCCTTGGGACGATGGGGTTTGGCTGGCTGGCCGCAAGGGGAGGAGCGGTTGGCTGGCGCGGCGGCCCGCAGGGGCCGCCCGGCTCAGGCGGTGAGGATGAGCTTGTTCAGTTGGGTGACGCGCAGGCGGTAGATCTTTCCGCTGTGCTCGATTTCGAGCTCGCGCCTGCCCTCCATCAGCGCGGCGCTGTTGATACGCTGTACCGGGGCAGCCGGCACTGCGGCGGAGACCGGAACGCGGGCGGGGAGGGCGGGTGCGGCAGTGGCGTAGGTAGGCATCGGTGGCTCCTTAAATAAGAATGATTCGCATTTCCATTATTCTGCAAGCTGGCAGGAATTGCAAGCGCTATTTGAAGCGTGTGCGATGCGTGCGCCGTGCGCCGGACATAAAAAAAAGCCCGGCGCACGGCCGGGCGTAAAGGGTGGTACACGGAACTTATAGGGTCGCCAGCAGCTGGGCGGCGGCGCTTTCGCCGCCCTTGCCCTTGGCGCCTGGCTGCTTGCCGCGCGTGCGCGAGGGCGGCAGGCGGCGCAGGGTCTTGAGCGCCTCGGCATCCTTGATGCCTATGGTGCGCTGGTCCACACTGATCAGGCCGATTTCGTTAAAGGCCGACAAGGTGCGGCTGACGGTTTCCAGGGTCAGGCCCAGGTAGCTGCCGATTTCGTGGCGCGTCATGCGCAGGTTGAACAGCTTGCTGGAATAGCCCATCTGGGCGAAGCGTTCGGCCAGGGAGATCAGGAAACGCGCCACGCGGGCTTCGGCGCTCAGTGCGCCCAGCATGCCTATCATGGCCTGCTCCCGCACCAGCTCCCGGCTCATCACGCCGTACATCATGTTTTCCATTTCCAGGTGGGTGCGCCCGAGGGCGGCCAGCTTCTTGAATGGCAGCAGTATCAGGTCGCAGTCCGAGAGCGCCACCGCTTCCGACGAGTAATGCCGGGTGTGGATGCCGTCCACGCCCAGCATGTCGCCCTTCATGGGAAAGCTCAGCACCTGCTCGTTGCCGTATTCGTCGATGAGCACGGTCTTGAGGAAGCCGGAGTTGACCACGTAGAGCGTGTCGAACGGCTGGCCTATGGTGTGGATGCGCTGCCCGGTCTTGAACTGCACGTGCTGGAACAACAGTTCCTCACCGCCGATGGAGATCGCCGGGATGTGCAGCAGGTCGCACACTTCCTTCAGGTTGGACCAGAGCCGTCCTTGCCGCTGGCGTCCGGCTTCCATCGAGGAGGACTGCACCGAAGTGCCGGGCCGGAGTTCGGTCAGTTGGTTGGACAGCATATAGGGCTCCTGTGGGTCTGGCATATCGGTAGGAAGAAGCGGACGGTACAGCGTCGGCGTGGCCTGGATTGATGTTGCTCCATGACAGTTATTCGCCATGCATGGTTTCAGTATGCCAACTAGGGGGGGAGATAGATATCAGCAATGGCTGAATATGCCCTAGGAGCCAGCTTGCTCGTGTAGGATTCTTCCTAGGGGTGGGGCCGGAATCAGTTCTTGAAAGGGGACAGCAGGCGGTGCGCCACGGCATACTGGACCATTTCGGACAGCGATCCCATGCCCATCTTCTGCATGATGCGGGTCTTGTGGGTGCTGACGGTCTTGACGCTCAGGTGCAGGCTGTTGGCGATTTCCGTGATGGACTTGCCTGCCACCAGCAGCGAAAACACTTCGAACTCGCGGTCCGACAGCTGCTTGTGCAGCAGGCTCTCGTTGGGCATCATGATGTTCAGGGCCAGCTGCTCCGCCACCTCGGTGCTGATGTAGGGCCGGCCCGAGGCCACCTTGCGGATCGCGCCCACCAGCTGGGTGCCGGCGCTTTCCTTGGTCAGGTAGCCCTGGGCCCCGGCGCGGATGGCGCGCACGGCGTACTGCTCCTCCTCGTGCATGGTGAGGATGAGGATGGCCAGCTTGGGCGCCTCGCTCCTGACCTGGCGGATCAGGTCGACCCCGCTGCGGCCGGGCATGGACAGGTCCAGCAGCAGCAGGTCGAAACCGCCGTTGCGCACGTGGCTCAGCACCTCGAAGCCGTCGATGGCCTCGCCCACGATGTCGATGTCGGGCGCGCCGTCGAGGATGCGCTTGAGGCCTTCGCGCATGATGGTGTGATCGTCGGCGATGACTATGCGTATCATGGGGGGCTGGGCTCCTGGATCAGGCGGTGCACCAGCACCGGGATGCGGGCGTGCTGCAGCACCTTGCTGGTGACGCTGCCCAGCAACAGCTGGCCCCAGCCGCTGCGTCCGTGGGAACCCATGAAAATCAGGTCGCAGCCGTGCTCCGCGGCCACCTTGACGATCTCGGCCGCGGTGCTGTCGGCGAAAGTGGTCAGGGCCTCGCACGGCACGCCGCGGCGGGCGCAGGATTCGATGATGTCCTGTGTATGCTCCTGGCCGGCGCGGCGCATGGCGGCCGTGTATTCCTTCTCGCTGGGATAGCTGGGCGGGATGATTTCCACGTAAATCGGGTACTGGTAGCCTGGCGCGACAAACAGGGCCAGCACCTCGGCGCCCATCTGCTGGGCAAAGGCGACCCCGGCGCAGGCGGTCTTGCTGGAGACGGCCGAGCCGTCGGTGGTGATCAGGATCTTGCGGTACATGACGGTCTCCTCGCGGACGTGGCCTCGCTCCATTGTAGTCCGGATTTGCATTATTGCTGGTATGGAAACACTTGATATTTATCAATCGCACTGCGAATTTCCCTGTCCGGCGATGTCCAGTCCGTACTTTGGACGGCGTTTTTTTGCACCAAAGCACTACTTTTGTGGCGGACGCCGCACTTTGGCAGGGGAAGCGATGTTAGTATCTGCAAATACAACAGTATCGCGTGGCGCCGGCCCTCTGGCAGGGGCGGTGTGCACCTTTCCCGTCGCGGAGATTGAACAACCGGGCGAGGCCCTGCTACACTCGCGTAAGCGGAATATATTGCCGGAAGTCATCACCCCGGGGTGGTGGGCACCGGTGCAGGGCAGCAATTTTACAAACATGGAGAAGCACGGATTATGACCAACGCCGCTGATGATTTCGACGCATTATTTGAGGAAGTGTCTGCGCAGAGCAAGACGGCCGCGCCCGCTCCAGCGCCTGCACCGGCGCCCGCCGCCGCGGAGGATGACCTGGAAAGCCTGTTCGAGCAGGTGGCCGCCAGCGCCGCCGCACCGGCTCCCGCGCCCGCGCCGGTAGCGGCGCCCGCGCCCGCGCCGGCTATCACCGAGGAAAGCGGCGGCGAAGGCGAAGGCGAAGGCAAGGCCATGTTCGAACGCCTGGGCGGTATCGTGCGCCTGTTGCACGACTCGCTGCGCGAACTGGGCTACGACAAGGCTTTGACCGAGGCTTCCTCGCAAATCGTCGACGCCCAGGACCGGCTGGAATACGTGGCTTCGCTGACCGAGCAGGCCGCCAACAAGGTGCTCAACACCCTGGACGACGGCATGCCGGCCCAGGACGTGCTGTCCAAGCAGTCCAAGGACATGGAAAACCGCTGGGCCGACCTGTTCGCGGGCAAGCTCAGCCTGGAGGAATTCAAGAAGCTGGCGGGCGATTCGCAAGCCTTCGCCATTGCCGTGTCCGAAGCCACCGAGGCTGAAAAGGCGCGCCTGCTGGAAATCATGATGGCGCAGGACTTCCAGGACATCACCGGCCAGCTGATCAAGAAGGTGGTGGCCATCACCAAGACCGTGGAATCGGAACTGGCCCAGCTGCTGCGCGACAATGCGCCCTCGGCCGTGCGCGAGAAGCTGGCGCAGAAAGAAGCGCCCCTGATGCAGGGCCCGTCCGTGCCCACGGCGGCCCTGAGCCAGGATAGCGTCGATGACCTTCTTGCCGATCTGGGGTTCTAATGGACGATATGCTGAAGGACTTCGTCGTCGAGGCGATGGATCTGGCGGTCAATGTCGAGGAGCACCTGTTGCGCCTCGAACGCGACCCCGACAACAAGGAAACCCTGAACGCGGTGTTCCGCTCCTTCCACACCATCAAGGGCGGGGCCGGCTTCATGGGCTTGCCCGCGCTGGTGGCCGCCTGCCACCTGACGGAAAACCTGTTTGACGCCCTGCGCAACGGCACTGCCCCGGTGACGCCGCTGGCGATCGACGCCGCGCTGCAGGCGTCCAGCTTCGTGGCCGACCAGCTCAACGAG
Organism: Duganella kummerowiae; assembly: GCF_053572355.1. NCBI lineage: Bacteria > Pseudomonadati > Pseudomonadota > Betaproteobacteria > Burkholderiales > Oxalobacteraceae > Duganella > Duganella kummerowiae. The sequence goes on from NZ_JBKFEH010000010.1 coordinate 375,386, forward strand.
CTGAACAACGGCGCCGAGCCGGACAGCCTGCCGGCCATGCCGGGCGACCTGGAAGCCATCCTGACCGACGCTATCGAGGGCAAGCAGGGCGCCGCCAAGCCGGCCGCTGCGCCTGCGCCCGCCGCCGCTCCGACGCCGGCGCCCGTGGCCGCCGCGCCTGCCGTGGCTCCGGCCCCCGCCGCCACCGCGGCCGGCGGCCTGGATTGGGAAGGCATGTACGAAGCCGTGATGCCGGCCGGCAGCTATACCCGTCCCGCCATCGCCGCCGTGCCCAGCCCGGCGCCGGCCGCTGCAGCGCCGGCCCCCGCCACCCTGGCCGACGTGGCCGCAGCCGCCGCAGCCGCGCCCGCTCCGGCCCCGGCCCGCCGCGAGAGCGCCGAAAAACGCGAGGAAGCCCGCCCGCACACTCCGCCCGCCAAGGAAGAGAGCATCCGTATCGACGCCGTCAAGCTGGACGCCCTGCTGGAAGTGGCCGGCGAGTCGGTGCAGGCCGCCAACCAGGCCGCCGTGCTGCTGGAACGCCTGATGCAGTTCAAGTTCGAGGGCCAGGCCCAGACCCTGATGGCGACCCTGTCGGAAACCCTGGAGCGCGCCTCGCGCTACTCGACCGAACTGCAGCGCGCCACCCTGGCCACCCGCATGCAGCCGGTCGGCCGCTTGTTCCAGAAATTCCCGCGCCTGGTGCGCGAGCTGGCCAAGGACCTGGGCAAGGAAGTCGAACTGAACATCGAAGGCGCGGAGACCGAGGTCGACCGCGTGGTGGTCGATTCGCTGTACGACCCGCTGGTGCACATGCTGCGCAATTCGCTGGACCATGGCGTGGAAACGCCGGAAGAGCGCGCCAAGGCCGGCAAGCCCATCAAGTCCTTCATCCAGCTCAAGGCCTGGCAGGAAGCCAACAGCGTCATGATCGTGCTGCAGGATGACGGCAAGGGCATGGACCCGGTGCGCCTGCGCCAGAAGGCGCAGGAAAAGGGGCTGATCTCGGAATCGGCGCAGTTATCCACCGACGAGTGCCTGCAGCTGGTATTCTTACCGGGTTTTTCGACCAAGGAAGTGGCGTCCAGCGTGTCCGGGCGCGGGGTCGGCATGGACGTGGTGAAGACCGCCGTGGAGAAAAACCGCGGCGCCATCCAGATCGAATCCGAACTGGGCAAGGGCACCAAGTTCTCCATCCGCCTGCCGATCGAGCTGTCCATCGTGCCGACCATGCTGGTGTCGACCTCGGGCGCGGCCCTGGCCCTGCCCATGGCCGTGGTGCAGCGCGTGGTCGAGCTGCCGGAAGTGTTCATGGAAGTGGGCGGCGCCCCGGTCCTCAAGGACCAGGGCCGTCCGCTGCCGGTACGCTCGCTGGCGGGCGCGCTGGGCTACGAGGCTTGCCGCGAGAAGGTGGGTATTGTTGTGGGCGCACCACAGCCCTACATCCTGGCGGTGGAAGCCGTGGACGGCACCGCCGACCTGGTGATCAAGCCCATGACCGCCATCGCGGTCGAGGGCATTACCGGCACGGCCCGCTCTGCAGAGGGCGAGCTGGTGCTGGTGGTCGGCCTATCGTTCCTCATGGACGGCAGCAGGAGCAGTGTACGCATGGCGGCCTAGCGCAAGCAAAGCCCGGCAAGAACACCAAGGCCTGCGCAACCCGCAGGCTTTTTTTATTGTTGTATTGTTTTATATTGTTTTACCAATTTCGGGTCATACACGTGGCGGCAAGGCGCGGAACCGCATCGGCTCATGAGGCGGGAGGGGGTGTCTGCTATTGCATTGCACAATATGGCATAATAAAAGTGGATCACTCACACAGGCTGTAGCAGTACTGCACATATCATGATCAAGACGCTTTACGACAAACTCTGGGAATCCCATGTGGTGAAGGCCGAGGATGACGGCACCACCATCCTCTACATCGACCGCCACCTGGTGCACGAAGTCACCAGCCCGCAAGCCTTCGACGGCCTGCGCGCGGCCAATCGCCAGCCGTGGCGCCTGTCGGCCAACCTGGCCGTGGCCGACCACAACGTGCCCACCACCGACCGTACCCAAGGCATCGCCGACCCGGTCTCGCGGCTGCAGGTCGAAACCCTGGACAAGAACGCCAAGTCCTATGGCCTGACCTATTTCAACATGAACGACAAGCGCCAGGGCATCGTGCACGTGATCGGTCCCGAGCAGGGCGCCACCCTGCCCGGCATGACGGTGGTGTGCGGCGACTCGCACACCTCCACCCACGGCGCCTTCGGCGCGCTGGCGCACGGCATCGGCACCTCGGAAGTCGAGCACGTGCTGGCCACCCAGACCCTGCTGCAGAAAAAATCCAAGGCCATGCTGGTCCAGGTCGATGGCGCGCTGCCGGCCGGCGTGACCGCCAAGGACATCGTGCTGGCCGTGATCGGCAAGATAGGCACGGCCGGCGGCACCGGCTACTGTATCGAATTCGGCGGCTCCACCATCCGCGCCCTGTCCATGGAAGGCCGCATGACGGTCTGTAACATGGCCATCGAGGCGGGCGCCCGCGCCGGTATCATCGGCGTGGACGACATCACCATCGAGTATGTCAAGGGCCGCCCCTATTCCCCGGTCGGTCCGCAATGGGAGCAGGCGGTGGCCTACTGGCGCACCCTGCATTCCGACCCGGGCGCGAAATTCGACCTGGTGGTGACCCTGGACGCGGCCCAGATCAAGCCGCAGGTGACCTGGGGCACCTCGCCCGAGATGGTCACGTCCATCGACGGCCGCGTCCCCGATCCCGACCAGGAACGCGACAGCGTCAAGCGCGACGCCATGGAAAAGGCCCTGGTCTACATGAACCTCAAGCCCAACACGGCCATCGAGGACATCCGCATCGACAAGGTGTTCATCGGCTCCTGCACCAACTCGCGCATCGAGGACTTGCGCGCCGCCGCCGCCGTGGTGCGCGGCAGGCAGCGCGCCTCCAATGTCAAGCTGGCGATGGTGGTGCCGGGCTCCGGCCTGGTCAAGGAGCAGGCCGAGCGCGAAGGCCTGGACCGCATCTTCAAGGACGCCGGCTTCGAGTGGCGCGAACCGGGCTGCTCCATGTGCCTGGCCATGAACGCCGACCGCCTGGAACCGGGCGAGCGCTGCGCCTCGACCTCGAACCGCAACTTCGAGGGCCGCCAGGGCCAGGGCGGACGCACCCACCTGGTGTCGCCCGCGATGGCGGCGGCGGCCGGTATCGCCGGCCATTTCGTGGACGTGCGCGCGCTGCGCTGAGCTGAACCGATTATGAGAGCGGCCGAGGCGCCGCCCGTTTTTTGACCCCTGAAACCAGAGACCATCATGAAAAAGATCATCGCCCTGACCCTCATCGCTACCTTCGCTGTCATTGCCACCGGCTGCAACACCATCGCCGGCGTGGGCAAGGACATGCAAAAAGCGGGGCAGGCGGTGCAGGGCGCCTCAGGCCATTGATACGAATACGATGGCCGCGGCCCGGCGCCGCCGCCATCCCTCAGATAGAGCATCATGGAAAAATTTACCGTTTATGAAGGCCTGGTGGCGCCGCTGGACCGCGCCAATGTCGATACCGACGCCATCATCCCCAAGCAGTTCCTGAAGTCCATCCACCGCACCGGCTTCGGCCCCAACCTGTTCGACGAGTGGCGCTACCTGGACCACGGCGAACCGGGCATGGACAACAGCAAGCGTCCCCTGAACCCCGATTTCGTGCTCAACGAGCCGCGCTACCGGGGCGCCTCCATCCTGCTGACCCGCAAGAACTTCGGCTGCGGCTCCTCGCGCGAGCACGCCCCGTGGGCCCTGGACCAGTACGGCTTCCGCGCCATCATCGCGTCCTCGTTTGCCGACATTTTCTTCAACAACTGCTTCAAGAGCGGCTTGTTGCCCATCATATTGCCTGAATCGCAGATCGACCATCTGTTCAATGAAGTCAAGGCCTTCCCCGGCTACCGCCTGGTGGTGGACCTTGAACAGCAGCGCATATCCACCGCCAACGGCAGCGTCTCCTACCCCTTCGAGATCGACGCCTTCCGCAAATACTGCCTGATGAACGGGCTGGACGATATCGGCCTGACCCTGCGCCACGCCGACGCTATCCGCGACTTCGAACAGCGCCATCTGGCGAACCAACCATGGTTGGCTAACGTCATCTAATCTCGACATCATGAAAATTGCTATCCTCCCGGGCGACGGTATCGGCCCGGAAATCGTCAGCCAGGCCGTCAAGGTCCTGAATGTGCTGGGCGAATCGTTCGAGCTGGAAACCGCCCCCGTCGGCGGCGCCGGCTACAAGGCCCACGGCCACCCGCTGCCGGAAGGCACGCTGGCGCTGGCCAAGGCCGCCGACGCGGTGCTGTTCGGCGCCGTCGGCGACTACGCCTACGACAACCTGGAGCGCGCGCTGCGCCCTGAGCAGGCCATCCTGGGCCTGCGCAAGCAGCTGGGCCTGTTCGGCAACCTGCGTCCCGCCATCCTGTACCCGGAACTGGCTGGCGCCTCGACCCTGAAGCCGGAAGTGGTGTCCGGCCTGGACATCCTGATCGTGCGCGAACTGACCGGCGACATCTACTTCGGCCAGCCGCGCGGCGTGCGCGAGTGTCCGGACGGCCCCTTCAAGGGCCAGCGCGAAGGCTTCGACACCATGCGCTACGCCGAAGGCGAAATCCGCCGCATCGCCCACGTCGCTTTCCAGGCCGCGCGGAAGCGCGATAAACGCCTGACCAGCGTGGACAAGGCCAATGTGCTGGAAACCTTCCAGTTCTGGAAAGACATCGTCACCGACGTGCACAAGGAATATCCGGACGTGGCGCTGGACCACATGTACGTGGACAACGCCGCCATGCAGCTGGTGCGCGCACCCAAGAAATTCGACGTCATTGTGACCGGCAACATGTTCGGCGACATCCTGTCCGACGCGGCCGCCATGCTGACCGGCTCGATCGGCATGCTGCCCTCGGCCTCGCTGGACGCCAACAACAAGGGCCTGTACGAGCCCTCGCACGGCTCCGCGCCCGACATCGCCGGCAAGGGCATCGCCAATCCGCTGGCCACCATTTTGTCGGCCGCCATGATGCTGCGCTTCACCTTCGACAAGGCCGAGCAGGCCGACCGCATCGAGACCGCCGTCAAGAAAGTGCTGGCCCAGGGCCTGCGCACGGCCGACATCTACGAGGAAGGCACCACCAAGGTGGGCACCGAGCAGATGGGCGACGCGGTGGTCGCGGCGCTGGCGAACTGAGGCTTCCGCACGTCATTCCCGCACACGCGGGAATCCATGCCGAGGGCGCCTGGCCGCCGGCTCGGCATGGGCTCCCGCCTGCGCGGGAGCGACGCCAGTGGGTAATGATGTAAACGCTATATAAAATATTCAAGGGATTAACATGAAACTCGTAGGTCTGGTAGGTTGGCGCGGCATGGTCGGCTCGGTGCTGATGCAGCGCATGCGCGAAGAAGGCGATTTCGACCACATCGAACCGGTGTTTTTCACCACCTCCAATCCTGGCGGCGCGGCGCCGTCCATGGCCAAGAATGAAACCACGCTGAAAAGCGCGACCGACATCGAAGCACTGAAAAAGTGCGAGATCATCATCTCGTGCCAGGGCGGCGACTATACCTCGGAGGTGTTCCCCAAGCTGCGCGCGGCCGGCTGGAACGGCTACTGGATCGACGCCGCTTCCACCCTGCGCATGGAAAAGGATGCCGTGATCGTGCTCGATCCGGTCAACCTGCACGTGATCAAGGATGCGCTGGGCAAGGGCGTGAAAAACTTCATCGGCGGTAACTGCACCGTGTCCTGCATGCTGATCGGCCTGGGCGGCCTGTTCAAGGAAGGCCTGGTCGAGTGGATGACTTCCATGACCTACCAGGCCGCATCGGGCGGCGGCGCCCAGCACATGCGCGAGCTGCTGACCCAGTTCGGCACCATCAACGGCGCCGTCAAGCCGCTGCTGGACGATCCGGCTTCCGCCATTCTGGAAATCGACCGCCAGGTGCTGGCCACCCAGCACGGCCTGTCGGCGGAAGAAACCAAGCAGTTCGGCGTGCCGCTGGCCGGCAACCTGATCCCCTGGATCGACAAGGACCTGGGCAACGGCCAGTCCAAGGAAGAGTGGAAGGGCGGCGCCGAGACCAACAAGATCCTGGGCCTGGGCGCGGACTTCGGCTCCAAGGCGATACCGGTCGATGGCCTGTGCGTGCGCATCGGCGCCATGCGCTGCCACTCGCAGGCGCTGACCATCAAGCTGACCCGCGACGTGCCGCTGGACGAGATCACCGACATCCTGGCTTCCGCCAACCAGTGGGCCAAGGTGGTGCCGAACACGCGCGAAGCGTCCATGAAGGACTTGTCGCCGGCCGCCGTTACCGGCAGCCTGACCATCCCGGTGGGCCGTCTGCGCAAGCTGTCCATGGGCAACGACTACCTGTCCGCCTTCACCGTGGGCGACCAGCTGCTGTGGGGCGCGGCCGAACCGCTGCGCCGCATGCTGCGCATCGTGCTGGACCAGTAAGGGCGGGCGTGTAAAGCCTGCCTGAAGTTGGCATGGAGGTGACATATCCTGCTCCAGAGCTTGCGTGCTCTGGAGCATGGTGTTATGTTGGTATATCCGGGAAAGTAACATTTTCCCATTGATAACTTAACGCCGCCTACTATGCCTGTAAAACATCGTCCCCGCATCGTCTCCACCGCGTTGAAATCACTGGCAGGCGCCGTCGCCGCCGCCGTGCTGATGGTTCCGGGGGCGCATGCGGCGGGGCTGGGCAAGCTGACCGTGCTGTCGGCGCTGGGCCAGCCGCTGCGGGCCGAGATCGAGCTGAGCGCGGTCACGCCCGAGGAAGCCAGCGGCCTGTCGGCCAAACTGGCGCCGGCCGAGGCCTTCCGCCTGGCCAATATCGATTTCAATCCCACCCTCAATTCGCTGCGCTTCGAGGTCGAACAGCGCGGCGGCCGCCAGTTCATCCGCATCAGTTCCAGCCAGCCCGTCAACGAGCCTTTCGTGGACATGCTGCTGGAGCTGAACTGGAATGGCGGGCGCATGGTGCGCGAATACACCTTCCTGCTCGATCCGGCCGAGACGCGCGCCACCCAGTCGGCCCAGGTGGCGCCGGTGGATGTGCTCAACCGCCAGGGCGCGCCGGCCGCCGGCCAGCCCGCCACCGCAGGCGCGCCTGCCGCAGCCGCCAAGCCCGCCAAGCCGGCCAGGCCGGCCGCCGCCGAGGCGCCCAAATCCGGCGCCGGCCAGTACGAGGTCAAGCGCGGCGACAACCTCAGCCGCATCGCCAGCCAGCTCAAGCCGGTCGACGTGTCGCTGGACATGATGCTGGTGGCCCTGTACCGCGCCAATCCGGACGCCTTCATGGGCAAGAACATGAACCGTTTGAAGTCGGGCCAGATCCTGGCCGTGCCGGACGCCGACGCCATTCGCGCCAGCGCCGGCGGTGAAGGGGAGGCGCACGGCGTGGTGGTGGCGCACGCCACGGACTTCGCCGCCTACCGCTCGCGCCTGGCCGGCCAGGTCGCCACCAGCGCGCCGGCCAGGGAGCCGCAAGCGGTGCAGAGCAAGGGCGGCAAGATCACGGCCAAGGTCGAGGAGCGTCCGACCGCCGCCAATGAGAGCAAGGACCAGCTCAAGCTGTCCAAGGCCGGCGCCGACAAGGCCGCCGGCGGCAAGACCGGCACCGCCGAGGAAGACAAGATCGCCCGGGAAAAGCAGATGTCCGAGGCGTCGGACCGCGTCAAGGAGCTGGAGAAAAACGTCAGCGACCTGGAAAAGCTGATGGCGGTCAAGAGCAAGAGCGGCAGCGAGGCGGCCAAGCCGGCCGCGTCGGCCCCGGTGGTCGAACTGGACAACACGCCCCCGGCCGCCAAGCAGCCACCCGTGGCGGTGCCCAAACAGGAATTACAGCCCAGCTGGACCGATAAGCTGCGCGACAACATCAAGCCCATCGCCATCGGCGCCGCCGCCGTGCTGGCAGGCCTGCTGGCGCTGGCCGCCTCGCGCCGGCGCAAGCAGAACCTGGTGCTGCCGCCCGACGAACCCAGCATCCTGGGCGCGCCGCCCGCCGCACCGCAGCCCTTGGCCGCTGAGGCCGATAGCGCCGGCGTGGATGCCGGCAACAGCGTGTTCAATGCCGATTTCGCCCCCGCAGCCAGCCAGCTGGACGCCAACGAGGTCGATCCGGTGGCCGAGGCCGATGTCTATATCGCTTATGGCCGCGACGCCCAGGCCGAGGAAATACTCAAGGAAGCCCTGCGCGCCCACCCTGAGCGCCATGCGGTGCGCCTGAAACTGCTGGAAATCTATGCAGCCCGCAACGATGCGCGCGCCTTCGAGGCCCAGGCCTCGGAAATGTACGCCCAGACCAAGGGCCATGGCGAGGAGTGGGCGCAGGCGCTGGCCCTGGGGCTGGCCCTGGATCCCACCAATCCGCTGTACTCGCTGGGCGTGGCCGACGCCGCCGCGCCTTCCGTCGAGGGGGCGGCCGACACGCCGGCCGCACCGGACATGGCTGCCGAGCCCTTCGATCCATCGATGTTCACCCCGCCAGCGCAGGACAGTCTCGCAGGCCAGTCCTATGGCGAGCCGGCGCCGGCCGCCGGTATGGACTTCGATAGCGGAGACCTGGACCGTACCGCGCTGCCGCAGGAGCCCACGCCGGCCTCGGTGGCGGCCAGCGACCCCGAACAATTCCTGGACTTCGACCTCGATGGCCTGAGCTTCGACGCGCCGGCCCCCGGCGCCGTATCCACCGCGCCACCGTCGGCGGCGGCAGCGCCGGCCCCGGCCGACGACTTCGGCATCGATGTCGGCATCGACCTGCCGCCCCCCCCGGCGCCGGTGGAAGCGCCCGAATTCGACCTGTCCGGTATCGACCTCGACTTGGGCGCCCCGCCCGAAACACCGGCTGCCGCCCCGCGCGAGGAAGTGCTGTCGGCCCACCACATGGAAATGGACACCAAGCTGGACCTGGCCGTGGCCTACCAGGAAATCGGCGACAAGGAAGGCGCACGCGAGCTGTTGGACGAAGTGCTGCGCGGCGGCAGCGATGAGCAGGTGGCCAAGGCCAACGCCATGAAAGCGCAGCTGGGCTGAGGCAGCGCCGCGGTAGTGGCGCCAGTGTCGATATATAATGCCCCGGTTAACTTTACGAGCGGGCAGCAATTGAAACGGATAGCAATCGGGGTCCAGTACGACGGGACCGCGTGGAACGGGTACCAGACCCAGCCCCACGGCCAGACCGTGCAGGACCAGCTGGAGCAGGCGCTGGAGCGCTTTGGCCGCACGCCGTTTTCCACCACCTGCGCCGGCCGCACCGACGCCGGCGTGCATGGCATCGAGCAGGTGGTGCACTTCGATACCGAACTCGACCGCGACCCGTATTCCTGGGTGCGCGGCGTCAACGCCTTCCTGCCGCCCAGCATAGGCGTGCGCTGGTCCAGGGAAGTGACGGTGGCCCCCGGCGAGGAAGAATTCCACGCCCGCTTTTCGGCCCGGGCCCGCACCTACCATTATGTGATGTACAACAATCCGACCCGCTCGCCGCTGCTGGAAGGGCGGGCCGGCTTCTGTTTCCGGACGCTGGACGTGGAACTGATGCGCGCCGCCGTGCCGCCGCTGCTGGGCTGGCACGATTTCACCTCCTTCCGCGCGGCCCAGTGCCAGGCCAAGTCTCCTGTCAAGTTGATGCATTCCATCGATATCGCGCGGCGCGGCGACATCATCGTGTTCACCATCAAGGCCTCGGCCTTTTTGCACCACATGGTGCGCAACCTGGTCGGCTCGCTGGTGTTCGTCGGCACCGGCGCCCGCCCGCCCGAATGGCTGGGCCAGTTGCTGGAGGCGCGCGACCGCCACGAGGCGGCGCCCACCTTCATGCCGGACGGCCTGTACCTGGCCAAGATAGATTACGACGATAAATGGCAGCTGCCGCTGGAAGCCGGCGCGCCGCTGCCCTGGTTCTGACTGCAGAGGAAGAGCGCCATGCCCCGCACCCGCATCAAGATTTGCGGCCTGACCCGCCCGGAAGACGTACAGGCCGCCGTGACCGCCGGCGCCGACGCCATCGGCTTCGTGTTCTATGACAAAAGCCCGCGTTACGTGACGCCGCAGCAAGCCGCCGCCCTGATCGCGGCCGTGCCGCCCTATGTCAGCAGCGTCGGGCTGTTCGTCAACGCCACGCCGGACCAGGTGGCGGCCGTGCTGCGGGTGGCGCCGTTGTCGCAGATACAGCTGCACGGCGACGAGACGGTGGCCGGGTCGGCTGCCATCGCCGCCGCCTGTGGACGACAGTTCACGCGCGTGTTCCGCGTCAAACCTGACACCACTCCGGCCGAGCTGCTAGAATATGAAGCCATATGCCGCGCAGCCAGCCCATTGTTCTCCAGCCTGTTGCTGGACACCTATGTGGATGCCTACGGCGGCGCAGGAAAGGTATTTGATTGGTCTCTCATCCCAAAAGAGCTCGCGCCTCGGGTCGTTTTAAGTGGTGGATTGAGCGTAAGCTCCGCGACTGACGCGGTGCTGCGCGTACGCCCCTACGCGGTCGACATCAGCAGTGGTGTCGAAGCGTCCAAGGGGATCAAGGACGCCCGCAAGATAGCCGGTTTCATTGCCGCCGTGCGGGCCGCCGATGCCATCATCGAGAGAGAACACCACCATGAAAACCCTGTCTGACCGCGGCCTGGCCGCACCCCTGTTCCACGCCACCGACTACCAGCTGCCCAATGCCCAGGGCCATTTCGGCCCCTACGGCGGCTCCTTCGTGGCCGAAACCCTGACCTACGCCCTGGCCGAGCTGAACGAAGCCTATGCCCGCTACAGCCAGGACCCGGCCTTCCTGGAAGAATTCCGCTACGAGCTCAAGCACTTTGTCGGCCGTCCCTCGCCCATCTACCACGCCAAGCGCTGGTCGCAGAAGGCGGGCGGCGCGCAAATCTACTTCAAGCGCGAAGACCTGAACCACACCGGCGCCCACAAGATCAACAACGTGATCGGCCAGGCCCTGCTGGCCAAGCGCATGGGCAAGCCGCGCATCATTGCCGAAACCGGCGCCGGCCAGCACGGCGTGGCCACCGCCACCATCTGCGCCCGTTTCGGCCTGGAGTGCGTGGTGTACATGGGCAGCGAGGACGTCAAGCGCCAGGCCCAGAACGTGTACCGCATGAAGCTGCTGGGCGCCACCGTGGTGCCGGTCGAGTCCGGTTCCAGGACGCTCAAGGATGCCTTGAACGAGGCCATGCGCGACTGGGTGACGAATATCGAGAACACCTTCTACATCATCGGCACCGTGGCCGGCCCGCACCCTTACCCGATGATGGTGCGCGACTTCCAGTCCGTGATTGGCGAGGAATGCCTGGTGCAGATGCCGGAACTGGCCGGGCGCCAGCCGGACTATGTGCTGGCCTGCGTGGGCGGCGGTTCCAACGCCATGGGCATTTTCTATCCGTATATCGACCAGAAGGATACCCAGCTGATTGGCGTCGAGCCGGCCGGGGAGGGCATCACCAGCGGCAAGCACGCGGCCTCGCTGACGGCCGGCGTGCCGGGCGTGTTGCACGGCAACCGCACCTATCTGCTGCAGGATGGCAATGGTCAGATCATCGAGACCCATTCGGTCTCGGCCGGCCTGGATTACCCGGGCGTGGGCCCGGAACACGCCTGGCTCAAGGACAGCGGCCGGGCCCAGTACGTGACCATCACGGACGAAGAAGCGCTGCAGGCCTTCCACGATTGCTGCCATATCGAGGGCATCATCCCGGCGCTGGAATCGTCGCACGCCTTGGCCTACGCGGCCAAGCTGGCGGCCACCCTGCCGCAGGACAAGATCGTGCTGGCCAACCTGTCGGGCCGGGGCGACAAGGACATGCACACCGTGGCGGAGAGGATGGGGCTGAAGTTCGGCTGATCCATCCCTCTCCATTCATTCGCTAAGGAAAAACACCATGTCCCGTATTGCCCCGACTTTCGCGGCCCTCAAGGCCGCCAATAAAACCGCGCTGGTCACCTTCATCACGGCCGGCGACCCGGCCCCCGAATTGACCGTGCCGCTCATGCACGCCCTGGTGGCGGGCGGCGCCGACATCCTGGAGCTCGGCGTGCCGTTCTCCGATCCCATGGCCGAAGGCCCGGTCATCCAGCGCGCCTGCGAACGCGCGCTGGCCTTTGGCGTCAGCATGAAAGACGTGTTCGCCTATGTGGCCGAGTTCCGCAAGACCAACCAGAACACGCCTGTGGTGCTGATGGGCTACGCCAACCCCATCGAACGCATGGGCCAGCAGGAATTCATTGCCGCCGCCAAGTCGGCCGGCGCCGATGGCGCCATCGTGGTCGATTACCCGCCCGAGGAGTGTGAGGAGTTCGCCGCCTCCATGCGCGCGGCCGAGCTGGACCTGATCTTCCTGCTGGCGCCGACCTCGACCGAGCAGCGCATCGCGCAGGTGGCCAAGGTGGGCGGCGGCTTCAGCTATTACGTGTCGCTGAAGGGCGTGACCGGCGCCGGCCACATCGATACCGCCGAGGTCGCGCAGCGCCTGACGGCCATCCGCAAGCACGTGCAGCTGCCGGTGGGCGTGGGCTTCGGCATCCGCGACGGCGCCACCGCGCGCGCCGTGGCCGAGGTGGCGGACGCCGTCGTGATCGGCAGCCGCATCATCCAGGAGATAGAAAACGCGGGCAAGGAAGGCGCGGTGGCCGCCGTCCAGGACTTCGTGACCGGCATCCGCACCGCCCTCGACGCCTGATACCCTCCGGCGGCCAGTCCTTGGCCGCCATCACCCCCGCCACCCAGCTTGACACTCGCGGCAGCCGCTCCTTGGCCGCCATCAAATCGCCCCGCCCAGCTTGACGCATAGTGAATGTTGACTATGTTGAAAGAGGAGCGGCCATGCGCTTCGAATGGGATCCCGCCAAGGCGGCTGCCAATGTGCGCAAGCATGGTATCAGCTTTGAGGAAGCGGCCACGGTATTTGACGATTTCGGCTTGATGCTGGTCACCGATGGCCCACACTCCGATGACGAGGAGCGCTTCTGGGCCATAGGAATGAGCAGCGCAAGACGAATGCTGCTGGTCTGCCATTGTTACCGCGACGTCGACGTCGTTCGCATATTTTCAGCCCGGAAAGCCAAGCCACGCGAATACAAATTGTATCGGGGAGGTGTGTGATGAATGAAGAAGATCTGGACTTGTCGACGTGCGCGGCAGTTCCGCATCCGGTGGCGAAGATCATGGGAAGGCCTGTCCATATAGGCTTGGCTAACTCCGTGATCGACTATTTCGACAGGATAGGAGCGGAAGTTGGACTCCCAGCCGAACGCGTCATGGAACTCTACCTTCGCCACATGGCTTATACGGGCTACCGGCTGTCTATCGATATGGACGACATGAAAGCCGGAAGCATCTAATTTGTCTCACGGTTTACCCGCCATCAAATCCCCCCGGCCAGCTTGACGCTCGCGGCTACCGCTCTTTGGCCGCGATCAAAGCCGCCGGGTCAGCTTGACGCATAGTGAATGTTGACTATGTTGAAAGAGGAGCGGCCATGCGCTTCGAATGGGATCCCGCCAAGGCGGCTGCAAATGTGCGAACTCACGGCGTCAGCTTCGACGAGGCGTCAACCGTCCTGCTGTCCGATGATGCCGCGTTTATCTTCGATGGCGCCAATTCTGTGTTGGAAGACCGCTATCTGGCCACCGGCCTCAGCGACCGCCTCAGGTTGATAACGGTGTGTCATTGTTATGAGGGCTCGCGCGTGCGCATCATCTCGGCGTGGAAGGCCACGGCTCGCGAGACTAGACGTTTTCAGGAAAGGGGAGTGTGATGCTGACTCGGGAACAGGAACTGGCGCTCAAGAGGGGTGAGGTGCTGCGCAACCCGCATGCGAGCGAAGTCACGGCTGCTTATACCGTGCGCCTCGATGAGGCCACGGTGGCGTTTTTTAAGAATTATGCCGCGGAGCTGGATATTCCGTGGGAAAGCATGCTGAGCGCCTATCTACGATCGTGCGCGCACTTCGAGCTCAAAATCCCGCAGGAGCTTCCAACCCGCATAGTGGATTCCCTCTAAACGCCATTCCAGGCCGTGACGGGCGGGGAAGATTATTGTAAGGCAATGTTCGACAGGGCGGCGGGAAACGGCTACACTTCGGCCCACGAATGTGCTGCAAGGAGAAAATATGAGTTGGTTGGAAAAATTGCTGCCCCCCCGCATCCAGCGTTCCGACGCCGGCGCCCGCAAGACCATGCCGGAAGGCCTGTGGGTCAAATGCCCCTCGTGCGAGGCAGTGCTGTACCGTACCGACCTGGAATCGAACCTGCACGTCTGCCCCAAGTGCGACCACCACATGCGCATCCGCGCCCGCGAGCGCCTCGACAGCCTGCTGGACGCCGGCGGCCGCTATGACATTGGCCAGGACACCCTGCCGGTCGATACCCTGAAGTTCAAGGATTCCAAGAAATACCCCGACCGCCTGAAACAGGCCATGGAAGCCACCGGCGAAACCGACGCCCTGGTGGTCATGGGCGGCGCCATCATGAGCCTGCCCGTAGTGGTGGCCTGCTTCGAGTTCGAATTCATGGGCGGCTCCATGGGTTCCGTGGTCGGCGAGCGCTTCGTGCGCGGCGCCCAGGTGGCCCTGGAACAGAAAGTGCCCTTCATCTGCATCACCGCCACCGGCGGCGCCCGCATGCAGGAAGGCTTGCTGTCGCTGATGCAGATGGCGAAAACCACCTCCATGCTGACCAAGTTGTCGGAAAAGAAACTGCCCTTCATCAGCGTGCTGACCGATCCCACCATGGGCGGCGTGTCGGCCTCGTTTGCCTTCATGGGCGACGTCGTGATTGCTGAACCGAAAGCCCTGATCGGCTTTGCAGGCCCGCGCGTGATCGAGAACACCGTACGCGAGAAGCTGCCGGAAGGTTTCCAGCGCGCCGAATTCCTGGTGCAGAAGGGCGCCGTGGACATGATTGTCGACCGCCGCAAGATGCGCGAGGAAATCGCCCGCCTGCTGGCCTTGCTACAAAATCAACCAGCAGAGGTTATTGCTTAAAGCGGCACCCCGCCCCACGCAACGGCGCGCAATCGGATATCATCCGGCCTGCGCGCCGTTTTCCATTTCAGAGTCATCATGCAGAATCTCCCCACTACCTTGCCAGCCTGGCTGGCCCTGCTCGAATCCCGCCACGCCGAGACCGTCATCAACATGGGCCTGGACCGGGTGCGCGCCGTCAAGGAACGCATGGCGCTGGCCTTCAGTTGCCCGGTCATCATGGTGGCCGGCACCAACGGCAAGGGCTCGACCTGCGCCATGCTGGAATCCATCCTGCTGCGCGCCGGCTACAAGGCCGGCCTGTACATCAAGCCGCACTTCCTGGACTTCAACGAGCGCGCCCGCGTCAATGGCGAACTGGCCAGCGACGAAGCCCTGGTTGCCAGCTTCAACGTGGTGGAAGCGGCCCGTGGCGAGACCACGCTGACCTATTTTGAATTCACCACGCTGGCCATCATGCACCTGATGTCGCAGGCCGGCCTGGACGTGGTGATACTGGAAGTGGGCCTGGGCGGCCGCCTGGACGCGGTCAATGTGGTGGACGCCGACGTCGCCATCGTCACCAGCGTGGACATCGACCACACCGACTACCTGGGCGACACCCGCGAAGCCATCGGCTTCGAGAAAGCCGGCATCTTCCGCCCCGGCAAGACGGCCATCTGCTCCGACCCGCTGCCGCCCAAGTCGCTGATCGCGCACGCCGAAGCCATAGGCGCCGACCTGTGGCTGATGGGGCGCGACTTCAACTACGCGGGCGACAAGCAGCAATGGAACTATGGCGGCCGCGGCCAGCGCCGCAACGCCCTGGCTTACCCCAGCCTGCGCGGCGCCAACCAGATACTGAACGCCTGCGCCGCCCTGGCCGCGCTGGAAGCGCTCAAGCTGGAGCTGCCGGTGGGCGCCCAGGAAGTGCGCACCGGGCTGGTGACTGTGGAGCTGCCGGGCCGCTTCCAGGTGCTGCCGGGCCGTCCGTCCGTGATCCTGGACGTGGCGCACAACCCGCACGCGGCCTCGGCCCTGAACCAGAACCTCGGCAACATGGGCTTTTACCGCTACACCTACGCCGTGTTCGGTTCCATGCACGACAAGGATATCGATGGCGTGATTGCCGCCATGTCCGAGCATGTGGACCACTGGTGTCTGACCGATTTGCCCTCGCCGCGCGCGGCCAGCGCCTCCGAACTGGCGGCCAAGGTGCAGATCGTGCAGCCGGAACGGGCCGAACGGACTATTGAAATATTTCCCGATCCGGGGCAGGCCTACGCAAATGCCCTCAGCCGTGCCGGTGAGGATGATAGAATTGTGGTCTTTGGATCTTTCATCACCGTCGCCGGCGTCATGGCGGCCCGAAAATCCTCACTTCATTGACACCGAACGACATCACGCATGGGCTTGTTCTCGAAATCCGGTAAAAACAAGCAGGACGCCAGCCAGGACAGCGGCTATTACACCAGTCCCGACGACCAGGCCTTGTCCGAGCGCGCCCGTTCCAAACGTGCATCCTCCGAGGGCAACACGCGCGGGCGCGGCAGCCGTGGCAGCCGCGAAACTGATGATCCCGTCTTGCCGGAAAAGAAACGTGCACGCCGCCGCCTGGTGGGCGCTGTCGCGCTGGCGCTGGCCGTCGCCGTCGGCCTGCCCATGATACTGGACTCCGAGCCCAAGCCGCTGGCGTCCGACATCGACATCAAGATACCGTCCAAGGACAAGCCTGCCCCGGCGGCGGCCAGCGTCGCCGCCAGCGCCGCGCTGGACAGTTCCGAGGAGATCGTCGACGATGCCAAGCTGAAGGCTGCCGCTCCCGCCGTGGCCGCCGTTGATGCGTCCAAGGCCAGGGAAGCCAGGGCCGAGCCCGAGTCCAAGGGCGAGCCCAAGGCCGTGGCCGGGGCCAAACCCGAGCCCAAACCCGAGCCCAAGCCGGAAGCCAAACCCGATCCCAAGGCCGTGGCCGACGCCCGCGCCGAAACCGAGGCGCGCCAGAAAGCCGAAGCCCGCCTGAAGGCCGAGAGTGAAGCGAAGGCGAAGCAGGAAGCGCTGGCCAAGGCCAAATCCGAGGCCGAGGCCAAGGCCCGCGCCGAGCGCCTGGACAAGGAAAAAGCCGACGCCGAACGCAAGCTGGCCGAAGCCCGCGCCGCCGCCAAGGCCAAGGAGGAGGCCAAGCCCGCCGCCGCCTCGGACGACGCCGCGCGCGCCATGGCCATACTGGAAGGCAAGCAATCGGCCAAGCCGGCGGCCGCCGACAACCAGAAATACGTGCTGCAGGTCGCGGCCCTGTCGGCGCAGGACAAGGTCGACGAGCTGCAGGCCAGATTGCGCGAGGCCGGCATCAAGTCCTATACGCAAAAAACACCGTCGGGCGACGCCACCCGCATCAAGGTCGGCCCCTTCAACAACAAGGAGGAGGCCGAGAAGGTGCGCGCCAAGCTGGGCAAGATGGGCTTGAACGGCAGGCTGGAGCCGGTCTGAGCCGGCGTGGTGCGACGTGAGCCCGTTTGACTTGACGCTGTTCGACTACCTGGTGCTGTTCGTGCTGGTCACCTCCGTCATTATCAGCACCATGCGCGGCGTGGTGCGCGAGGTGCTGTCGCTGCTGAGCTGGGTGGTGGCCTTTGTCGCCGCCAACGCCTACAGCCCGCAGCTGGCGGCCATGCTGCCGGCAGCGATACCGGGCGAGGCCATCCGCTTGATGGTGGCCTTCGTGGCCATGTTCTTCGGTGTGCGCATCTTGATGGGCCTGCTCGGCATGGCCGTGGGGGCGCTGATCGAGGCAGGCGGCCTGTCGCTGGTGGACCGCGGCCTGGGCGCTTTTTTCGGGCTGGGCAAGGGGCTTGTGATTGTGCTGGCCGCCGTCATCTTGTGCGGGATGACGTCCTTGCCCAAGCAGGCATTCTGGCGCGACGCGGTGTTGAGCCCGTTCGCGGAAAGCGGCGCCCGCGCCGTGAAACCCTGGTTACCCGCTGCGCTGGCGCAGCATGTGAATTTTTAAGCATCGTTTTTCAGCATTATTAAATCCGTAGCACCAGTTCAGGAGCACTACCATGTGTGGCATCGTCGGCGTCGTATCCCATCAACCTGTCAACCAACTGCTGTATGACGCGCTGCTGCTGCTGCAGCACCGCGGCCAGGATGCGGCGGGCATAGCGACCAATCACAGCAGCATGTTCGCCATGCACAAGGCCAATGGCCTGGTGCGCGACGTTTTCCGTACCCGTAACATGCGTACCCTGCAAGGCAACACCGGTATCGGCCACTGCCGCTATCCGACCGCCGGTTCGTCCAGCGAAGAGGAAGCGCAGCCGTTCTACGTGAACGCCCCCTACGGCATCACGCTGGCGCACAACGGCAACCTGACCAACTGGGAACAGCTCAAGGAAGAGATGTTCAAGAACGACCGCCGCCACATCAACACGGATTCCGACTCGGAAGTGCTGCTCAATGTGCTGGCGCACGAAATCCATAAGGCCACCACCGGCCTGTCGCTGACGGCCGACGCCATCTTCGAGGCGGTCACGGTGCTGAACCGCCGCGTGCGCGGCGGCTATGCGGCGGTGGCGCAGATTGCCGGCGTGGGCATGCTGGCCTTCCGCGATCCGCACGGCATCCGTCCGCTGTGCCTGGGCATCAACGAAACGGCCCAGGGCAATGAATACCTGATCGCCTCCGAATCGGTGGCGCTGGAAGGCATGGGTTTCCGCTTCGTGCGCGACATCGCGCCGGGCGAAGCGGTGTTCATCGACGCCGACAAGCAGCTGCACAGCCGCATCTGCGCCGACAATCCCTCGCTCAACCCCTGCGTGTTCGAATTCGTCTACCTGGCCCGTCCCGATTCCGTGATCGACGGCGCCTCGGTGTACAGCACCCGCTTGAAAATGGGCGAATACCTGGCCGAGAAGATCAAGCGCGAAGGCCTGGCCGACGATATCGACGTGGTGATGCCGATTCCCGATTCCTCGCGTCCGGCCGCCATCCAGCTGGCGCTCAAGCTGGGCAAGGAGTACCGCGAAGGCTTCATCAAGAACCGCTACATCGGCCGCACCTTCATCATGCCGGGCCAGGCCATGCGCAAGAAATCGGTGCGCCAGAAGCTGAACGCCATTGTCGATGAATTCAAGGGCAAGAACGTGCTGCTGGTGGACGACTCCATCGTGCGCGGCACCACCAGCCGCGAGATCGTGCAGATGGCGCGCGAATCGGGCGCCAAGAAAGTGATCTTCGCCTCGGCCGCGCCGCCGGTGCTGTACCCGAACGTGTACGGCATCGACATGCCGACCCGCGACGAACTGATCGCCCACGGCCGCAGCACCGAGGAAGTGTGCCGCGAAATCACGGCTGACGCCCTGGTGTACCAGGACCTGGACGCGCTCAAGCGCTCGATCTCGGACGTCAATCCAGCCCTGACCAAGTTCGAGGCATCCTGCTTCGACGGCGTCTACATCACCGGCGACGTGTCCAGGGATTACCTGGACAAGATCGAGCATGCGCGCCACAACCCGACCAAGGCCCCGCTGCCGGAAGACGCCGCGCGCACCCAGCTGAACCTGAACCTGGCGACATCGGAAGCCTGATGCCGCAGCCCGGTGCCCCACGGTACCGGGCTTTTTTTTCGCCTCACCGCAGCACTCGGAATCCCACATGAACGACAAGAAGAACTACGGTTTTACCACCACCATCCTGCACAACGACCGCCAGAAGGGCATAGAGCACGGCTCGCTGCACAAGCCCATCCACACCTCGGTGGCCTTCGGCTACGCCGACGCGCGCCAGCTGGCCGCCGTGTTCCAAAGCCGCGAGCCGGGCTTCCGCTACGGCCGCCAGGGCAATCCCACCATCTCCGCGCTGGAGGACAAGATCAGCAAGATGGAGCAGGGCGTGGGCAGCATCTGCTTCGCCACCGGCATGGGCGCCATCGGCGCGGTGTTCCAGGCGCTGCTGCGCGCCGGCGACCACGTGGTGTCCTCGTCCTTTTTGTTCGGCAATACCAACAGCCTGTGGCAGACCGCCATCAGCCAGGGCGTGGATGTAAGCTTCGTGGACGCCACCGACGTGGCCCAGGTGGCGGCGGCCATCACGCCGCAGACGCGGGTCGTGTTTGTCGAGACCATCGCCAACCCGCGCACCCAGGTGGCGGACTTGAAGCGCATCGGCCAGCTGTGCGCCGAACGCGGCATCCTGTACGTGGTGGACAACACCATGACCTCGCCCTATCTGTTCCGCCCCAGGGCGGTGGGCGCCGGGCTGGTGGTCAACGCCCTGACCAAGTCCATTGCCGGCCACGGCAACGCGCTGGGCGGCGCCGTCACCGACACCGGGGTGTACGACTGGACCCGCTATCCCAACATCTACGACAACTACAAGAAGGCCGCCGCGCCGCAGTGGGGCCTGGCGCAGATCCGCGCCAAGGGCTTGCGTGATTTCGGCGCCTCGCTGGCGCCGGAAGCGGCGCACCATATCGCCGTGGGCGCCGAGACGCTGGCGCTGCGCATGGAGCGCACCAGCGCCAATGCCCTGGCCCTGGCGCGCCTGCTGGAATCGGATGAGCGCGTGGCGGCCGTGTACTACCCGGGCCTGCCCTCGCACCCGCAGCACGGCATCGCCACCGAGCTGTTCCTGAGCTATGGTTCGCTGCTGAGCTTTGAGCTGAAGGAGGGCATAGACTGCTTCGACTTCCTGAACCGCCTCAAGCTGGCAATCCCGGCCTCCAACCTGGGCGACACCCGCACCCTGATCATCCCGGTGGCGCATACCATCTTCTACGAGATGGGCCCGGAACGGCGCGCCTCCATGGGCATAGCCGAATCGCTGATACGGGTCTCGGTCGGCATCGAGGATACCGAGGACTTGCTGGGCGACTTCAGCTGCGCCCTTGAAGGATGTTAAGAAAAAAAGGGATCTCCCAATCAGCCTGAACGCGCTCAAGATCGCGCTCAGCGCGGATTGAGAGCCCCTTTTTTAATGCCAAGTACGCAGCAAGCCGACCGCCAGGCCTTCCAGCGCGAACTCGTCGGCTTCCGGATCGACCTGTATCACCTTGAAGTCGGGATTCTCGGGCAGCAGCTCGACCAGGCCGCCGGTCTTGCGGTAGCGCTTGACTGTCACTTCGCTGCCGATGCGCGCCACCACGATCTGGCCATTCTTGGCGGTGTCCACCTTTTTCACGGCCAGCAGGTCGCCGTCCATGATGCCGACGTCGCGCATGGATTCGCCGCGCACCTTGAGCAGGTAGTCCGGCCTGGCCGAGAACAGGTTGGGATCGACCGCGTAGCTGGTCTCCAGGTTTTCCTGCGCCAGGATGGGCGAGCCGGCCGCCACCCGGCCGATCAGCGGCAGCGACATCATGGCGTTGGGCGGCGGCATGCGCGACGGGGCCGGCTCGGCGTGCGCGCCGAGCAGGCGGATGCCGCGCGAGGTGCCGGCCGCGATTTCGATGGCGCCCTTGCGCGCCAGCGCCTGCAGGTGCTCCTCGGCCGCGTTGGCGGACTTGAAGCCCAGCTCGTTGGCGATTTCGGCGCGGGTCGGCGGGAAGCCGGTGTTGTCGATGGCGTCCTTGATCAGGTTGAGAATTTGTTCTTGCCGTGCGGTGAGCTTGATCATGGGAGCGGGGCCCTCTGGCCTGTGGATATAAACAGTCTGTATTTTTGTACAGTGCGAGAGGGAATGCAAGGGGATTTCTTGTTTTGGACGAAATATTTTCATGCGCGCCGCCCGGCGCGCCCCGGGCGGCTGCTTGTTTTGGGGGCAAAACAGTGCTATAGTCGCGGGCTTACCTCTTCCCACACCTGTCTTGACGCCAGGGTGGGCTATTTCTTCAAGTCCTTAAGGGAGTTTACATGCGTCACTACGAAATCGTTTTTATCGTCCATCCGGACCAGAGCGAGCAAGTGCCCGCCATGATCGAACGCTACAAAGCTAGCGTCACCAGCCGCGGTGGCAACGTGCACCGCGTCGAAGACTGGGGCCGCCGCCAAATGGCTTACTCGATCCAGAAGCTGGCCAAGGCACACTACATCTGCATGAACATCGAATGCGACAACGAGACCCTGGTCGAGCTGGAAACCGCATTCAAATTCAATGATGCCGTGCTGCGTCACCTGACCGTGAAAATGAAGAAAGCGGAAACCGCTCCTTCGCCGATGATGAAGTCGGTGCAACGCGAAGATGCAGCGAAATCCCACCGCGCTGAAGCCGCCGCTGCTCCCGCAGCCGCTGCCGCTTAATTTGCTGGGAACCTGAGCTGAACCAGCTCCAGATCATCGCCTTGATCGCCGAGCGGGATACCCTGCGGTACACCCCGGCCGGCATGCCGATCGTGAACGCTGTCCTGCAGCACCGGTCGCAGCAAATCGAGGCCGGCATCGCCCGGCTCAGCGAGTTCGAAGTGTCCGCGATAGCCGCGGGCGAGATTGCGAACCGCTTCGGGCAGGCGTCTCTGGGAGGGCTGTATCAGTTCAGCGGTTTTCTGAACAAGAAAAACCGCAACAGCAAAAGCCTGGTATTTCACATCATTGATTTCAGTGCTGTCGCAGACAGCGCCCATTTAGATACAGGAGCCTAAAATGGCATTCGGTAAAAAGTTCGACAAAAACAAGCTCAAGCTGAAAGAAAAGCGCAAGCAACAAAACCCTCTGTTCAAGCGCAAGAAGTTCTGCCGCTTCACCGCCGCCGGCGTGGAACAAGTGGACTACAAAGACGTGGACACCCTGAAGGACTTCATCCAGGAAAACGGCAAGATCATGCCGGCCCGCCTGACCGGCACCAAGGCGCACTACCAGCGCCAAGTGGACACCGCCATCAAGCGCGCTCGCTACCTGGCCCTGCTGCCTTACACCGATCTGCACAACGCCTAATCCGCGCCGCAGACCATCCTGGAGAGAAACATGCAAATCATTCTGTTGGAAAAAGTTGTCAACCTGGGCAACCTGGGCGAAGTCGTTAAAGTCAAGGACGGTTACGCACGTAACTTCCTGATCCCGCAAAAGAAAGCCCGCCGCGCTACCGCCGCTGCCGTGGCTGAATTCGAAGTGAAGCGCGCCGAGCTGGAAAAAGCCGCCGCCGCCAAGCTGGCTGAAGCACAAGGCCAGGGCGAGAAACTGGCCGGCCAGACCGTGACCGTGACCCAGAAAGCCGGCGTTGACGGCCGCCTGTTCGGTTCCGTGACCAACTTCGACATCGCCGAAGCCCTGAGCAAAGTCGGTTTCGCCGTTGAAAAAGCCAACGTGCGCCTGCCGAACGGCCCGCTGAAAACCACCGGCGAACACCCGGTGAGCGTGGCCCTGCACACCGACGTGGTGGTCGACGTGACCATCGCCGTCGTGGGCGAAGCTGCCTAAGAACGGCGTCCGGCCCTGCGGGGCTGGTGTCGTGCAATACCTAAAAAAGCCGGGGAACCCCCGGCTTTTTTCATGCATTTTTCATTTATGCAACAAAATTTTTTAGCGGCACTTTTTTTGCCGCCGTAGCTAAGCAGGTATAATGCCCGCCATGAACGCCCCCTCCGATCCACAGGTAGACTCGATCCGCGTACCGCCGCATTCCATCGAGGCGGAACAGTCCGTCATCGGCGGCCTGCTGCGCGATAACGCCGCTTTCGACCGTATCGCCGACTTCATGCAGCCGGAGGATTTCTACCGCTACGACCACCGCATCATCTTCGAGCAGATGGTCAGGCTGATCAACGCTTCCAAGCCGGCCGACGTGATCACGGTGTACGAGGCGCTGGTCCAGCTGGGCAAGGCGGAGGAAGTGGGCGGCCTGGCCTACCTGAACGCGATGGCGCAAAACACGCCGTCGGCGGCCAATATCCGGCGCTACGCCGAGATCGTGCGCGACCGCGGCGTGCTGCGCCAGCTGATCACGGTGGCCGACGATATCTCGGGGCAGGCGTTCAACCCGCAGGGCAAGGAAACCAAGGAAATCCTGGACGAGGCCGAATCGCGCATCTTCGCCATTGCCGAGCAGGGCGCGCGCGGCGCGGCCGGCTGGCTGCCGGTGCAGCCGCTGCTGACCCAGGTGGTGGAACGCATCGACGAACTCTACTCGCGCGAGAACCAGTCCGAGATCACGGGCGTGCCGACCGGCTTCATCGACCTGGACCGCATGACTTCCGGCCTGCAGGGCGGCGACCTGGTGATCGTGGCCGGACGCCCGTCCATGGGCAAGACCGCGTTCTCGGTCAACATCGGCGAGAACGTGGCCATCGAAGCGGGCCTGCCGGTGGCCGTGTTCTCCATGGAGATGGGCGGCGCCCAGCTGGCCATGCGTATGCTGGGTTCGGTCGGCCAGCTGGACCAGCACCGCCTGCGTACCGGCCGCCTGATCGACGAGGACTGGCCGCGCCTGACGCACGCCATCCAGAAGATGAACGACGCCCAGATCTTCATCGACGAAACCCCGGCCCTGAACCCGATCGAGATGCGGGCCCGCGCGCGCCGCCTGGCGCGCCAGTGCGGCAAGCTGGGCCTGATCATCGTCGACTACCTGCAGCTGATGCAGGGTTCCAAGCCGGGCGACAACCGCGCCGCCGAGATCTCGGAAATCTCGCGTTCGCTCAAGGGCCTGGCCAAGGAGCTGGGCTGCCCGGTGATCGCGCTGTCGCAGCTGAACCGCTCGCTGGAGCAGCGCCCCAACAAGCGCCCCGTGATGTCGGACTTGCGCGAATCCGGCGCTATCGAGCAGGACGCGGACGTCATCATCTTCCTGTACCGCGACGAGGTCTACAACCCCGATTCGCCCGAGAAGGGCACCGCCGAGATCATCATCGGCAAGCAGCGTAACGGCCCGATCGGCGCCGTCCGCCTGACCTGGATAGGCGCATACACCAAGTTTGGCAACTACGCCGGTAACCTGGCGACTTACCAAGGCGACTAAGCGCCGGTGCGCCCGACCCGGGCGCGGCCGGCAAGCAACACGTATCGCAACACGTATCGATAAACGGAGAAAGACAATGTTCGGACGCTTGATGCCCTCTGAGGGCAAATTTTTTGACCTGTTCAACCAGCACGCCGAGTTGTGCGTCAAGGGCGCCAAGGAAATGCTGGGCCTGATGACCAACTTCGACGACCTGGAAAACCGCGTGCACGCCATCGAAGGCGTGGAAAAACAGGCCGACAAGATCACCTACGCCACGGTGGACCTGCTGCACAAGACCTTCATCACCCCCATCGACCGCGACGACATCCACAAGCTGATCACCAAGATGGACGACATCCTGGACCTGCTGGAAGATGCGGCCCAGACCGTGTCGCTGTACGACCTGCACTCGGTGACCCCGGAAGCCAAGCGCCTGGCCGAGCTGGTGCTGGCCTGCACCGAGAAGGTCAAGGAAGCGGTCGGCATGCTGCACAACATGGACAACTCGCGCCAGATCGTCGCCGTGTGCGAAGAGATCGACCGCCTGGAATCGGACGCCGACCACGTGATGCGCGCCGCCATGTCCAAGCTGTTCCGCGACGAGCCGGACGTGCGCAACCTGATCAAGATGAAAGCCATCTACGAAATCCTGGAAACGGTGACCGACCGCTGCGAAGACGTGGCCAACATCATCGAAGGCATCATCGTCGAAAACGCCTGATCGTCAGACCGACAGCGAGAATAATTTTACATGCACACTCTGACCATCAGTCTGTACGCCCTGGGGCTGCTCGTGGCCCTGGCGCTGATATTCGACTTCATGAACGGCTTCCACGATGCGGCCAACGCGATCGCCACCGTGGTTTCGACCGGCGTGCTCAAGCCGCAAACGGCGGTGGCCATGGCCGCCCTGTTCAACTTCGTCGCCATTTTCGTGTTCCACCAGCTGACCGTGGCCGCCACCGTGGGCAAGGGCACCATCGATCCGTCCGTGGTGGACCAGTACGTGATTTTCGGGGCCCTGGTGGGCGCCATCGTCTGGAACATCTTCACCTGGTACTACGGCATTCCATCCTCGTCCTCGCACGCCCTGATCGGCGGCCTGGTGGGGTCGGCCGTGGCCAAGAGCGGCACCGGCGCCCTGATCTCGGCCGGCCTGCTCAAGACCGTGCTGTTCATCGTGCTGTCGCCGCTGCTGGGCTTCATCTTCGGTTCGCTGATGATGCTGCTGGTGTCGTGGATTTTCGTGCGCTCTACGCCGCGCCGCGTGGACAAATGGTTCCGCCGCCTGCAGCTGTTCTCGGCCGCCTCCTACAGCCTGGGCCACGGCGGCAACGACGCCCAGAAAACCATAGGCATCATCTGGATGCTGCTGATCGCGGCCGGCTATTCCAGCGCCACCGACACCATGCCGCCGCTGTGGGTGATCATCTCCTGCTACACGGCGATCTCGTTCGGCACCCTGTTCGGCGGCTGGCGCATCGTGAAAACCATGGGCCAGAAGATCACCAAGCTCAAACCCGTGGGCGGCTTCTGCGCCGAGACCGGCGGCGCCATCACGCTGTTCACGGCCACCGCGCTGGGCGTGCCGGTATCGACCACCCACACCATCACCGGCGCCATCGTCGGCGTCGGCTCGGCCCAGAAGATGTCGGCCGTGCGCTGGGGTGTCGCGGGCAATATCGTGTGGGCCTGGATCTTCACCATCCCGGCGTCCGCCTTCGTGGCGGCCATCGCCTGGTGGATAGGGCATCACATCATGTAAGCAACAAGGGAGCCGCGGCTCCCTTTTTAATTTCCAGCTAAGCGAGTGTAAGCCGGGTCTTACAGTGACGCCCGCCCGTCGCCGATGGGCAAGCTTCGGTGTGCATCCCATAATGTGGCCTGATATTAAAGAAAGCCGCATCATGAGAATCATAGATCACCGCTACCTGCAAGAACACAACCGCTACGCCAACAAACCCTGCCTGCTGGCCATCCTGGAACTGGATGCCGACCGCGAGCTCTGCGCCGAACAGCGCGCCGCCTTCGAAGCGCGCCTGCATGCGGCGCTGCCGGGCCTGGAGCGCCAGCGCGTGCTGGTCAATACGCTGGGCGAGGATGAGATTCCCTACCTGGCCGGCGTGGTCCAGCAAGCCGCCATGGAACTGCAGCGCCTGGCCAGCCGTGAGCAGATGGTGGGCTTCATCGGCGTGCTGCCGCGCAGCGAGGGCCGCTACCGCCTGGTGCTGCCGTTCAGTTCCGCCATCCTGGCCGGCGCCGCGCTGTCGCTGGCGACCCAACTGGTGGACGCCTTGCTGCAGGGCCGCGAATTTGCGCTGGAGGCCGGCCTGGCCCAGCTGCGCATGCTGGCCGAGCGCCGCACGGAGCCGGCCGATCCCTACGAACAGCCGGCCGTGTCGCGGCGCCGCATCTCGCGCCGCCACAATATCGACCGCAGCGTGCCGCACGGCCGCCGCCGTCCGGCGCCGGGCCAGCCGCCCGCCGGTCCTTACCTGGCCATGCTGTCCAGCTCCACCCGCCACTTGCTGGCGGCCTAGAGTCCGCGCCATCGCCGCAGCTAGCCCAGCCTGACTTCCATGCCCTCGTAGGCCAGCACCACTTTCAGGCCGCCCAGGCGGTCCGCATAGCGCGCCATCACATCCGCAAACGCGGCTTCCAGCTCGTCGTCGCTGCGGGTCGGTTCGTGGTGGGTGCAGTACAGGGCCTTGGCGCCCGTGCGTAGCGCCATCTCGAAGGCGGAATCGAAGGTGCCGTGGCCCCAGCCTATCTTGGACGGGTATTCTTCGCGGGTGTAGGAGCAGTCGACGATCAGGGCGTCCACGCCGCGCGCCATGTTGTCGATGGCGTCGCGCTCGGCCCGTATCCATTCCTCGCAAGCCTGGTATTCGGGATGGCCGGGAGCGTGCGGGTTGTAGTGCGGTTCGTGGTCGCCGGTGAAGAACAGGGACTTGCCGTTGCAGTCGATGCGGTAGCCCAGGTCGATCACGGGATGGCTCATCACCACGTTGCGCACCACGGCGTCGCCGACTTCCAGGCTTTCGCCCACGGCCACGGTGCGGTATTCGATGGTGGCGGCCATCTGGGTTTCGCTGACGGGGAAATAACTGTTTTGCAACTGCACGCCCATCACGTGCTCGATGCCGTGGCCGGTGTCGGGATCGGTCACGCCATGCAGGCGCACCCGGCTGCCGCGCATGAACAGCGGGCTGAAAAAGGGCAGGCCGTGGATGTGGTCCCAATGGCTATGGGTGATGAAGATATTCGCTTCAATCGGGCGCACCGGCGACTGCACCAGCGACTGTGCCAGCGAAAAGATGCCGGTGCCGCCGTCGAGCACGATAAGGGTGTTGTCGTCCGTGCGGACTTCGATGCAGGTGGTATTGCCGCCGTAGCGCGCGGTGCGCGGGCCGGGCGACGGGATGGAACCGCGCACTCCCCAAAAAATGAATTTCATGCTCTCGCCTCGGTGTTTGCCATACTGAGGGTGTTTATTGTCGGTATCGCCAGATCATAGCTGCTTTTATCGCCCCCGGGTGGCCAAGTCAGGCAAATACTGACGCCGCTCAGGCCCGGAAAAAAGCTTGACCTTCCCATCATGGGAGGGTTGATGCTACGCTGGTCATGATAGCCAGCCGGATACCGCCATGAGCCAGAATACCGTTACCCATCCCTCCAACACCCTGTCGGTCAAGATCGCCGGCATGACCTGCGCCTCCTGCGTGCGGCGGGTCGAGCGCGTGCTGGCCAGGGTCCCGGGCGTGGAACAGGTCAGCGTCAACCTGGCTACCGAGCAGGCCAGGCTGGAGTCGTCCGGGCCGCTGGATTTCGCGGCCGTCGCGCAGGCGGTGGAGAAGGCGGGTTACCAGGCCAGCCTGCCAGCCCCGCCTGAGGCCAGGCCGGATGCCGAAGCTGCCGGCAGCGGCGGGAAGGCGGTGCTGCTGGCCGCGCTGCTGTCGCTGCCGCTGCTGGCGCCCATGCTGCTGGAGCTGGCCGGCGTGCACTGGATGCTGGACGGCTGGCTGCAGCTGCTGCTGGCGACGCCGGTGCAGTTCTGGCTGGGAGCGCGGTTCTACCGGGCCGGCTGGAAGGCTGCGCTGGACCTCAGCGGCAATATGGACCTGCTGGTGGCGCTGGGCACCAGCGCCGCCTATGGCCTGAGCCTGTGGCAGCTGCTGGCGCGGGGCGGGGCCATGCCGCACCTGTACTTCGAGGCGTCGGCGGTGGTCATCACCCTGGTCCTGCTGGGCAAGTGGCTGGAGGCGCGCGCCAAGCGCCAGACCGCGTCCGCCATTCGCGCCCTGCAGGCGCTGCGGCCGGACACGGCCCGGGTGCGCCGCGCCGGGCTGGATGTGGATGTGGCGCTGGCCCAGGTGCGCGTGGGCGAGCTGGTGGTGGTGCGGCCCGGCGAGCGCATCGCCACCGATGGCGTGATCGAGGAGGGCGCCAGCCATGTGGATGAATCGCTGATCACCGGCGAGAGCCTGCCGGTGGCGCGCCAGCCCGGCGGCAGGGTGACGGGCGGCGCCATCAACGGCGAAGGGCAGCTGCTGGTACGGGTGAGTGCGGTCGGCGCCGAAAGCACGCTGGCGCGCATCATCCGCCTGGTGGAGGATGCGCAGGCGGCCAAGGCGCCGGTGCAGCAGCTGGTGGACAAGGTCAGCGCCGTGTTCGTACCGGTGGTGCTGGTGCTGGCGCTGCTGACCCTGGGCGGCTGGTGGCTGGTGTCCGGCGACGCCGAGCGCGCCATCATCAATGCGGTGGCGGTGCTGGTGATCGCCTGCCCGTGCGCACTGGGGCTGGCGACGCCGGCCGCCATCATGGCCGGCACCGGGGTGGCGGCGCGCCACGGGATATTGATCAAGGACGCGGAGGCGCTGGAACTGGCGCACCGCGTCACCACCGTGGTGTTCGACAAGACCGGCACGCTGACCGAGGGCAAGCCCTCGCTGGCCGCGCTGGTCCCGGCCGGAATCGGCGAGCAGCGCCTGCTGCAGCTGGCCGCCGCCATCCAGCGCGGCAGTGAACACGCGCTGGCGCGCGCGGTGCTGGAAGCCGCAACGCGCGCGGCGCCATCCGCCGCTGAGGGCACGCCTGTTGCGCCTGCGGCTCAAGACGCGGCGCCCGTTGCCAGTGAGGTGAAGGCGCTGCCGGGGCGGGGCGTGGGTGCGCTGGTGGACGGGCGGCGCCTGGTCCTGGGCAGCACGCGCCTGATGGCGGAGCAGGGCGTGGATACGGCGCCGCTGTCGGCCCGCGCCGCCGAGCTGGAAGCGCAGGGCCTGACCATCTCCTGGCTGGCGGCCGAGCAGCCGCCGCAGCTTCTGGGCCTGCTGGCCTTCGGCGACCGCCTCAAGCCGCAGGCGCGGGCCGCCGTGCAGGCCCTGCGCACGCGGCACATCCGCACCGTGCTGCTGACCGGTGACAACGCCGGCAGCGCCGCCGCCGTGGGCGCCGCGCTCGGCATGGACCAGGTGGTGGCCAACATGCTCCCCGCTGACAAGGCCGCCCGCGTGGCCGCGCTCAGGCAGGACGGCGAGCGCGTCGCCATGGTGGGCGACGGCATCAACGACGCGCCCGCGCTGGCCGCCGCCGATGTCGGCGTCGCCATGTCCAGCGGCACCGACGTCGCCATGCATGCGGCCGGCATTACCCTGATGCGCGGCGATCCGGCCCTGGTGGCGGCCGCCATCGATATCTCGCGCCGCAGCTACGCCAAGATACGCCAGAACCTGTTCTGGGCCTTCATCTACAACCTGGTGGGCATCCCGCTGGCGGCCCTCGGCCTGCTCAATCCCATGGTGGCCGGCGCCGCCATGGCGCTCAGTTCCGTCAGCGTGATCAGCAATGCCCTGCTGCTGCGCCGCTGGCGTCCCGCCACCGGCAAGGAGGACAGATGAACATCGGACAAGCCGCCACCGCATCCGGCGTCTCCGCCAAGATGATACGTTAC
The DNA here is from genome assembly GCF_053572355.1 of Duganella kummerowiae. Taxonomy (NCBI): domain Bacteria; kingdom Pseudomonadati; phylum Pseudomonadota; class Betaproteobacteria; order Burkholderiales; family Oxalobacteraceae; genus Duganella; species Duganella kummerowiae. The sequence goes on from NZ_JBKFEH010000010.1 coordinate 406,198, forward strand.
TACGAGAGCATCCAGCTGATCCCGCCCGGACGGCGCAGCGAGGCCGGCTACCGCCTGTACGGCGAAAACGAGCTGCACACGCTGCGCTTCGTCAAGCGCGCCCGCAGCCTGGGCTTCTCGCTGGAGCAGATCCGCAACCTGCTGTCGCTGTGGCAGGACCAGGAGCGCGCCAGTGCCGACGTCAAGGGCATCGCGCTGCAGCACGTCGAAGAACTCAACCAGCGCATCGCCGAACTGACCGAGATGCGCGACACCCTGCAAGCCCTGGCCCATTGCTGCCACGGCGACGGCCGCCCCGACTGCCCCATCCTCCAAAGCCTGGCCGAATCCCCGCCGGATCACGATAAGCACGTATAATGGCGCCCGTTTGGTGCCCGCGCATCCGCCCGGATGCGCAGTTAAACGGGAAGCAGGAAGCCGACTAGGCCAACCTGCGCTGCCCCCGCAACGGTAAGCAAGCGTCGCCCCGCGACTAGCCGGTTCGTTACACCACTGTGCGCAAGCATGGGAAGGTCAACCGGTTCGACTTGCCAGCCCGGATACCGGCCAGACAGGTGGAAGCGCCCGCGCTTCCGATCAGCCAGCTCACGGGGAGGTGAGCCGGGTTGCTACTGCTGGACCTCACTCAATGACGAAATCTTGCGCCTGCCGGCTTTGCCGTGAGGCGGCCGTGCCTGGCGCACGCGCCGCTTGCCTGCGCGCGTCCTTCACTTCCGGGATCATTCCATGCTGAACCTCACCGCCGACGCGGCCGTGCGCTCGATCGAGACGCTGCTGTATTCCATCTCCACCATCCTGTACCTGCCGGTCCTGCTGGGCATCGCGCTGCTGGTGCTGCACATGCTGGTCTGCCTCGGCATCTTCGGCGCCGAGGCGCTGGAGCGCTGGCGCGGCGTGCGCGTGCTGGTGGCCGCCGCGCGCAAGGACATGCACAACGCGCTGGCCGAACAGGACGGCCAGCCCGGCCTGGACGCACGCCTGGAGCGCGTGGTGCAGCACGCCGACAGCGCCGGCATGCGCCGCCTGGACAAGGTGCGCTTCGTGGTGCGTGTCGGCCCGGCGCTGGGCCTGATGGGCACCCTGATCCCGATGGGCATCTCTCTGGCCGGCCTGGCCCAGGGCAACCTGCCCAGGATGGCCGAGAGCATGACCACCGCCTTCACCGCCACCGTGGTCGGCCTGGCCTGCAGCGTGTGCGCGTATGTGCTGGCGCTGGTGCGCGAACACTGGCTGCGCAGCGACCTGACCGAGATCGCCTACGCCGCCGAAACCCTGCTGGCCTCGAAAGGATAAGGGCATGCGCTACCTGAACCGCCACCGCTACAGCCGCCAGGGCGAACAAGGAGACGATCCGCTGGCCGGCGTCGCCAACCTGTTCGACGCCAGCATCGTCTTCATCGTGGCCATGATGCTGGCCCTGTTCTCGGCCTGGAACATGATGGACTTGCTGGACCCCAACTCCGAAGTCACCATCGCCAAGAAAAGCGCCGACGGCCATGTCGAGGTGCTGACCAAGAAGGGCGCCGAGATCAAGGTGAGCCGCGTCAGCGATAAGCCCTTGTCGGGCTCCGGCAAGCGCCTGGGCACCGCCTATCAACTGCCGGACGGGAAGGTGGTCTATGTACCGGAATAAGCTGTGGGCCCAGGCCCTGCTGGTCTTGCTGATAGCTGCGCTGTGCCTGGCCAGCCGCCTGCACGCGGCGCCGGCGACGCGCACGGTGGCGCTGATGCTGGGCGACGTGGAATCGCGGCCGGCCGTGCTGGCCGTGCGCGGCCTGCAGGCGGAATTGCAAGCCATGCATGTGGCGGTGCGCATCATTCCCGTCAACGGCCTGTCGCCGGCCGACCGCGCGGCGCTGACCGGCGCCGACGTCGCCGTCATCAACGCCAAGGGCCGCCAGGCCATGACCGGCATTGCCGCCGAGCTGCTGGCGCTGCGGAAAGCGAAACGGCCGGTGTTTGCCGTGGGCGGCGCCATCGACGACAGCCTGCTCGAACAGGGCGTGCGCGATGAGCCGCAGATCCAGGCCTATGCGCGCGAGGGCGGCATCGAGAACATGGGCAATCTGCTGCGCTACCTGCTGCGCAACAGCCTGGGCGGCACGCTGGAAGTAGGCGCGGTGCACGCCATGCCGGAGGCCGGCCTGTACGACGTGGCGGCCAACCGCACCGTCTCCAGCTACGACGACTATGTGCGCGGCTATGCCCGGCACAAGCCGGGCGCGCCGTGGATCGCGGTGCCGTTCTACCGGGCCAGTTTGGTGGCCGGACAGACCCTGCCGCTGGCCGCCATCGTGCAGCGGCTGGAGGCGGGCGGCTACAACGTGCTGCCGGTGTTCGGCTATCCCTACGAGGTGCCGCTGCGCTACCTGCTCGATGAAAGTGGAAAGAGCCGGGTGGAGCTGATCGTCGCGCTGGGCATGAAGGTGGGTGGCACCGCCGGCACCGGCAAGCTGCTGGACCAGATCGGCGTCCCGGCCATCAACGCCATCACGCTCAGCCAGCAAAGCGTCCAGCAGTGGCAGGACTCCAAGGTCGGCCTGGACCTGATCGAGCGCACCTGGCAACTGGCCGGCGCCGAGGTGGCGGGCCTGATACAGCCCACCGTGGTGGCCAGCCGCGAACGCGTGTCCGACGCCCAGACCGGCCTGGCCTATGTAGAGGAAACGCCGATTGCCGAGCGCATCGAACGCCTGGCCCGGCGCGTCGATGCCTGGATGGCGCTGCGCCACAAGGCCAATGCCGACAAGCGCATCGCCATGATCTACTTTAATTATCCGCACGGCTCGGAAACCATAGGCGCGGCATACCTGAACGTGCTGCCGGACAGCCTGTGGCAGATCGTCCAGCGCCTGAAGCAGGAAGGCTATGCCACCGGCGACGCGCTGCCGGCCGAAGCGCTGGAATTGCAGGGCGCCATCCAGCAGTGGGGCAATTACCCGGGCAAGGCCAGGGGCGACTACATGGCGGGCCTCAAGCACCTGGCCGAGAGCGGACAGGCGCTGCTGGTACCGCTGTCCGACTACCAGCAATGGTACGCCGCCCTGCCGCAGGCGCTGCGCTCGTCCATCGAGCAGTCCTGGGGCAAGCCGGAAAAAGCGCCGGTGCTGTGGCGCGACGCCCAGGGCGTACCGTACTTCGTCTACCCGGCGCGCCGCTACGGCAATGTGCTGATGGCGCCGCAGCCGGGCCGCGCCTGGGAGCAGAACCTGGAAAAGCTGCACAATGAAGTGAGCATGCCGCCCAGCCACGAGTACATCGCCTTCTACCTGTGGCTGCAGCGCGCCTACCATGCCGACGCCGTCATGCACATCGGCACCCACGGCACCCAGGAATGGCTGACCGGGAAAGAGGCCGGCCTGTCCGGGGCCGATCCCACCGAAGCCCTGATCGGCGCCATGCCCAACATCTATCCCTACGTGATGGACGACGTGGGCGAGGGCATACAGGCCAAGCGGCGCGGCATGGCCGTCATCGTCGACCACCTGACGCCGCCGTTCGACGTGGCCGGCCTGAATCCGGACCTGCGCGAACTGGGCGCGCTGCTGAACGACTACCGCGTGGCCGAGCAAAAAAGCCCTCTGCTGGCGCGCAGCCACCTGCTGGCCATCAACCGCCTGGCGGCGAAGGCCGGGGTGCTCAAGGACATGAAGAAGAAGGAACTGAAGTCCGAAGCCGACATGGAAGCGCTGGAGGAATATCTGGACGACACCGGCAGCAAGCTGACCCCGTTCGGCCTGCACACCTTTGGCGTGGCGCCCGCGCCGCAGCAGCGCAACGCCACCGCGCGCGCCGTGGTCAGCATGGACGACAGCGCGACGGCGGAGCAAAAGCAGCGCCGCATCGCCCAGTTGGAAACCGATATCGAGCGCAGCGCCGGGCTGGAGCTGCAGCGCTTGATGGAGGCCCTGTCCGGCCGCTATATCCCGACCGGCGCCAGCGCCGACCTGGTACGCAATCCGGACGCGCTGCCCACCGGCCGCAACTTCTTCGGCCTGGACCCGGCGCGCATCCCCAGCAAGACCACCTACGAAGCGGGCGCCAGGCTGGCGCAGCAGCTGGTGGAGGATTACCGCAAGCGCCACGGCGTGTATCCCGACAAATTGAGCATGAATTTGTGGGGCGTGGAGACCTCGCGCCACGAGGGCATCATGGAGGCGCAGGCCATGGCGCTGCTGGGCGTGCGTCCGACCTGGGACGACCGTGGCCGCGTGACCGGGGTGGTAGCCATCCCGCGCCAGCAGCTGGGCCGCCCGCGGGTGGACGTCACCTTGATTTCGTCCGGCCTGTTCCGCGACCTGTTCGGCAATGTGCTGGCCCTGATGGACCAGGCGGTGCAGCTGGCGCAGAAACAGGACGACAGCGCCGACGGCGGTGGTGGTAACGTGCTGCAGGAGCACAGCCGCAAGGTGGCCGCCGCCATGCAGGCGCGCGGGGTCGGCGCCGAGGAAGCGCAGCGCATGGCGTCGGTGCGCATCTTCGGCCTGCCCAGCGGCGCCTACGGCACCCAGATCGAAAAGCTGATCCCGCTGACCAACGCCTGGCAGGACGAAAAGGAAGTGGCCGAGGTGTTCATCAACCGCATGAGCCATCCATTTGGCGGCGGCTACTGGGGCGATGATCAGGCCACACCGGCGCTGCGCCGCGAGCTGTTCCGCCAGGCGCTGTCCGGCAGCAAGGTGGCCCTGCACAGCCGCTCCAGCAACCTGTTCGCCACCCTGGACAACGACGACTTCTTCCAATACCTGGGCGGCACCGCGATGGCGGTGCGCGCCGTGGACGGCAAGACGCCGGAGGTGATGGTGAGCGACCTGTCCAATCCGCGCCGCCCCGGCCACAAGACGCTGGAACAGTACATGGGCCAGGAAATGCAGGCGCGCTACCTGAACCCGCGCTGGGCCGACAGCATGCTCAAGGAAGGCTATTCCGGTGCGCGTTATGTCAACCGCGTGGTCGATTACCTGTGGGCCTGGCAGGTCACGGTGCCGGAAGTGGTGGACGCCGGCAAATGGCAGCGCATGTACGAGACCTATGTGGCGGACCGCCACGGCCTCAAGGTGCGCGAACGCATCGCGGCCAGCGGCAACCTGCGCGCCTACCAGGCCATCACGGACCGCATGCTGAGCGCCATCGAACGCGGCTACTGGAAGCCTGCCGAGGCGGTGCGGCGCGACCTGGTGCGCCAGAACGCGCAAGCCATCAGGGAAGCGGGCGTGGCCTGCGGCGCCGATTCCTGCAGCCGCGAGACGCTGAAGATCGCGCCGCCATCCGGGGCGCAGTTCGCACCCAATCTCGGCGCCAACGCGGCAGTGGTGCACGGCGCCGTGAACGCGGCCCGCGCCGGCGGCTCGGCGCCGTCGCAGCAAGCCGCCGCCCAGGCGGCCGGCAAGGTGGCGCAGCAGCTGCAGGAGCTGCAGGCGCGCGCCGGGGCGCGGCCTGCGCCCACGCCGCCCAGCGCGCCGGCGAAAGCGGCGCCAGCAAAACCGCAACCCAAGGCCGACGCCCCCGACGCCAAGGTCAGCGGCTTCGAGATGCAGACCTTGTCCAACCTGACGCCGGCGCAGAAAACGGTGGGCACGCTGGCCCTGCTGGCGCTGGCCGGCGCCCTGGTCGGCGTGGGCTACGCCAGCCGCCGCAACAAGCTACGCAAACTGAAGGATTACTTATGAAGCTCAAAGCTATCGCCGCCACCCTGGCCGCCGCCGTGCCGGTACTCTCGCTGGCCGCGCCCGACGAGGAACCGCAAAAGGTCGAAGTGCTGGGCCATTACGACAATGGCGTCGGCACCTCGGGCGCCGCAAGCCAGGGCGTGGTGACGTCCGCGCTGATCGCCAACCGTCCTGCGTTGCGGCCCGGCGAGCTGCTGGAATTCGTGCCTGGCGTGATCGTCACCCAGCACAGCGGCGACGGCAAGGCCAACCAGTACTTCCTGCGCGGCTTCAACCTCGATCACGGCACCGACTTTGCCACCTATGTCGATGGCATGCCGGTCAATATGCGCAGCCACGCGCACGGCCAGGGCTACACCGACCTGAATTTCCTGATCCCCGAGATGGTCGACCGCATCAGCTACAGGAAGGGGCCGTACCAGGCCGACGATGGCGATTTCGCCTCGGCCGGATCGGCGCGCATGGGCCTGGCCAACAAGCTGTCCGCCAGCAGCGCCAGCCTAACGGTGGGTGAGCACCAGTATGGGCGCGCGGTGCTGACCGCTTCCACGCCGCTGGGTGTGGGCAACCTGGTGGCTGGCCTGGAGTCGGCGCACAACAACGGCCCGTGGCTGCTGCCGGAAGCCTTCCACAAAAACATCGGCGTGCTGCGCTACAGCCAGGGCGGCAGCGACGACCAGTTCAGCGTGACCGGCATGGCCTACCAGGGCGCCTGGCACGCCAGCAACCAGATTCCGCTGCGCGCGGTGGACAGCGGCGAACTGAATCCCTACGGCGCCATCGACAACAGCGACGGTGGCATCACTTCCCGCTACAGCCTGTCCGCCGCAATGCGCAAGCGCGACGCCGGCTCGCTGCTGCAGGCCAACGCCTACCTGGTGCAGTCCAGCCTCGCGCTGTACAACAATTTCACTTACTTCCTCGACGATCCGGTCAACGGCGACCAGACGCGCCAGACCGAGAAGCGGCGCATGGCCGGTTTTGAAGCCAGCAAGACCTGGTTCAACCAGGGCGGCAGCAACAAGCTCGGTGTACAGGCACGCCATGACCATATAGCCCCGCTGGCGCTGTACAGCACCGTCAGGCAGCAAATCACTGGCACGATCTCCGAGTCGCGCGTGGACGAAGGCAGCCTGGGACTGTATGCCGAGAACACGGTGCAGTGGACCGGCTGGCTGCGTTCCGTGGCCGGGCTGCGCCATGACCGCTACCGCTTCGACGTGCGCAGCAACCTGGCGGCGAACAGCGGCAAGGTGAGCGCCTCCATCACCTCGCCCAAGCTGTCGCTGGTGCTGGGGCCGTGGGACCAGACCGAATTGTTTGTCAACTACGGCGAGGGCTTCCACAGCAATGATGCGCGCGGCACCACCGTGCATATCGCGCCGCGCGAGCTGGTGGCGGTCGATCCGGTCACGCCGCTGGTCAAGACGCGCGGCGCCGAAGTGGGATTGCGGACTGAATTCATCCAGGGACTGCAAAGCTCGATGGCGCTGTGGAAGCTGCGGTCGGCCTCGGAGCTGGTGTTTTCCGGCGACGCGGGCGATACCTCGGCCAGCCGGGGCAGCCAACGTTACGGCATCGAGTGGAATAACCACTACATCGCCCGTCCGTGGCTGCTGTTCGACCTGGACCTGGCTTACTCGCGCAGCCACTACACGGAGCATGACACGGCCGGCGACCATATCCCCGGCGCGATCGGCAAGGTGGCCTCGTTCGGCGCCACCATCACCGATATCGGCCCATGGTCGGGCGCCTTCCAGATGCGCTACTTCGGCCCGCGTCCACTGGTCGAGGATGACAGCCGGCGCTCGGCCAGCACCGCCATCGCCTATGCGCGCCTGGGCTACCGCATCGACCGCCGCTGGTCGCTGGGCCTGGACGCCTTCAACCTGTTCGACCGCAAGGCCAGCGATGTCGATTACTACTACACCTCGCGCCTGCCGGGTGAACTGGCCGAGGGCGTGGATGACATCCACTACCACCCGGTCGAGCCGCGCACCGTGCGCCTGACGCTGCGCGCCGTGTTCTGATCAGGCGCGCGCGAACATCCACACCGTGAGCGTGGCGCCGATCAGCACCACCACCACGCGCATCAGCCTTTCGGGCAGGCGGTGCATCAGCCAGCCGCCGCACAAGCCGCCCACGATCCCGCCCAGGCACAGCGCCAGCGCGGCCGGCCAGCTGACCAGCGGCGACAGCGCGAACACCGCGGTGGCGGCCAGGTTCATGGCCGCCGCCAGCACGTTCTTGGTGGCGGTGGCGGTGCGCACCTGCTGGCCGGCGATGGTGAGCGCGGCCAGCATCAAAAAGCCGATGCCGCCGCCGAAGTAGCCGCCGTAGATGGAGATGCAGGCTTGCGCCAGCACCAGCTGCCAGCGCGGCATGGCGGACGCCGTGTGCAGCGGCTGCTTGCGGAAGCTGCCCCACGCGAACACGATGGTGGCGAACAGGATCAGCCACGGCACCAGCCGGGCAAAGAAGCTGGGCGGCGTGACCAGCAGCAGCAGCGCGCCCGCCACGCCGCCCGCCAGGCTGATGCCGACCATCTGTCCGAAGCTGAGGGGGCCGACGTCGCCGGCCAGCTTGCGCCCGGCCATGGCGGCCGTGGCCTGGCTGGGGAACATGGCGATGGTGGAGGTCATGTTGGCGGCCAGGGGATCGAGGCCGGCCAGCAGCAGGGTGGGGAAGGTGAGGAAGGAGCCGCCTCCCGCCAGCGCGTTCTGTATCCCGGCCACCAGGCCTGCGGCGGCAATCAGCAGCACGATGTGCAGGTCCAGCGGGGCGGGGATGGCCATGTGGTCGAAGATAGAGGATGGAGGGCGGGTTATTATAGCCAGATGGCAATCATCAGCCGGTTTCTCCGGGCCGCACCGGCTTCGTCCAGCGTAATCAGCGCTTGTATTTTGCCGCCTGCAGTGCCGTGCGTCGCACGCGGCGCGGCGGTGCTAGCATGCCGGCATGACGACTCCATACCAACTCTATTACTGGCCCGGCCTGCAGGGACGCGGCGAATTCGTGCGCCTGGCGCTGGAAGAAGCGGGCGTGCCCTACGTGGACGTGGCGCGCCGCAAGCAGGGCATGCCGGCGCTGATGGACAGCCTGGATGCGGATAAGGAGGATACGCCATCGTTCGCGCCGCCGGTGCTGCGCGCGGGCGGCCTGCTGATAGGCCAGACCGCCAACATCCTGATGTTCATCGGCGCCCACCATGGCCTGGCGCCGCGCGCGCAAGCAGGCAGGCTGTGGGCCAACCAGCTGCAGCTGACCATTGCCGACATCGTCAACGAGGCGCACGACACCCATCACCCGATTTCGATCGGCCTGTATTACGAGGACCAGAAGAAGGAAGCCAGGGCGCGTGCCCGGGAATTCCGCGAACAGCGCATCCCCAAATTCCTCGACTATTTCGAGCGCGTGCTGCAGGCCAATCCGGGGCGCGGCGGCTACATGCTGGGCTCGCGGCTGTCGTACGTGGATTTGTCGCTGTTCCAGCTGGTCGAAGGATTGCGCTATGCCTTCCCCAACACCATGGCGCGGCTGGAGCCGGGCTGGCCGGGATTGATCGCGTTGCGCGACAAGGTGGCGGCGCGGCCCAACATCGCCGCCTACCTCAAGTCCAAGCGCCGCATCCCCTTCAACGAGACCGGCATCTTCCGGCGCTATCCGGAGCTGGACAAGTAGCCATTGAATTTCCAGAGATGAATGTCCCCCGACTTCGGGTGTGGCTTTTTGTTCAAATTCCATCTCATCGGGCCGATTTGCCGATTGTAGTGGTATTCTGGCATTAAATGTGTTTTAAAATAAATAATACATTTGCCTGCCAGGAGAAGCCATGCCAGTAGTTGAGGATTTACAGTCGTCCAGCTTTTTGCAGGGAGGGCTTAGTCCCGAGCAAAAGCTTGAACGGGCCAGGACCGACCTACTGGATCTTTCCGCGCGCAATAGGTTACTCAACATCCCTCGTTCAGCCAAGTCTGCGAGAGTGATCGAGGTAGTGGACGAAAAGTCGTCCGAGATCTATCGGATACTTGTCACAGAAGGAAAGACCTTCACGTTTCTTCCAGGACGTGCGGCCTCAGTGAGCGCCAGCGCTCAACATGATGAGGATGAAATTACCGACTTGGCTCAACCGGATGACGACAGCGTCAACGAGCATGGCGTGCTTAGCCGACATGTTGATACAAAGCTCCAAACTAAGCTTACCTCCAAGGGGTTACAACGACGGCTGCTCGAGCTCTATTTCGATGCGCGCACGCTAGAGGAGGAGCAAGGGGTTAATATTCTGTTCTTGGTCTTGGGCACGTTGAAGTGGGTCGATCCCAGTAACGAAAAAAACATACGCTATGCTCCTCTTGTGCTCGTACCGGTCAACCTGGAGCGTGGAAACGCGGCAGAGCAGTTTAAACTGAAATGGCGGCAGGAGGACGTGGCGGCAAATCTGTCCCTTGAGGCCTATCTCGAGCGAGTTCATAGTCTGACATTGCCCGTCTTCGAGACCGGCGACGAGCTCAACGTGTCCAGTTATATCGATGCGGTGGCAGACGCTGTTAAGTCCAAGATAAACTGGTCTGTTCAGCCCGACGATATCGTACTCGGCTTGTTCTCTTTCGCTAAATTCCTTATGTATCGAGATTTGGACCCAGCAGTTTGGGCTCAGGAGGGAGGGCTGTTGTCGAAGCCGTTGATTAGCGGCTTACTTAGCACCGGATTCAGCAGTGCTGGTTCGTTATTGTCTGATGAGGTTGATCTCGACGCCTGCATTCCGGTGCCCGATCTCACTCATATCGTTGACTGCGACAGTTCGCAAGCACTTGCGGTCAATGATGTGAGAAAAGGTCACAATCTGGTAATTCAAGGACCTCCAGGGACGGGGAAATCGCAGACGATTGCGAACGTGATTGCATCAGCGATTGCCGATGGCAAGACGGTCCTATTTGTCGCGGAAAAAATGGCCGCATTGGAAGTGGTCAAGCGTCGTTTGGACCATGCCGGTGTGGGCGACGCGTGTCTGGAACTGCACAGCAATAAGGCCAACAAACGTATATTACTTGAAGAGCTACGTCGAACCTTCGAGCTTGGTCCTCCTAAGGAAGACTTCGAGTCTACACTAAATGCCCGTCTGGAAATTGGACGAGCGCTTTTGAATGCGCATGCTCGGAGACTTCATCGGCCTCATGATCGTGCTGGATTGACTCCTTACCAAGTAATTGGTGAGCTGGTGCGACTGCAACGGACACTGGGGAGTCCTGTTGACCTCCAGCTTGCCAATGCGTCTGATTGGACGGCAGATGGATTCTCTGACCGGCTCAAACTGGTCCGCGAACTGGCACAGCGGATTACCGACATTGGTGTCCCCGATGCCCATCCATGGCATGGTGTTGGACTGAATGTTATTTTCCCGACCGATGTGGACAGGTCGATACGGAAAATCATAGGCCTTAGTGAGCGTCTCTCTGTGATCCAGGGAGGTTATAAGCATGTGGCCACCCGGATGCAGATCCCGGCACCGAGCAGTCTGGCAGCTGTGGAACCTCTGGTGGTGTTAAGCCGCCGCATAGCTAGCGCGCCCCCAATCAGTGGGCATGCGTTGGCTGCGGATTGTTGGGAAACTGCGATTGCTCAATTAGATCAGGTTATTGCGGCTGGTGTTCGTTGGGATGAGTTGGCTGGATTTTTATCTCAACATATCCTGCCGGTGGCATGGAATTCCGACGTGAGTTCCTTGCAGTCCAGATTAGAGCTTTTGCCAGATCAGTTTGACGCGTGCTCATTCGCAGCACCGCTTCAGATAAAAAAGCTCTTGCCCGGACTCTTGAGTTCACTTGCCTTGTTTAAAGCCCAGTTGGGCTGGGCTGAACCGGATACCATTGCCGCGATACGCAGAAAAATTTCAGTGGCTGAACGGATTACCGAGGCTCCAGATGTTGGCCATGACGTGCTGGTTTCTGCCGTGTGGGATCAGGGCGTTGAGCAAGCTGCAGAGCTTGCTGACAACATAAGCATTCTTGCTGAACTGCGGGCGCGGTTGAGCAGCCATCTTACGGACGCCGCTTGGGATGTGGATCTGGCAGGAGCCAGGCAGACTTTAGCCATGCATGGGCAGGGTTTATTCCGTTTCTTTAGTAGTGATTGGCGTAGGGCGAATTCTTATGTCAAGTCTTTCCTGAAGAATCCTTCCGTACCGCTGCCAACTCAGCTTGAGCTTCTGGATTCCCTGGCCCAAGGGCAGAAGTGCCGTGAGCTTATTATCAAGCAAGATGATTTTGGTCGTGCGGCATTCGGGCCGGACTGGCGTTCGGAACGGTCCTCTTCAGAACCGCTCAAAAGACTGGTCGAGTGGATGCGCAGCCTTAGGGGCCTCGGCAACGAGCCGCGATTACTGGCTGTTCAGGTTACTGATAAGGGTGCGCTGCGGTCGCTTACGTCGCAGCTTAAGGCGATTTTTGAGCAGCTTCTGCCGCTTGTCCAGACATTATGGCGTGATGCTGACGGCGTTGCTGCGGTTTTTTTCCCGAACACTGCATCCAGTGAATCAATTTCCATAGATGATCTCGTCGGCGCCGTTCAAATGTTCGTGGCAATCGATGCCGAATTCGCAGCATTAGTATCGCCGGTTCCTGCGACATGCATGGCGCGTCGGCATTTGTTAGCGCAATTGGATGCTGCACAAGGCGCGCGGCGCGTGCTCGACGAGAACAGCGCCTTGTGTCAGGCTGCGTTTGGCGATTATTGGCAGCATGAGGCATCCAACTGGCAGCTCTTGGCCGAGACAGTTCAGTGGGTTAGGGACAATGCGGACATCCGCAAAGTCTGTGCTGCCCAACTAGATCGAGCAGAACCATATCAAAAGATGCAAGAGCTGGCGGCGCTCGTCGATGCATTCCTTGCGGAGTTGGTATCGCTGCAAAATGACCTCAAAACAAACTCGGCAAAATTATTCGATAGTGCGGATATACATGAGGTGCTGTTGGACAATATCGCGCGGCGATTCACCGCGTGGGTGCAACATTCCGAGCAGTTGTCAAAGTGGGTTGCTTACAAGGACCGTGCCGAGAAGGCGTGCTGGTTAGGGTTGGGCGATTTGGTCGGCAAGCTGGAATCCGGGCAATTGCAGCCCGTCGCCGCTGAGCCGACTTTCGAAATGGCATATTATGAATCGCTCTTCAGGAGTCAACTCGCCCAAGAGCCGGAATTAGGCCGGTTTGATGGGGCTCTCCATGGCCGGCACGTGGCCGAATTTGTGACCATGGACCGGCAGCGAATCAAGGCTGCCAGCTTAGAGGTGGTCAAGGCTCATTACCGCCGCATGCCAAAGGGAACCGGTGCCGTTGGACCACTGGGCGTATTGCGTGGCGAAATGGTCAGACGTCGCGGGCATATGCCAATTCGGCAGTTGATGGCCAAGGCTGCGCCCGCGGTACAAGCACTGAAGCCTGTGATGATGATGAGTCCGCTCTCTGTGGCGCAATTTCTGCCGCCTGGCAAATTAACCTTCGACTTGTTGGTAATGGACGAGGCGAGTCAGATCCAGCCTGTTGATGCTCTTGGCGCGGTGGCACGTTGTCGTCAAGTTGTAGTGGTCGGCGATGAGCGCCAGCTACCACCGACAAAATTCTTCTCGAAGGTGACCGGGCAGCAGGATGATGACGATGGAGACGAGGCGCAAGTCTCCGACGTGGAAAGCATTCTCGGCTTATTCTCGGCCAGGGGTCTGCCGCAGCGTATGCTGAGGTGGCATTATCGCAGCCGGCATCAATCGCTGATTGCAGTATCCAACAGTCAGTTCTACGAGAACAAGCTCTTCATTGTGCCAAGTCCATATACGCACGAAGCAGGGATGGGCCTGTTGTTTCGGCACCTTCCCGAGGGGGTATTTGACTCCGGTAATACCGGCACAAATCAGCTGGAGGCAGCTGCCATTGCTGAAGCCATCATTAAGCACGCGCGCGTCACCCCAGAGCTGTCACTAGGCGTCGCAACATTTTCCGTTAGGCAGCGGAAAGCAATACTAGACCAGCTTGAGGTTCTACGACGACAGAGCCCTGATACTGAGGGATTTTTTAGTACCCATCCAAGCGAGCCATTTTTTGTAAAAAATCTGGAGAACGTGCAAGGGGATGAACGCGATGTCATCTTCATCTCTGTCGGTTATGGTAAGAACGCTCAAGGGTACATGGCGATGCGCTTCGGTCCGCTCAGTGCGGATGGTGGAGAACGTCGCTTGAATGTGCTGATCAGCAGGGCCAAACGCCGCTGCGAGATATTTTCCTCCATTACTGACGAGGATATTGATCTGGAGCGCGGCAAAGGAAAAGGTGTGTTTGCCTTTAAACTGTTCCTGAGATTTGCTCGGACTGGTAAGCTGGATATCCCTACGTTGTCGGGACGGGATTACGATAGCGGTTTTGAAGCGCAGGTTGCTCAAGAATTAACGCAACTGGGCTACAAAGTGCATCCTCAAGTGGGTATTGCTGGATTCTTCATTGATCTTGCGGTTGTCGATCCCGATAATGCAGGCAGATACTTGCTCGGGATAGAGTGCGATGGTGCTTCTTACCATAGCTCGCGGTCGGCACGAGACCGGGACCGTTTGCGGCAGGCCGTGCTAGAGGATCATGGCTGGGTCATTCACCGAATCTGGAGCACTGAGTGGTTCCAGCGTCCCAAGGAACAATTGCAGACGTTGGTTACCGCGATTCAGGCAGCGAAGGCTGCCATCGATGTCGTAGAAGGGGAGCACAAGGCGATGCCGCGAACCGTCCCTAAAATTGTAACGATTGATCGCGGGGAGGTTACGGAAATAGGACTGATAGCGTCCTCACATTTCGACAGCAACAGCGTTGCATACGTCGAGGCCAGCCCTGCCCCTCCTGTTGGAGTTGGTGAACTGCATGAGGCGCCAGATTCGACCTTGGCGGATCTCATTCGCCACGTGGCTTTAATCGAAGCTCCTGTACACGTGGACGAGATTGTTGTGCGCCTGCGCAGTGCTTGGGGCCTAAAACGAGCCGGCGGGCGGATACAAGCGGCCATCGAGCGTGGCATGCGCGTGGCCTTGCAAGTGGAAGGACTGAAATTGCACGGTGGCTTTATTTCGCGCACCGACGGCGAAATAGTTGTGCGTGACAGAAGCGCTGTGAAATCGGACGGCCTAAGGAAGCCTGAGATGCTGCCGCCACAGGAACTCGATATCGCTATCGAACAGGTGGTACAGAAGAACTTCGGCGCCACTGTTGACGAGATCGTTCAAACGGTCGCAAGGCGGCTGGGTTATAAAGCCACGAGTTCGCAACTACGGGAACGTATTCAGTCGAGAGTAGATCATTTAACCCGGCAAGCGGCTTTGATACGGCAAGGAGACAATTTGGTATCGGGCGGCAGCGTTGCATCGCCCCCGATCCAAACAAAAGCTCTTTAGTGTGACGCCGTCACGGGGTAGCCGGCATCCTCGATGGCGCCCTTGATGGCGTCCAGCGGGCTGCCGCTGTCGACCTTGACGGTCTTGCCGGCCAGGTCCACTTCCACCCTGGCGCCGCCGTCCACGGCCTGCACCGCCTTGGTCACCGAGGCCACGCAGTGGCCGCAGCTCATGTCTTCCACCTGCAATTGATACATGAAACCCTCCTTCGATAGCACATGGCGGTACTGTACTCCTTCCCGCCATGGGAAGGTCAAGTTCAATCGGGCGGATCGTCCAGGCGCGCCAGGTCCAGGCTGACCAGGGCCCAGATGCCGCCGGCGTAGTCCGGCTCGCGCGACAGGGTTTCCACGGTGGTGGGGCGGATCTCGAACGGCCGCCCCTGTTCGACCAGCAGGCCGACGTGGCGGTGTATGGTCTTGGCGGCATTGCTCATTGCCTTGTCCACTGTCTCACCGCTGGTGACGCAGCCTGGCAGGTCGGGAACGGTGACGCCGTACTCGCTCGCGCCGTCCTTCTGTATCAAGATGGGGATGTCCATGTCTGCCTCAGCTGTGTGCGGCAAGGCTGCACCGGCCCTGCATACCCAGTGTCATACAGGATGCAGGCGGTATCAAGGCGTTTGTGGCGTGTAGTGGACAAAACAAAGAAAAAGCCCCGCCGCATTGCTGCGGGCGGGGCTTTGCGGCGGACTCAGCCGGCTTACAGCACGTCGGACGCGTGGTCGGCCAGGCGCGAGCGTTCGCCGCGCGCCAGGGTCACGTGGCCGCTGTGCGACCAGCCCTTGAAGCGGTCCACCACATAGGTCAGGCCGCTCGACCCTTCGGTCAGGTAGGGCGTGTCGATCTGGGCGATATTGCCCAGGCACAGGATCTTGGTGCCGGGACCGGCGCGCGTGACCAGGGTCTTGACCTGCTTGGGCGTCAGGTTCTGCGCCTCGTCGATGATCAGGAACTTGTTGACGAAGGTGCGGCCGCGCATGAAGTTGAGCGACTTGATCTTGATGCGCGAACGGATCAGGTCCTGGGTGGCGGCGCGGCCCCACTCGCCGCCGTCGGAATCGGACTTGTTCAGCACTTCCAGGTTGTCGTCGAAGGCGCCCATCCAGGGCGACATCTTCTCTTCCTCGGTGCCGGGCAGGAAACCGATGTCCTCGCCCACCGGCACGGTGACGCGGGTGACGATGATCTCGTTGTACAGCTTGGTCTCCAGCACCTGCGCCAGGCCGGCGGCCAGGGCCAGCAGGGTCTTGCCGGTACCGGCCTGGCCCAGCAGGGTGACGAAGTCGCACTCCGGGTTCATCAGCAGGTTGAGGGCAAAGTTCTGCTCGCGGTTGCGCGCCGTGACGCCCCACACGCTGTTCTTGTTGTGGCTGTAGTCGCGCAGGGTTTGCAGCACGGCGGTCTTGCCGTTGATTTGCTTGACCTGGCCGTAGAACGGCGCCTCGCCATTGTTCGGCTCCAGGAATACGAACTGGTTCACCAGCAGCGAGGGGATGAAGGGTCCGGTGACGCGGTAGAAGGTGGCGCTCTGGCCGTTCTTGTTCTCCTGCCAGGACTCCATGTCCTTGCCGTGCTTGTTCCAGAAGTCGTCCGGCAGCTGCACGATGCCCGAGTACAGCAGGTCGGTGTCTTCCAGCACGTGGTCGTTGAAGTAATCCTCGGCCGGCAGGCCCAGGGCGCGCGCCTTGATGCGCATGTTGATGTCCTTGGACACCAGCACCACGGGGCGGCCTTCCTGTTCGCCTTCCAGCGAGCGCACCACGGCCAGGATCTGGTTGTCGGCCTTGCCGACCGGCAGGCCGGCCGGCAGGTCGGCGTTCTGCAGCCGGGTCTGGAAGTACAAACGGCCCTTGGCGTCCTTGTTGCCCAGCTTGGACAGCGGGATGCCCTGCTCGATGGCGTCGTCGTCGGTGCCCGACATCAGCGCGTCCAGCGTGCGCGAGACCTGGCGCGCATTGCGGGCCACCTCGGTCATGCCTTTCTTGTGGTTGTCCAGCTCCTCCAGCGTCATCATGGGCAGGTAGACGTCGTGTTCCTCGAAGCGGAACAGCGAGGAGGGGTCGTGCATGAGCACGTTGGTGTCCAGCACGAACAGCTTGGTCAGGCCGCTGCGGTCGGCCTGGCGGCTGGTGGACGACTTGAGGTTGACCTCGGCCGGCTTGTGCTTGGCCACCTCGCCCTTGATCGGGGTAACCTTGGCGCGCGCCGGCGCCTTGGCTTTCACGGGCTTGGCGGCCGGCGTTGCGGCGGGAGCGGCGGCAGCTTCCTGGGCCGCCTGCAGGATGGCGGGCGCGGCTTGCAGCACGGCGGCCACGGCCTTGGATTTGACGGGCTTGGCCGCAGGCGCGGCCGCTGCCGGCGCAGCAGGGGCTGCGGCGGGCTTGGTATTGCTGACTGGAACTGCCTTGACGGGCGCCGCCTTCTTCGGCGCGGGGGCAACGTCGGCCACGGTAGCTATGGCGGGCTGGGCCGGGCGGGTGCCTGTCGCTTGGGGGTAATCTTTTGCCAACAGTATAGTCGCTGGCTTACTTGGTATTTTTGGCAGTGGCATCAGGATCTCGATCTAAGAATTACTGAGGAATCCGTCCATGGGCAGGCAGCGCGGCGCGCAAGCGGACGCGCCCCGGCCGGATGGGGTGGATGCTGGTGGTAAGGGAATATAAGACTGCCGGCGGGCCGGTCAAGGCCCGGAAAGTACCGCGTGGTGGCCGAGGCCACCATGGTGGGTGGGTTGAATGAAGAGGTACAGTGATGACTCAATTGGCGCTACACTGGGTTTCTGCTACGGTTGAGCAACTCCGGACTGTGGCCCGCCTAACTCTGACGCGCCACAAATTCCAGCACTTCGTCGGCGTGGCTTGCTACCTTCACGCCTCTCCATTCTTTCACCAATTGGCCGTTAGCGTCAATCACAAACGTACTGCGCTCTATGCCGCGCACGGTCTTGCCGTACAGCTGCTTCATCTTCATGACGCCGAACTGGGTGCACAGGGCTTCCTCCGGATCGGAAATCAGGTCGAACGGCAGGCCCAGCTTGGCCTTGAAGTTTTCGTGCGAGCGCAGCGAGTCGCGGCTGACGCCATAGACTTCCGCGCCGGCCGCGCGGAACTGCTCATGCAGGTCGCGGAAAGCCATGTTTTCGGTGGTGCAGCCCGGGGTGTTGTCCTTGGGGTAGAAGAACAGCACGGTGCTGCGCGCTGGACGGCCGGACAGCTGGAAGGTCTGGCCGCCGGTCATGGGGGCGCTGAAATCGGCGACGGGCGACGGGGGGGCAACGACGGTGGGGCTAGCAGCCACGGCTTATCTCCTGTGTGAACTTCGGCGTTGGATCGGTGCTGGCAACGCTACCAGGCGGCGCGCCCTCAGGCCGCGCCCTGTATCATCAGCTGGCCGGAGCGGCCCGGCAGTTCGCCCCAGGCGATGGGGCGCACCGGCAGCGGCTGGCCCTGGATCTTCGCATAATACTGTCCCATGGACGCCAGCCGGTAGCCCTGGGCCTTCCACCCAGCCAATAACCGCTCGAATATGGGGGCGAGTTTCTGTCCTTCAAGTTCGGCGTGCAGGGTATAGACGTGGTCGCGGCGCTGGTTCGCCGTCAGCTTGAGCAAATGATCGGCGATGTTGGCGGTGCTGATTTCCACGCCATCGATCTCGCGCCCCAGCAGCTCGTCCAGGGTGGGCAGGGTGGTCGGCAGCTGTACGCAGGACAGCACCTGGCCGCCGTCGCTGAGGCGGTGCGGGCCGTCCGACGGATGGGCCAGGCTGCCGTCCTCGTTCAGTACGCAGCGGCCGTCCGAGGCGTAGGCGTAGCCGGCCGTGTCGTGCTCGCGGAAGGCGGCTGCGTTCATCTGCCAGCCGGCCGCGCCGATGGTCGGGGCAGGCTTACCGAACACGGCCTCGTAGCGCTGCTGGGCCTGGCGCATCATGGCCGTGGTCCAGCCCGGCGCCGCCCTGGCCACATTGTCCTGCCAGCGCACGTGGTCCCAGGTGTGGATGCCGCATTCGAAGCCGGCGTCGCGCGCTGCGCGCAGTTCGGCCGCGCATGCCTTGCCGATGTCCGGACCAGGCAGCAGCACGCCGTACATCAGGGTTTTCAGGCCATAGTGCTCGACCACCGAGGTGCGCGACACCTTCTTGAAAAAGCCCGGGCGCAGGGCGCGCCGCAGGGCCCAGCCGGTATGGTCGGGTCCCAGCGAAAACAGGAAGGTGGCCTGGGCCTGGTGTGCGGTCAGCATGCGCACCAGATTGGGCGTGCCCTCGCGGGTGCCGCGATAGGTGTCGACGTCGATCTTGAGCACCAGCAGCGGCTGGTCCTCGTGCGCGGATAGCGTCAAGGCTCAGTCCACCAGCGCCTGGGCTTGCGCCACCTGGCCGCGGTAGGCGTCGAAGATTTTCTTCAGGGCCTCGGCCATGGTGGTGGTCGGCTTCCAGCCCAGTTCCTCGCAGGTGTTGGTGATCTTGGGCACGCGGTTCTTGACGTCCTGGTAGCCCTCGCCATAGTAGGCGCCGGAAGTGGTTTCCACGATCTGCACCTGCTTGGCGCCGGTGGCGTACTCCGGATATTGCTCGGCCAGTGCCAGCATCATGCCGGCCAGCTCGCGGATCGAGTAGTTGTTGACCGGGTTGCCGATGTTGTAGATCTTGCCGCTGGCGGCGCCGTTCTTGTTCTCGATGATCTTCATCAGGGCGTCGATGCCGTCGTCGATGTCGGTGAAGGCGCGCTTCTGGTGGCCGCCGTCCACCAGCGAGATATTCTCGCCGCGTACGATGTGGCCGAAGAACTGGGTCACCACGCGCGAGGAACCTTCCTTCGGGGTGTGGATGGAATCCAGGCCGGCGCCTATCCAGTTAAACGGGCGGAACAGGGTGAAGTTCAGGCCTTCCATGCCGTAGCCCCAGATCACGCGGTCCATCAGCTGCTTGGCGTTGGAATAGATCCAGCGCGGCTTGTTGATGGGGCCGCAGATCAGTTCCGAGTGCTCGGGGTCGAATTCCTCGTCGTGGCACATGCCGTACACTTCCGAGGTCGAAGGGAACACCAGGTGCTTGCCGTACTTGGCGGCCGAGCGCACGATGGGCAGGTTGGCCTCGAAGTCCAGCTCGAACACGCGCAGCGGCGCCTTGACGTAGGTGGACGGGGTGGCGATGGCCACCAGCGGCAGGATCACGTCGCACTTCTTGACGTGATATTCCACCCATTCCTTGTTGATGGTGATGTCGCCTTCGAAGAAGTGCATGCGCGACTTGTAGGCCTCGTTTTCCAGCACGTCGGTGATGCGGTCGGTGCTCATGTCCATGCCGTACACGTGCCAGTCGGTCGTCTCCAGGATGCGTTTCGACAGGTGGTGGCCGATGAAGCCATTGACGCCGAGGATGAGGACTTTTTTCATATGAATTCTCTCGTAATGTTCATTGCCCGCCAGTGGCCGACAGGGCGGCCAGGCGGGACTGCAACTGCTCGGCCGTGATGGGGTGGCCATCGGCGGTCAGGGCGGAAATGGCCAGCATGCGGCCATCGCCGCAAACGCCAAAGATGCAATTATCCACCACGGCCAAGCCCGGTGGCAAACCCAGGGAAACAACATTGCCGAAGTTGCCACGATGGTGGCCGGCCAGCCTGGCCCTTTCGATCACATAGCGCACGCCGCCGAGGTCGGTAAAGGCGCCAGGGTAGGGCGGGGCCACGGCGCGGTGCAGGTTGTACACCTGCAGGGCCGGCTGCGACCAGTCGATGCGGCCATCCTCGGGCTTGCGCCCGCCGAAGTAGCCGCCCTGCGTCAAGTCGTTGGGCAGGCGCGGCGCGCTGCCGTCCAGCAGGGCCGGCAGCACCCGCCACAGGCACTGCTCGGCGGCCACCGTGACCTTGCCGAACACCTCGTGCGCCGTATCGTCAGGCAGGATGGGCACTTCCACCTGCGACACGATGGCCCCCGCGTCCGGCTTGACCGTCATTTCGTGCAGGGTGGCGCCGGTTACCTCGGCGCCGTGCAGCACGGCCCAGTTGACCGGCGCGCGGCCGCGGAACTGCGGCAGCAGCGAGCCGTGCATGTTGAAGGCGGGCGCCACTTCCAGCAGGCTGGCCGGCAGCATGTGGCGGTAGTAAAAGCTGAACATCAGCTCGGGCGCGGCGTCCCTGACCTGTTGCAGCAGTTCTGGCGACCTGGCGTCGTCCGGCGTGATGTAGGGGATGCCCTCGTTGCGGCACAGGCTGATGACCGACTCGAACCAGATGTTTTCGCTGGCGCTGTCCTCGTGGGTGACCACCAGGGCCACGTCCACGCCGCCGGCCAGCAGCACTTTCAGGCAGCGCACGCCCACGTTGTGGTAGGCGAACACGACAGCGCGCTGGCGCTGCGGCAGGGAGATGGCTTCGGACTCAAGCATCGCGCGCCACCGTGCGTTTTTCACCGGTCTCGGGCAGCAGCGGCTGCTGCGCGCCCGGCACCTGCTGCAATATGGTCTGGATCACGTAGCGTGGCCGCGCCCGCACCTGCTGGAAGATGCGGCCTATGTACTCGCCCAGCAGTCCGATGCCGAACAGGATCACCCCCATGAAGAAGAACACCACGGCGAACAGGGTGAACACGCCTTCGGCCTCGGCGCCCAGGAACAGGCGGCGTATCACCAGCACCGTCACCAGCAGGCCGGAAATGATGGACATCAGCATGCCCATCATGGAGAAGAATTGCAGCGGCACCAGCGAAAAGCCGGTGACCAGGTCGAAGTTGAGCCGGATCAGGCTGTACAGCGAGTACTTGGACTCGCCGGCCGCACGCTCCTCGTGCTCGACCATGATCTCGGTCGGCTTGCGCGCGAAGCGGTAGGCCAGGGCCGGCACGAAGGTGTTGACCTCGCCGCACTGGTTGACCAGGTCGATCACGTTGCGGTGGTAGGCGCGCAGCATATTGCCCTGGTCCGTGATCTTGATGTTGGTGATGCGCTCGCGCAGCTGGTTCATGGCCTTGGAGGCATAGGTGCGCCAGGCCACGTCCTGGCGCTTGCGGCGTATCGAGCCCACGTAGTCGTAGCCCTCGCGCATCTTGGCCACCAGGTGCTTGATTTCCTCGGGCGGATTCTGCAGGTCGGCGTCCAGGGTCACCATGATCTCGCCGCGCGCCGCTTCGAAGCCGGCCAGGATGGCCATGTGCTGGCCATAGTTGCCGTTGAACAGCACCACGCGCGTGACGTCCGGCCGGGCCCGGAACTGCTCGGCCAGGATGGAGACGGAATTGTCGCGGCTGCCATCATTGACGAACACGATCTCGTACGAGGTGTGCATGGCGTCCATGGCCGGATACAGCCGGTCGAACAGGGCCTGCAGGCCGGCCTGTTCGTTGTAGACCGGGATGACGACGGAGATTTCTGGTTTCATCAGCGAGACGTTCATTTGATCAGGATGGCCTTCACGGCGGCCACCGCGCGCTCCACGTCGGCCTTTGTCATGGCGTAGAACATGGGCAGGGTCACGGTCAGGCGGCCGATTTTCTCGGACACGGGGAACATGCCTTCCTTGAAGCCGCGCTCGCGGTACAGGGTGAACAGGTGGATCGGCGCGTAGTGGTAGCCGGTGCCGATGTTGAACCGCTCCTGCATGGCGCGCATGAAGTCGGCGCGGGTGGTGGGGCCGCGGTCCGGCAGGATGATCTGGAACAGGTGGTAGTTGCTGGTGTCGAAAGCTTGCAGCGGCAGGCTGGCGCCGGACTGCGCCTCGAACTCGGGCCCGAACTGCTCGTAGTAATGGCGCGCCAGGTCGCGGCGGTGGGCCGTGATGGCATCCAGGTTCTTCAACTGCCCGAGGCCGATGGCGGCGTTAATGTCCGTCATGTTGTACTTCCCGCCCAGGACATCCACGTCGATGCCGTCCACGCCGCTGCGGGTCACGCCCTGCAGCCGGTACTTCTCGGCCAGGCGGGCTTCCTCGGCATTGTTGAGCACCAGGCAGCCGCCCTCGGCGGTGGTGAGGTTCTTGTTGGCCTGGAAGCTGAACGAGACGAAGTCGCCGAAGGAGCCGATGGGCTTGCCCTTCCACTGCGAACCCAGGGCCTGGGCCGCGTCCTCGACCACGCGCAAATTGTGTTTTTTCGCGATGGCGTACAGCCGGTCCATGTCGACGGGCAGGCCGGACAGGTAGACCGGGATGATGGCGCGCGTGCGCGGCGTGATCGCGGCTTCGAGTTTATCCAGGTCGATGTTGCGGGTGACGGGGTCGATGTCGGCAAACACGGGGGTGGCGCCCACTTCGATGATGACGTTGGAGGTGGCCACCCACGAGATGGGCGTGGTGATCACTTCATCGCCGGGACCGATGCCGGCGATGCGCAGGGCGATCTCCATGGTGCAGGTGCCGGAATTGAAGGTGCGCACCGGACGGCCGCCGAAATAGGCCGACAGCTGGGCCTCGAAGGCTTGCACCTTGGGACCGCTGGTGATCCAGCCGGAGCGCAGCACCTCGCCGACGGCGGCGATGGTTTCTTCATCGATGGTAGGCTTGGAAAACGGCAGGAAGGGCAGTGTCATGATGTTCTCTTGTCTGGAAATCGCATTCTAAAGCGTAAATGGCAAGCTGGACGATATGATAGCGGTCCGCCGCCTCAGCTGCGGGCCAGCAGCGCCACGCCGGCCAGGATGATGGCGATGGCGGCCACCCGCTGCAGCGACAGCACCTCGCCAAACAGGTACCAGGCGCCCACGGCCGCCACCACATAGCCCAGCGACAGCATGGGATAGGCCACCGACACGTCCACCCGCGACAGGGCCACGATCCACAGCACCACCGACAGCACGTAGCAGGCCAGGCCGCCGATGATGGGCAGCTGGGTCGCCACCTTGACGGCCAGCGGCAGCAGGTTCTGCAGGCTGATGTGGATTTCGCCCACGTTGCGGGCGCCGGCCTTGAGCAGCAGCTGGGCCACGGCGTTGAGCAGCACGCCGAAGACGATGAAACTGAAAGTTGCGATGTTCATATGTTACTCAAAGTGGTTCGCCCGCGCGGCGCGCAGCCGTGCGGTGCGGACGGGTTGGGAGGCTACAAGTTGGCAATCACGGCGCGGCGGCTGTCGCGCGCTACCACGCGCAGCGGCAGGCCGCGCGCCTGGAATTTTTCCACGTCCTCGCTGGCCACGATGGCCAGCGCCTTCACGCCGCGCGCGCGCTGGGCGTTCCAGTCGGCGATGAAACCCTCGACCTTGGGGATGGACAGTTCCGGCTGCTGCTGCAGGCCGAAGGTGAACTCGTCCCAGTAATCGACCAGGGTCACGGTGCGGCCCAGGTAGAAGGTCATGGACTGCTCGTAGGTGCCGACCGAATAGATGCGGGTGTCGGGCTTGAGCTCGGCCTGGATGGCGGGGATCAGCGCCTTGCCGGCGCGCATTTTGCCATAGGGTTCGAAGCCGGCCAGTATCAGCTGCACCGCGAGGAAGCCGGCCACGGCCAGGCTCAGCACGGCATGGTCGCGGCGCAGCTGGCGCGCATGGAAGATGGCCACGGCGCCGCCGGCGGCGGCCACGATGGCGGCCGCCAGCACCCAGGGCTGGTAGGCGTCCAGCAGGGCGCGCTCGGCGGCGTGGCGCACCGCCATGTGGGCCATGCGCGGCACGGCAGCCAGGCCGCCCACGCCGATCAGAAGCAGCACGGCGCCGGCGATGGTGCGGCTCAGGCGCGTAGCCTGCTCCAGCTGGCAGGCGATCAGCAGGGCCAGGGCCGGGAAAATGGGCAGGATGTAGCCGGGCAGCTTGGAGCTGGACTTGGTGAAAAAGGCCATGATGAACACGGTCCACACCAGCAGCAGCATTTTCGGCTGGAACACGGCGCCGCTGGCGCGGCGGCCGGCCGCCAGCAGGCTTTGCGGCAGCACCCCCAGCCAGGGCACGATGCCGGGCAGCAGCAGCACCAGGAAGTAGTACCAGGCGCCCTCGCGGTGGTGTTCCTTGAGCAGGAAGCGCTCGAAGTGCTCGTGGATGAAGAAGAAATGCGGCTGCTCGGGATTCTTCAGGCCGACCAGCACGAACCAGGGCGTGGCGATGGCGAAGAACAGCAGCAGGCCCTTGCCCAGGTGCAGCCGGGTCCAGATGCCCCAGTCGCGCGCCGCCACCGTGTAGAACACCAGCACCGCGCCCGGGATCACGACGCCGATCAGGCCCTTGGCCAGCACCGCCAGCGCCATCCCTGCCCAGCAGGCCAGCATCCAGTTGCGCCGTTCGCCGGCGCTGGCGCCGTCATGCTGGGCCAGCAGCAGGGCGCACAGGGCCAGGGTGGTCATGCCGGACAAGCCCATGTCGAGCGAATCGATCTGGCCGCAGGCCACCCAGAACAGGCTGGAGCCCAGCACCAGGGCGGCGTAGAAGCCGGCCCGGGCGCCAAACACGCGCGTGCCGGTGTAACCGGCCAGCAGCACGCCCCCTATGCCGCACAAACCGGTCCACAGGCGCGCCTGCCATTCGCCCACGCCAAACACGGCAAAGGTGAGGGCGTTCATCCAGGTCTGCAGCGGCGGCTTCTCGAAGTACTTGATGCCGTTCAGGCGGGTGGTGATCCAGTCGCCGCTGGCCAGCATTTCGCGCGCCATCTCGGCATAGCGGCCCTCGTCGGGCGGCACCAGGGAGCGCACGCCCAGCGCGTACAGCGAGACCAGGATAAAAGCCGCCAGCAGCGGCCACAGCAGCTTCTTGTTGTTATGCAGGTCGTTCATCAGGCCTGTCGTTCTAGTTTTGGGTGGTTGGTATGGGCGCTCAGTTCTTGAGCAGCAGGGCCAGGGTGACCTTGCGGCCTTCGCCCATCAGGATGTTGTAGGTGCGGCAGGCGGCCTGGTTGTCCATGCATTCGACGCCGATGCGGCGCGAGGTCAGGGCCATGGTCAGGCGCGGATGCACGAAGCGCTGGCGCTCGCCGGTGCCCAGCAGCACCACGTCGGGCGCGTCGGCCAGGATTTCGTCGAAGTGCTCGGCCGTCAGGCTGTCGAAGCCGGTGGCGCTCCAGGCGCGCGGCTCTTGCTCGGGCAGCACCAGCAGGTTGTAATCATAATGCTGCGCATTGATTTCCACCCCGCTGGCGTCGTAGCCGGTCACGGTCTGATATTGTTTGGTATTGCTCGGATGCAGCTTCATGGTGAAAACGGTGGGCAAAAGAAGCGCCATTGTATCGTTTTTCCGGGGCTGCCTACCCTGAAAGGTTGATTAAATGGGAGGCTTTCGGCAGAATGGGTCTTTTCGCAATGCAGCATGGCAGTGCCTTAACAGAGACGGGATTTACCTTGCGACAGATACAGAAATCGAACAAGCTTGCCGAAGTGTGCTACGAGATCCGCGGCCCGGTGCCGGAAAAAGCCCGGCAAATGGAGGAAGAAGGCCACAAGATCACGAAGTTGAATATCGGCAACCTCGCCATGTTCGGTTTCGACCCGCCGGACGAGATCGTGCACGACATGAAGGTCAACCTGGCCGACGCGGCCGGCTACACCGATTCCAAGGGCATGTTCGCGCCGCGCAAGGCTGTCATGCACTACACCCAGGGCAAGAAGATCGCCGGCGTCGGCATCGACGACATCTATCTGGGCAATGGCGCTTCCGAGCTGATCGTGATGTCCATGAACGCCCTGCTCAATACCGGCGACGAAGTGCTGGTGCCGGCCCCGGACTACCCGCTGTGGACCGCCGCCGTCAGCCTGTCGGGCGGCACCCCGGTGCATTATGTGTGCGACGAGCAGCAGGACTGGTTCCCCGACATCGCCGACATCCGCCGCAAGATCACCTCCAATACGCGCGCCATTGTCGTCATCAACCCGAACAACCCGACCGGGGCCTTGTATCCGGTGGAACTGCTGCTGCAGATCGTGGAGCTGGCGCGCCAGCACCAGCTGATCGTCTATGCGGATGAAATCTACGACAAGGTGCTGTACGACGGCGCCCAGCACGTCTCCATCGCCTCGCTGGCGGACGACGTGCTGTTCGTCACCTTCAATGGCTTGTCCAAGAACTACCGTGCCTGCGGCTACCGCGCCGGCTGGATGGTGGTCTCGGGCGAGAAAAGCCATGCCAAGGATTACATCGAGGGCCTGAACATGCTGGCCTCGATGCGTTTGTGCGCCAACGCGCCCGGCCAGTTTGCGATCCAGACTGCGCTGGGGGGCTACCAGAGCATACAAGACCTGGTGGGACCTGGCGGGCGCCTGCTGAAACAGCGCGACCTGGCTTACCAGCTGCTGACCGATATCCCGGGCGTCACTTGTGTCAAGCCCAAGGCTGCGCTGTACATGTTCCCGCGCCTCGATCCCAAGGTCTACCCGATCGCGGACGACCAGCAGTTCGCCTACGAGCTGCTGGCGGAAACCAAAGTGCTGATCGTCCAGGGCAGCGGCTTCAACTGGATCGCCCCGGACCATTTCCGCGTGGTGTTCCTGCCCAATACGGACGACATGACGGAAGCGTTCGGCCGCATGGCCCGCTTCATGGAGGGCTACCGCAAGCGCCACGGCGCCAGCGCGTAAGCCGCTCCGCAACCGCTCAACCCGACCGCACCGGTTCAGGCTGGCGCGGTCCGCAACGAAACGAAGAATATGAAACCCATCAAAGTAGGTCTGTTAGGCACCGGCAACGTTGGCGGCGGCACGTTCGATGTGCTGCAGCGTAACCAGGAAGAAATCCGCCGCCGCGCCGGACGCGGCATCGAAGTGGTGGCCGTGTCGGCCCGCAACCTGGAGCGCGCCAGGCAGCGCACCGGCGGCAAGGTCAACGTGGTGGCCTCGCCGTTCGACATCGTCAACGATCCCGAGATCGATATCGTCGTCGAGCTGATCGGCGGCTACGACCAGGCCAGGGAGCTGGTGCTGCAGGCGATTGCCAATGGCAAGCACGTGGTCACCGCCAACAAGGCCCTGCTGGCCGTGCACGGCAATGAAATCTTCGCCGCCGCCCAGGACAAGGGCGTGATGGTGGCCTTCGAGGCTGCCGTCGCCGGTGGCATCCCCATCATCAAGGCGCTGCGCGAAGGCCTGACCGCCAACCGCATAGCCTGGCTGGCCGGCATCATCAACGGCACCACCAACTTCATCCTGTCCGAGATGCGCGACAAGGGCCTGGACTTCGCCACCGTGCTCAAGCAGGCCCAGGAACTGGGCTATGCGGAAGCCGACCCCACCTTCGACATCGAGGGTGTGGATGCGGCGCACAAGGCCACCATCATGTCGGCCATCGCCTTCGGTATTCCGGTGCAGTTCGACAAGGCGCACGTGGAAGGCATTTCCAAGCTGAACGCGGTGGACATCAAGTACGCCGAGCAGCTGGGCTACCGCATCAAGCTGCTGGGCATCGCCAAGCGCGCCACGGTCAATGGCGTGGAGGGCGTGGAGCTGCGCGTGCACCCGACCCTGATCCCGTCCAAACGCCTGATCGCCAACGTGGAAGGCGCGATGAACGCAGTACTGGTGCAGGGCGACGCCGTGGGCGCCACGCTGTACTATGGCAAAGGCGCCGGCGCCGAGCCGACCGCCTCGGCCGTGATTGCCGACCTGGTCGACATCACCCGCCTGGCCACCGCCGATCCCGAGCACCGCGTGCCGCACCTGGCGTTCCAGCCCAACGCCATGACCGACATCGAGATCCTGCCGATGTCGGAAGTGACCACCAGCTACTACCTGCGCATGAACGTCAGCGACGAGCCCGGTGTGCTGGCAGACCTGACCCGCATCCTGGCCGACGCCACCATCTCGATCGACGCCATGCTGCAGAAGGAGCCGGCGGAAGGCGAGACCCGCACCGACATCATCTTCCTGACCCACCAGACCCAGGAAAAGAACGTGGTGGCCGCCATTGCCAAGATGGAAGCGCTGTCCACCGTGGGCGGCCCGGTTACCAAGATTCGGTTGGAAAACCTGAGCTGATGTGCTGTGCAGGCTTGCGCGAAAGCCGCTCAGTTAGCATTGAGCGGCTTTTATATTCCGACAACTGGCGCAGCATTTATGGCGTATTGCACGCGGAGTTGACGGCCTTGCTCAAAGTAAAATGGCGGGCCATCACGGGACGTTTGCAGCATCAATTGGTCGTGAATTACATGCTTGCAAGTCGCTATGTCGAAATGAACAACGTAGTTATCTGATACATCGGTGATTTCACCTGCATAGGTCCCGTAGAGTTCGTCAGCATCAACAAGCTCTGCAACCTGCAGTTGGTGCAGCTCTCTGGCCGACTGACGTTCCTGCAATGGCCAGATAAGCTTTTCAAATAGCCACTCTTTGGACTGCTGAGTAACGGCCAAGCCTGTTTGAGCTTCTACAATTGCCTGCAACTGCGCCTTGGAAAAATCTTCGGAGTTATCGTAAATGAAAACTGCGTCGGCAACTTCCACTGCTTTTGGTAGCAATGCCAGGGTGCGGTGGTAGCGATCGCGGACTTTATCTGGAGCGACAAAGTGGCCCGTTGTGGTGTTGGTCTCGTAACGAAGCCGCACACGCGCCACATTCTTTTCTGGATTGTCGGTGGTGATGAACGTGAGGATGACCTGATAGCCTTGCTCTTTCAGATAGAGCATTTCCGAGATTCTTGATGTATGGGAAAGAACGGTTTCGAATGCAAACGATTGGCCACTGCTGATTGCCTGGCGCCGTTCAGCGACCGCCAACCGGGCTGCGGCCCTGTCCCTATCTGCTTGTGTCGGGAAGTTGCCGGTCATGTCTTTGGCGACTTGGTCGGGATTGATAAAGCGCTCGGGGATTTTGTAGACCCTATTGACTGACTGGAGACCTGTTGCTTTCACCTCATCGATAAGAGAGGTTTTGCCAGAGCCATTAGGGCCGCCAAAAACGATGACATGCCGCTCGATGTTCTTAGGATCGAGACCGGAGCCAGGATAGAGGCCAGCCACCAGTTCGGCCTCCGGTAATCAGCGTTGGTGCAAACTCGCTGATACCGAACTCGCAACATCAAAGACTGTCGCGTTCGCTACATCTCGCTTTACACCCGACTCAGCCAAAAGCTTGACGCGCTGCAAAGTGATCGCCATATTCCCTGTCAATGCTGCATCCCACTCGGCAGCCGTGGCCCCTAGCACTTTCGTATTGTTACGCAGTACAGTGGGTTGGTCGTAGCGTACGAACTTGGGCATGGCTAAACTCCTGCAGAAATCTCAGGGTCATTATAGACCTGTTTAGGTAGATCAGTACGACGCGATGGACTCGTTATGGGCAAAAAAACGGGCGGCTGTGTGGGCCGCCCTAAAGGGTCTACTGCTTTGCCTTGCTACATACTGCTACTACTGGGAAACACTAAGGGTATTGAGGGAGCGCTCTCCTTCCATGCTAGGTACTGAAAACTTATTTGCTGGCCACGGTCAGCTCGGATTTCACTTCCTTCACGCCGGGAACGGCGGAGGCCAACTGTATGGCTTTGGTACCGGCGTCGGTGCTGTCCACGGTGCCGGTCAGCACGACCACGCCGTCGGTGGTGGTCACGCCGATTTGTTTCTGGTCCGCCAGCGTCGATTTCACTTTGGTGGTGATGGCGGCATCATCGGTGGCGGCAGCCTTGGTGGCGCCGGCCATGGCGGCCTCCTGCTGGGCATAGGCTGCGCCGACGGAAGCGGCGGTCAGGGAGGCGGCAACCAGCAGGCGGGCGATCAGTTTCGAGTTCGTCATGATGAGCTTTCCTTTCATTGTTTGGGAAGATAACGCCGTTGTGACGTATCTCCCTTACAGCAAAGGGCGTGCCAGCTCATAAAAACCATTGTAAATCAATGGCTTATACGCGAACTTGCTTGTGGGGATTGAAATATTGCAAGATCCGGCCCGGAACCGGGCCGGATTTGTCGGGAAACGGCGACAAGCCTACGCTTTAACTAGCCAAGTATTTGATTTTAATCGGATTATTGTTGTCGCTCAGAAGCGACAGCGCTGCCGTCGCCACGGAACAGGCTGGCATCGAGGTCGTATTTCTGCAGCAGGCGGTAGAACTCGGTACGGTTGCGCTCGGCCAGGCGGGCGGCGTCGGCGACATTGCCGTCCGTCAGTTTGAGTAGCTGGACCAGGTAATTGCGCTCGAAGCGCTGCTTGGCCTCGGTGTAGCTGAGCACTTCCAGCGAGGGCACGCGCAGGGCCCGCTGCACCAGCGACAAGGGCACCAGCGGCGCCGTGGCCAGCGCGCACACGTGCTCGACCACGTTGTACAGCTGGCGAAC
Source organism: Duganella kummerowiae (assembly GCF_053572355.1). Lineage (NCBI taxonomy): Bacteria > Pseudomonadati > Pseudomonadota > Betaproteobacteria > Burkholderiales > Oxalobacteraceae > Duganella > Duganella kummerowiae. The sequence goes on from NZ_JBKFEH010000010.1 coordinate 437,448, forward strand.
GTTGCCGGGCCAGGACGCCGTGGTAAGCGCCTCCAGCGCTCCCGGTGCGAAGCCGTGCACCGTCTTGCCATACTTGGCCGCCAGCCGGGTCAGGAACTGGGTCGCCATGGGCGCGATATCCTCGCGCCGCTGCGACAGCGGCGGCAGGTTCAGGGTGATCACGTTCAGGCGGTAGTACAGGTCCTCGCGGAACTGGCCCTCGCGCATGGCCACATCGAGGTCGCGGTGGGTGGCCGACAGGATGCGCACGTCCACCGGGCGGCCCACGTCCGAACCCAGCTGGCGCACCACGCGCTCCTGCAGCACGCGCAGCAGCTTGACCTGCAGCAACAGCGGCATGTCGCCTATCTCGTCCAGGAACAGGGTGCCGCCGTCGGCTGCCTGCACCAGGCCCTCGCGGCTGCCGGTTGCGCCCGTGTACGCGCCTTTGACGTGGCCGAACAGCTCGGACTCCAGCAGGGCCTCGGGGATGGCCCCGCAATTGACCGCAATAAAGGGCGCCTTGCTGCGCCGGCTGGCGCGGTGGATGGCGCTGGCCAGCAATTCCTTGCCGGTGCCGCTCTCGCCGCGTATTAGCACGCTGGCGTCCGACACCGCCACCAGGCGCGCCTCGGCCAGCAGCTCGGCCATGCACTGGCTGCGGCTGATGATGCCGGCGCGCCAGGCTTCGTCCGCCGCCGCCGGACCGGGCTCGGGCGCGGCCAGGCTCAGGGCCTGGGCTATGCGCTCCAGCAACACCTTGGCGTCGAAGGGCTTGGTCAGGTAGGCGTAGGCGCCCAGGGTGGTGGCCTCGACCGCGTCCGGGATGGTGCCGTGCGCGGTCAGCAATATCACGGGCAGGGCCGGGTACTGGGCGCGGATTTCCTGGAACAGGGCCATGCCGTCGCGGTCCGGCAGCCGGATATCGCTGATCACCAGGCGCGGCAGCTCGATCGACAGGCGCGCCAGAGCGGCCTCGGCGCTGGTGACGGCCGTGACGCGGTAGCCGTTGGCCGACAGCCGCATGGACAGCAGGCGCAGCAGGTCCGGATCGTCGTCCACCACCAGCAGGTGGGCGCCGCGCCCGGTGTCCGCGGCGCCGCCCCTGGCCGCACCGCCACCGGCCGCAGCGCCGTAGTCCGCGCCCTCGGCTGCCGCGCTCATGTGCAGGCGCCGCCTCATTTGGTCACCTGCTGGGCCGGCACGGCGGAACGGGCCGGCAGGTTGCGCTCGATGGCCTTGAGCGCTTCCACCGTTTCGCTCAGCTGGTCGGTGCGCTTCTGGTTGTCGCGCAGCTGGGCCGCCAGCTTGTCGTTGTGCTCGGCCAGGCGCCGCGCCTCGGCGCAGCTGCTGGACAGCACCTGGGCCAGGGCCTTGTAGGGCCCGGCCTCGGCCTCGCCGGATGCGGCCACGCCGTCCAGCAGGGCCTGGGCCTTGGCCATGTCGCCGCTGGCGCGGGTCAGCATCAGGGCCATGGCGGTCTGCATGGACACCCGCGCGCCGCGCGGCTGCTGGTTCAGGCTGGACAATTCCTTGAGCAGCTCGCCCTGGCTCATGCGCCGCAGCGACTGGTGATAGGCCAGCAGCGGCGGCAGCGGATCCAGGGGCGGCTTTTCCACCACCACCACCGGCGGCGTGGGAGCGGGAGCAGGCTTGGGCTTGGCCGCCGCCTGGACGGCGGGCTTGCTGGCGCAGCCGGCCAGGGCCAGCGCCAGCAGCAGGCCGGCGGCTTTCAATGGTAAGGGACTGTCAGTTTTCATAAGGTAGCTCGATACGGAAATGGGCGCCCCTGGCGGTCGGCAGCAGCAGCAGCAGGCCGCCGTGGGCGGTGATGTATTCATGGACGATGGACAGGCCGATGCCGTTGCCGCGCCGCGCGCCGGCCGGCTGGCGCGCACCCTGGTAGAAGGGCTCGAAGATGTGGGCCGCGTCTTCCGGCGCCACGCCCGGCCCCTCGTCGGCGCAGTCGAGCAGCAGGCGGCCGGCCCGTTCGCCCAGCCGGAAGCGGATGGCGCCGCCGGGCGGACTGAAGCGTACGGCGTTGGACAGCAGGTTGGCGATCGCCACCGACAGTTTCTCGGGATCGAGCGCGATCGGCGCGGCGTGGCCGTCGGCCGCCACCGCCAGCCCGGCGGCCTGCCACTGCAGGCGCTGGCTGTCGATCACCTGTTCCAGCAGCGGCAGCACGTCGGTATGCTGGCGCCGCAGCCGCTGCGCATCGAAGGTGGCCGTGTTGTAGCGCAGCAGGGCTTCGATCTGGTTCTGCAGCGACACCGTGTTCTGGTTCAGGATGCGGGCGATCTCGCGCTGGTTGGGCGACAATGCGCCGGCCACGCCATCCTCCAGCAGGGCCACGCCCTCGCGCAGCGCCGCCAGCGGGGTTTTCAGCTCGTGCGAGATGTGGCGCAGGAAGCGCGCCTTGTCTTCCTCCAGGTCGGACAGGCGCTGGCGCAGCCAGTTCAGCTGCTGGCCCACGCGCCGCAGGTCGCTGGGGCCGCGCACCTCGATGGCTTGCTCGTAGCGGTTGGCGCCCAGCAGGTCGATGGCGCCCTCGATCTGGGCCAGCGGGCGCGACAGCCACAGGCCGAAGCCGCCCGCCAGCAAGGCCGCCAGCGCGATGGCGCCCGCCACCTGGGCCGTCAGGGCCGTGCGGCGCAGCTCCAGCTCGGCCAGCAGGCCGCTGTTGCGGCGCTCGACCTCGGCCTTGATCTCGCTGGCCAGCAGGTCGTTCAGGCCAGGCAGGGGCGCCAGGGCCCGGTCCAGCGCCGCCTGGCGCGCCTGGCGTTGCTGCTGACGGGTCTTGGGCGGGGTCGGCATCTGCAGCACGTTCCAGGCGTTGTCGCTGTTGCGGCGCCAGTCGTCGAACAGGCCGGGGGGCGCCAGCGGCAGCGCCGCCGCCACCGCCTCCAGCGCCTGCAGCGCCTCGCGCGCGCTTTCGGCATAGCGGCCGCGGAAGGCTGGATCGTCCAGCACCAGGAACTGGCGCGCGCTGCGCGCCATGGCCACGGTGCGCTCGCCCAGCTGCTGCACGCTGGCCGTCAGCGCCACCGCCACCCGGCCGTTGTCGCGGCTGCGTGCGATCAGCTGGTCCAGGGTCCACAGCGCGCGCAGCGACACGGCGCTCAGCAGGAGGGCGATCAGCAGGAATACGCCCAGCAGCAATTGGCGAAACGAAAGTCTGGAAAACATGGCGGTACGGTGTGATGAGAGGGCGCGCAGATATGGCGCACGGGACATAACGCATGTCTGCCTCATCATATTAGGAAAACGCTATTTCCCGCCGTCCGATTGAACAGGAGGAGCCGCGCACGGGCGCTGGCTGCGCCATTGCGGCAAAGTGTGGGGCGCTGGGCGGCGTTGGGGCCTGGCTGCGGGTTCAAGCCGGAGGCCAGGACCCTGCGGTGAGGGCGTGACGCGCAGGCGCCGCCCAGGACGGCGGCGCCGGGTTCCCGCTGGAGACGGCGGTGGCGCGGCCGCAGTTCAGCTGGCGGGGCCGACGTCCATGCCGTCGTAAGCCTCGATCTGGTGTTCCTCGGCGAACTTGTAGAATTCCTGGTTGCGCGCGTGCAGGGTGTCCACCGTGTGCTTCTCGACCTTTTCCACGTGCAGCCACCACAGGGCGGGATTCTCGCCCTCCGGCTTGGAGTCGTAGATGCCGACCTGCTGGTAGCCCTTGGCGGTCAGCAGCCTGGCGGCCGCTTCCAGCTTGGCCTTGGCGGGATCGGCGAAAAAGTAGCCCCACAACAGGGGCTTGTTGATGTCCCAGGGGGCATTCTGCTTCATGTCGGCAAACAGCGCGACCATTTCTTCTTTGGTAATCATGTTTGTTCCTTTGCGCGCTGGTAGAAAATGGCGCCGGCGCGCGCTATGTGTGAGAGGAGTTCAGGATTGTCGATGTGGTGGTAAAGGGACAGGTCGATCTGGTAGGGCAGCAGCAGGTCGTCCAGCGCCATGTCTATCCGCAGCAAGTCGGTGGTGGACAAGCCGCCGCCCACCATGCACAGGTCGATATCCGACCATTGCTTGAAATTGCCCTTGGCGCGGGAGCCATACAGGATGACCTGTTCGACGTGCTGGCAGCGGGCGAAAATGGCGGCGATTTGGGCGACGGCCTCCGGCTTGAGGCCATGGCGCTCAGGCGTCACGGGACAGCTCCGTCATCCTGGCTTCCAGCGCGCTGAACAGTCCGAAATAGTGCGAGACTATCAGGGCGCCGATGGCGTCAGCGGTGTCCTTGTTGTAGGTATGGGCGGACTGGTTGCGGCTTTTGATCATGCCCATCCAGGTGTCGCCATCGCCGATCAGGTTCATGCGCAGCGCCGCCCGGGTCGCGTCACGCGAGTCGGTAATGCTGTTGTCGCCCTGATACTCGAAGTAGTCCTTCAGTACGTTCCATGCCAGCTCGTGGGTGAACTCGAAGGCCTTGATCAGTCCCTGCTGCTCAAGCTCGTTCAGCTCACCCTTGTCGATGAATTTCTTCAGCTGGGCCAATGCGCGCCGGTAGTTCGACAGGCGCTGCAGCCAACGCACGTCTTGCTCGCTCATGTGATGCCCCAATAGAAAGTACGTATTCCGCTATTTTATCAAATGGGGGCAGGGGGGAAGCGCACCGTGGCCTTCAGTCCTTTGCCGTGGACGCCGTCGCCCAGGGTGATGGTGGCCCCGTGCACGCTGGCGATGTCGCGCACGATGGCCAGCCCCAGGCCGGCGCCGCCCGGATTGCGCTCCAGCGTGGCGGCGGCGCGGTAGAAGGGCGCAAACACTTTTTCGCGCTCGGCCGGCGCGATGCCCTGGCCGCTGTCCTCCACTTCCAGCAGCACGTCGCCGTTCTCCTCGCGCGTGCGCAGCACCACGCTGCCGCCGGGCGGCGTGTAGCGCAGCGCGTTGTCGGCCAGGTTGGACACCAGCTCGTGCAGCAGGAAGGCCTGGCCGTGCACGCTGCAGGCGCTGTCCGCTTCCAGCGACAGGTCGATCTCCCGGGCCAGCGCGGCCGGCGCCAGTTCCAGCCCGACCTGGCGCGCCACGTCGCGCAGCGCCACCGGCCCGGCCGGTTCGCCGCCGGTCTGGCCGCCGTGCTCGATGCGCGCCAGGGTCAGCAGCCGGTTGGCCAGGTTGACGGTGGCGTCGGTGGTGGCCGCCATGCTGTGCACGATGTCGCGCAACCCGGCCTGCAGCGCGGCGGCGTCGGCATGCGGACGGCCGCATTCGCGCAGCGCCAGTTCGGCCTGGGTCTTGAGCACGGTAAGCGGAGTGCGCAGCTGGTGCGAGGCGTCGGCAATGAAGCGGCGCTGGCTGGAGACCAGGCGCTGCAGGCGCGCGCTGGAATTGTTCATGGCCGCCACCAGCGGCCGCACTTCCTTGTGCACCAGGGCCGGATCGACGCCGGACGTGTCGTTCAGGCCGCGCGTCTCCACCGCCGCCTTGAGCCGCATCAGCGGCCGCAACACCAGGCGCACGGCAAACCACACCAGCAGCGCCACCGAGGCCAGCAGGCCGGCCTGCCAGGCCAGGGTGTCGAACAGGATCTGGTTGGACAGGCCGCGCCGCGCATCCAGGGTTTCCGCCACCTGGATCAGGGCGATGCCGCGCATGCTGTCGTCGTACACCGGCTGCAGCAGCGCGGCGATGCGCACCGGCTGGCCGTTGTAGCTGGCGTGATAGAAGCGCACCAGCGCCGGATAGTTTTCCGAGCGCGGCACATCGGCCGGCACCGCCGGCAGGTCGCCGTAGCCTGACACGGTCTCGCCCTGGATGCCGGTGACCTTGTAGTAGATGCGGCCCAGGGTGTCGGTCTCGAAGGAATCGAGCGCCACGTAGGGCACGTCGGCCACCACCTTGCCGTCCACCACCGTGACCCGCTCGGCCAGCGCCCGGGTCGAGGCCAGCAGCGAGCGGTCGTAGGCCATGTCGGCCGCGTCCAGCGCATTGCGATAGACCGACACGGCGTTCAGCGCCACCAGCACCACCAGTGGTCCCAGCAGCCAGCGCAGCAGCTGGCCGCGCAGGCTGCCCAGCGGCGCGCCGGGGCCCCAGCGCCGCAGCAAGGTGCCGGCCATGGACATGGCGTCAGGACCTGGCCGGGGATTCGCCGCGCGGCTGCAGCACATAGCCTATGCCGCGCAGGGTGGTGATGGCGGCGGCGTCGGGTGTGCCGAGGTCCAGCTTCTTGCGCACCCGGTGGATGTACAGGTCGATGGCGTCCAGGCTGGCGTCGTCGGCCAGCGCGAACACTTCGTCGAACAGCTTTTCCTTGGAAACGGCGCTGCCGGCGCGGGTGATCAGGGTTTCCAGCACGGCGTGCTCGCGCGGCGTCAGCGCCAGCGCATGGCCGGCGTAGCTGAACATGCGGGTCACGGTGTCGAAACTGAGGGCGCCGCAGCGGTGCACCAGCGCCTCGTTGCCGACGCTGCGCCGCAGCAGGGCCTTGACGCGCGCCTCCAGTTCGGCCAGTTCGAAGGGCTTGGCCAGGTAGTCGTCCGCACCCAGGTTGAGGCCCTGGACGCGGTCTTCCAGGCCGCCGCGCGCGGTCAGTATCAGCACCGGCGTCTTGCCGCGCTGGCCGCCGCGCGCACGCAGGCGCTTGAGCACCTCGAGGCCGTCCATGCGCGGCAGGGTCAGGTCCAGCACCACCAGCGCGTAATCCTGGGTGTGCAGGAGGGCGTCGGCGTCGGCGCCGTTGTCGGCGCATTCCACGGTCAGGTTGGCTTCGCGCAGGGCCCGGGCCAGCCAGTGCTGCAATTCGGTGTGGTCTTCGACTAGCAAGATGCGCATGGCGGCCCGCGGGAGGATGGCAGAGGATGCGTATCATGGCGCGCCGGCGCCGAATTGGGAAGGGTTGTGGCGGCGCCGACACAGTGAAAGGGAATTGAAAGGATGGCCGTCCTATAGTGGAGTCCTGGGCGCAACCCTGTGGTGCGCACCAGCACAATAACTATACTCTGGAGACAGCATGAAGACATCCCACCTGCCGCTGGCGGCCCTGTGCCTGGCCGCATCCGCAGCGCACGCACAATCGAACGTCCAGGTCTATGGCCTGTTGGACCTGGGCGTGGACACCGTCAACAACGCCGCCGCCGGCGGCGGCAACCTGACCCGGGTCAGCTCCGGTGGCATGAACACCTCGCGCTGGGGCCTGCGCGGGACCGAGGACCTGGGCGGCGGGCTCAAGGCGGTGTTCAACCTCGAAGGCGGCATCCTCATGGATACCGGCGCCCAGGACGGCAACCTGTTCAAGCGCCAGGCCAACGTCGGCCTGGAAGGCAGCTACGGCCGCGTGATCCTGGGCCGTTCCTTCACCAGCGTGTACGACACCATCATCGGCTTCGATCCCATGGGCTTCGCGCCCAACTACTCCTGGGCCACCTCCGGCCCGGCCACCGGCCCTTCCAAGTACGGCTTCACCACCCAGTTCGACAACCTGGTCAAGTACAGCGGCAGCTTCGGCCCGCTCAAGCTGGGCGCCAGCTACGGCTTCGGCGAACAGACCACCGGCGTGCGCGACAGCGCCAAGGCGGCCTTCAGCACGGTCTACAATCCGCTCCAGGGCCTGAACCTGACGGCGACCTGGGAACGCATCAATGGCAATACCGTGGCCGCCACCGGCAACCGCGACCAGACCACCGTGTGGCACCTGGGCGGCAGCTACGAGCAGGGCGCCGCCAAGGGCTTCCTGATGATGCGCGACTACAAGCTGGTGGCCGGCAAGGCCGCCACCGCCGACGTGGACGCCACCACCTGGTGGGGCGGGCTGGCCTACAAGCTCGATCCCGCCACCACCCTGACCGGGGCGGTCTACCACATCAATGTCAAGAATGTCGCGGCCGGCAAGGATGCCGATCCCACCTTGTATGTGCTGCGCTACCGCTACGCGCTGTCCAAGCGCACCGACCTGCACCTGACCGGCGGCTACGCGAAGGCGAAAAACAGCCAGCTGACCGGCCTGTCGCGCGACGACGCCGGCTTCGGCACCTCGCAGCGCGGCCTGATGGCGGGCATCCAGCACCGCTTCTGATGGAACGCCGTGGTCAAGCCCGGGCGTAACCGTGTGGCCAGGCTGCCGGCCCTCGTGCTGATACTGCTGCTGTTGCTGGCGCTGGCGGCGCAGCCGGGCCACGCCGCCGCAGTGGAGTGCGTGGTGCCGTCCAAGCCGGGCGGCGCCATGGACCTGACCTGCAAGCTGGCCCACAACGGGCTGCTGGCGCTCAAGGGCCAGCCGCACGCGCCGCCGTCCGACATGCACATCAGCTACCTGCCCGGCGGCATAGGCGCGGTGGCCTGGCATTCGCTGGTGTCGCGCCGCCGCGCCGAGCCGAATACGCTGGTGGCGTTTTCCGGCGGTTCGCTGCTCAACCTGGCGCAGGGCAAGTTCGGCAAGGTGCGCGCCGATGACGTGCGCTGGGTGGCGGCGCTGGGGGCCGATTACGGCATGATCGCGGTGCGTTCCGATTCGCCCTACCGCAGCCTGGCCGAACTGCTGGCGGCCCTGAAGCGCGAGCCGCGCAAGGTCCTGATCGGCGTGTCCGGCACCATCGGCAGCCAGGACTGGCTGAAGATGGCGCTGCTGGTGAAGGCGGCCGGCATCGATCCCAAGGTGCTGCGCTTCGTGGCGCTGGAAGGCGGCGGCGAAGCTTTCACCGCCATGCACGCCAACTTCGTGCAGGTGGTGTCGGGGGACGCCTCGGAGGCAGCCCTGTACTCGGCCGGCGGCAACACCCGGGTGCTGGCGGTGCTGTCCGAGCGGCGCCTGCCCGGGGTGTTGTCGGCGGTGCCGACCGCCAGGGAACAGGGCGTGGACGTGGTCTGGCCCATCATCCGCGGCGTGTGGATGGGCCCCCAGGTGCCGGAGGCTGACTACCGGCGCTGGGTGGCTTATTTTGAGCGCGTGCTGGCCACGCCGGACTTTGCGCGGCTGCGCGCGGCCGCCGGGCTGTATCCCTACGGCCTGACCGGCGATGCGCTGACGGCGCATGTGAAAAAGGCGGTGGCGGAATACAGCCGGCGAGCAGCCGAACTGGGACTGATGCGCTGAGAGGGCGCTTCAACATGACCATGGCGTCGTTGCAGCTCCTCGCCGTGCAGGCGCACTGTCTTCGGAGCTGCGCCTGGCCATGCTCATGTTGAAACGCCCTCTTTGTGCAAAATGGAAACAACGCAAACAACAATGGAGACTTCATGAAACTGCATACCATCATCATGGCCGCCTGCGCGGCCGCCGCCAGCGCCGGTGCGCTGGCACAGGCGCCGGCCGGCTATCCGGCCGACTACCAGAAGATCATCGACGCCGCCAAAAAAGAAGGCAAGCTGGTGATCTACGGCGCCACCGACAGCAAGGCTACCCAGCCGCTGATCAAGGATTTCAACGCGCTCTATCCCGGCATCGTGGTCGAGTACAACGACATGAACACCACCGAGGTGTACAACCGCTACATCTCCGAGGTGGCGGCCGGTGGCGGCAGCGCCGACGCCGTATGGTCCTCGGCCATGGACCTGCAGATGCGCCTGGCCTCGGACGGCTATGCCCTCAAGTACAAGTCGGTGGAAGCTCCCGCCATCCCCGGCTGGGCGGTGTGGGACGACCAGGCCTACGGCACCACCTTCGAGCCGGCCGCCATCGTCTACAACAAGCGCCTGGTGGACCCCAAGGAAGCGCCGCAGACGCACGCCGATTTCGTCAAGCTGATCCAGCAGCCCAAGTTCCGCGACAAGGTCACCACCTACGACATCGAAAAGTCCGGCCTGGGCTTCATGTTCATGACCCAGGACGCGCGCGAATACGGCAAGTTCCCCGAACTGGCCAGCGCCTTCGGCGTGGCCAAGGTGCGGGTGCAGTCTTCCACCGGCACCATGATGGAGCGCATTTCCTCGGGCGAGAACCTGATCGGCTACAACGTGCTGGGTTCCTACGCCCTGGTGCGCGCCAAGACCGATCCCTCGATCGGCGTGGTGCTGCCCAAGGATTACACGCTGATCATGTCGCGCGTGCTGTTCATCAGCAAAACCGCCAAGAACGTCAATGCCGCCAAGCTGTGGCTGGACTATACGCTGTCCAAGCGCGGCCAGACCGTCATCGCCAATGAATCCAAGCTGTTCGCGATCCGCGCCGACGTCAGCGGCGAGACCACCTCGGCTGACCTGATCAAGCAGATCGGAAAGGAAAACATCAAGCCCGTGCCGGTGCACCCCATGGTGCTGCAGTATCTCGGCCCGGCCAAGCGCATGGCCTTCCTCAAGCAGTGGAAAGACTCGGCAGTCAAGAAATAAGCCGTGCGGCGGCCGCACCCGCGCGCCGCCATCCTCAACCCCTGGGACCCATTATGACCACACTGACCCTGACCGGCACCGGCCGGGCCGGCCTGAACTGGCCGCGCGGGGTGGTGGTGGCGCTGACCGCGCTCGCCATCTTCCTGCCGCTGTACCTGATTTTCTACCAAAGCTTTTTGTCGGCGCCGTTCTTCGCGCCGGTCAAGGAGCTGGGCTTGGATTCCTACCGCTTCATCTTCGAGGATCCGGACTTCGCCCTGGCCTTCGAGAACGCCTTCCTGCTGGCCACCGGCCTGACCGCCATCGCCGTGCCGCTGGGGGGCATGCTGGCCTTCCTGATGATACGCACCGACCTGCCTGGCCGCAGCTTCATCGCGCCCATGCTGCTGGTGCCCATCTTCGTGTCGCCCATGGTGATGGGCTTCGGCTACGTGGTGTCCATGGGCCCGGTGGGCTTCTACTCGCTGTGGGTCAAGGACCTCCTCGGCTTCATCCCCTGGAACATCTATTCCTTCACCAGCATCGTGGTGATCGCCGGCCTGACCCACGTGCCGCACGTCTACCTGTACGCCTCGTCCGCCCTGAAAAGCCTGGGCTCGGACGTGGAGGAGGCGGCCCGCGTGAGCGGCGCCTCGCCGCTGCAGGTGATGTTCAACGTCTCGCTGCCCATGGTGACGCCGGCCCTGGCCTATGCCGCGGTGCTGGTGTTCTTCCTCGGCTTCGAGGTGTTCGGCCTGGTGCTGGTGCTGGGCGACCCGGAGGGCCACCTGGTGCTGGCCACCTACCTGTACAAGCTGACCAACAAGCTGGGCACGCCGTCCTATCACCTGATGGCCGCCGTGGCCGTGTGCCTGGTGATGGTGACCCTGCCGCTGGTGCTGATACAGCGCCGCCTGCTGAAGTCGGCCAACAAGTTCGTGTCCATCAAGGGCAAGGGCGCGCGCAGCAAGCCCATGCCGCTGGGGCGCTGGAAGTGGCTGGCCTTCGGCCTGATCTTCGCCTGGCTGGCCTTCACCATCATCATGCCGGTGTCGGGCATCGCGCTGCGCGCCTTCGTGCAGTACTGGGGCGAGGGCGTGCGGCTGGCCGACGTGCTGACCCTGCAGCACTTCCGCGAGATCCTCGAGCATCCCGGCCTGGTGCGCGGCATCTTCAACACGGTGCTGATCGGCGTGGTGGGCGGCGGCCTGGCCGTGATCTGCTACTGCGCCATCGCGCTGGCCATGCACCGCAAGCCGGACACCATCACCCGCCTGCTGGACTACAGCGTGCTGGTGCCGCGCGCCGTGCCCGGCCTGCTGGCGGGCCTGTCCTTCCTGTGGGTGTTCCTGTTCGTGCCGAGCTGGCTGGACGGCATGCTCAAGGGCTGGGACAACGGCCTGGCGCTGTGGCTGAGCGAACACGCGATCCCGGCCCTGCGCTCGGTGCGTTCGACCATCTTCGCCCTGTGGCTGGCGTATTCCGTGGTATGGATGGCCTATGGCATGCGGCTGATCTCGACCGCGCTGCTGCAGGTGGGGCCGGAGCTGGAGGAGGCCGCGCGCGCGGTGGGCGCCCGCCGCGGCCAGGTCACCCGCGACGTCACGGTGCCGCTGGTCAAGTACGGCCTGCTGGGCGCCTGGCTGATGGTATTCCTGATCTTCGAGCGTGAATACTCGACCGGCGTGTACCTGCTCACGCCCGGCACCGAGGTGATCGGCGCGCTGCTGGTGTCGCTGTGGGCGACCGGCGCCACCGACCTGGTGGCCGCGCTGTCCTTCGTCAATATCACCCTGGTCGCCATCGGCCTGGGCATCGCGCTGCGCTTCGGCGTCAAGCTGCACCACTGAGCGCACCACCGCATAACGAGACCATGACCATGAAACGAGACCTCATGATGAATGAACTGACCGTCAACGACCTGCACCTGGAATACGGCAGCGGCGCCCACGCCAATCCCATCCTCAAGGGCGTGTCCATGCATTTGCAGAAGGGCGAAGTGGTGGCCCTGCTGGGCCCCTCGGGCAGCGGCAAGACCACGCTGCTGCGCGCCGTGGCCGGGCTGGAAAGCCCGCGCCTGGGCAGCATCGATATAGGGGAGAGGCGCGTGTTCGACGGCGCCGCCGGCCTGGAGCTGCCGGCCGAGCAGCGCAACCTTGGCCTGGTGTTCCAGTCCTACGCCCTGTGGCCGCACAAGACCGTGTTCGACAACGTGGCCTATGGCCTCAAGCTGCGCAAGCTGGGCAAGGCCGAGATCGAGCAGCGCGTCAACGACGTGTTGAAGAACCTCGGCCTGGGCCACCTGGGCCAGCGCTTCCCGCACCAGCTGTCCGGCGGCCAGCAGCAGCGCGTGGCCATCGCCCGCGCGCTGGTGTACAACCCTCCCGTGATCCTGCTGGACGAGCCGCTGTCCAACCTGGACGCCAAGCTGCGCGAGGAAGCGCGCGCCTTCCTGCGCGAACTGATCGTGCGCATGGGCCTGTCGGCGCTGATGGTGACCCACGACCAGGCCGAGGCGATGGCGATCTCGGACCGCATCCTGCTGCTCAACAACGGCAAGATCGAGCAGCAGGGCAGCCCGCAAAGCATGTACCAGACCCCCGAGACCCTGTTCACGGCCGAGTTCATGGGCAGTAACAACCGCCTGCCGGCCAAGGTGGTGGCGCGCGACGGCGCCCGGGTCACGCTGGAACTGGACGGCGCGCGCCTGCAGGCCAGCGGGCGCGGCCCCGGCCTGGCCGAGCCGGTGGCCATCATCCGCGTCGAGGAAGTGAAGGTGAGCGCCTCCGCCGCCGACAACGCCATCCAACTGCCGCTGCTGACCTGCATGTACCTGGGCGACCGTTACGAATGCCTGTTCAAGAGTCCGGCCGGCGGCGGCGTCAGCCTGCGCGCCTATTCCAAGTTCCGCCTGGACGCGGGCCACTACTGGCTGCAGTTGCCGCCCGAGGCCCTGTGGGTGTTCTGAGGCGCGTCAGTCGTCCAGGCTCCACAAGTACTGCATGCGCGTCCAGCTCTCGCGCGGGACGCCGTCCAGCGTCTCCGGCTTGAACCGGCACAGGCTCAGCCCCGTCTGGGCCGCCCGGTCCAGCTCACGGAAGCCGCTGGACTTCTCCACCCGCGAGTCGGTCACGCGGCCATCCACCCCCACCAGCAATTGCAGCGTGACGGTGCCGGTATCGCCGTTGCGCAGCGCATTCTTCGGATAGTCCGGCTTGCTGCAGGCCGAGGCGTCGACCACGGCCGGCACCCGCACCGGCCCCGCCTTGGCCGGGCCGGGCGTGGTGGCGGGGGCGCCGGTGGCGGCGCCGGCCGTGCTGGCTGCCGGCGGATTGTCGGGCATGGGATGGGCCGTCACCGTGGGCTGGGTGGTGGCCGCCACCGGTGTTTCCAGCACCGGCACATAGATCTGCGGCGTGGCCGGGGCCGGCATGGGCGGCGGATCGGGCAGGGCGGGCGGCGGCGGTGGCGGTGTCAAGGGCGTCTGCACCAGCTCGATTTCCGTGGGCTTCTGCCTGAACACGGACAGCCTGGAGCCGCTTGCCACCAGCACCGCCAGCAGCACATGGATGGCAAGCACGAAGGCGATGCCGGTGAGGTGTTTGTTGCGCTGGCCTGGAACTGGTGAGAAGTCCATATTGCTCTCCTATGGTAGGTGTTTTGCTACTGTATGGAAGTATACTATGCCAGGTTATAGAAATATGGAAGTGTGTTATTCTTCCATCTTCTGGTAAATTTCCATGCTACGAGGTGGTAGATGTATAACACAGGCAAGATCCGCGTACTGCTGGCGGACGACCATCCCATCGTGATGACGGGCTTCGCCATGTCCCTGCAGGGGCAGGGCCTGGACGTGGTGGGCCAGGCCCGCACGCCGCAGGAAGCGGTGCAGCAGTACGACGCCCTGGGTCCGGACGTGGCGGTGCTGGACTTGCGCTTCGGCGAGCAGCTGACCGGGCTCGATGTGGCAAAACAGATCCTGGCGGCCCATCCCGGCGCCGCCATCGTGTTCCTCAGCCAGTTCGACCAGGACGCCCTGATCAAGGAGAGCTACCGCATCGGCGGGCGCGCCTTCATCACCAAGGATTGCGATCCGGCCGACCTGGCGGCGGCCGTGCGGCGCGCGCACCAGGGCGAGCTGTACTTCCTTCCCGCCATTGCCGAGCGCCTGGCCAACCTGTCGGTGCGCGGCGAACTGTCGCCGCAGTCGCAGCTGGACGAGCGCGCGCTGGAAATCTTCACCCTGATGGCCGAGGGCCTGACCAATGCCGAGATCGCGGAAAAACTCGATGTGTCCACCAAGACCATCAGCAATATCAGCCAGGCCGTGAAGGAAAAACTCGGGGTCCACCGGCCCGCCACCATCACCCGGCTGGCGGTGCGGCACGGGCTGATCGAGCCCTGAGCGCATGCGTCTCTTGCCCTGGCGCGGCTGGAGCGATTGGAGCGTGCGGGCCCGCCTGCTGGCCATCACGCTGCTGCCGCTGGCCTACATGTTCTGCACCTTCGTCTGGTACGCCTACCAGTCGCGCCTGGCCGAGGTGCGCGAGGAGATGGCTGAACGCGGCCCGCTGGTGGCCAAGGTGCTGGCCGAGAGCAGTGAATACAGCCTGCTCTCGGGCCGCTACGACGACCTGCGCCTGACCATCAACGGCATGCTGCGCGCCGACGCCAGCATCCACCGCATCGAGGTGCTCGACGCCAGGCGCCAGCCGCTGGTGCGGGCCGCCGCCGCCCAGGCCGGCGAACCGGACGCGCGCGCCTGGGAGGCGCCCATCCAGAAGCGCCTGCTGTGGGTGACCATGCTGGACCCGGCCGGCAAGCCCTACCGCAAGAATGGCGCCGGCGCCGCCAGCGCCAGCACCGAGACCATGGGCTATGTGCGGGTCACCATGTCGCCCTCGTCCCTGCTGCTCAGGCAGACCCGCCGCTTCTACTGGGAGCTGGGGGTGGCCTGCCTGGGCCTGGGCGCCTGCGCGCTCTTGGCGTGGCGGCTGTCGCGCGGCCTGAACGACGCGCTGCAGGCTTCCATGCAGGCGCTGCGGGCGGCCGACGCCGAGAAGCGCCGCTTGATACGCCAGGTGGACACGGCGGTCGAGGATGAGCGCAAGAGCATCGCGCTGGAAATCCACGATGAGCTCAACGCCACCCTGGTGGCGGCGCGCCTGGAGGCGCAGCGCATCGCCGCCGTCTCGCCCGGGGGCGAAGTCAGGGAGCGCGCGCAATCCATCATCGCCCTGACCCTGGCCCTGTACAACAGCGGCCGCGCCCTGGTGCGGCGCCTGCGTCCGGAAGTGCTGGACATGCTGGGCCTGGACGGCGCCGTCGAGGAAATGGCGCGCCACCACGGGCAGGCGCATCGTCGCTGCCGCTACACGGTGTGCGCCAGCGGCGACTTCTCCCGGCTGGAGGGCGGCATGGCGATTTCGGCCTATCGCATCGTGCAGGAAGCCCTGTCCAACATCGTCAAGCATGCGCGCGCCGGCCAGGCCGTGGTGACGCTGGCCGTGGAGCAGGGCGGCCTGCGCATGGAGATCGTGGACGATGGCGCCGGCTTCGATCCCGCCCTGGCCTCGGCCGGCATCGGCCTGGTCGGCATGCGCGAGCGGGTGGCGGCCTACGATGGCGAGATCGCCATCGCCAGCGCCCTGCGGGCCGGCACCCGTATCGCGATCTTCCTTCCATTCCCTTGAAAATTGATATTGCAAATGTAAACGATTCTCATTTATTATTCTTTATTGGTAATAATTCTCATTCAATAAAGAGGGATGTCGATGCGTATCAAGGGGGTGGTGCTGGCGCTGGCTGGCGCGATGGGGGCGTGGCAGGCGCACGCCGACGAGGCGGTGGTGGAGCAGGTGGTCATCACCGGGGACAAGCTGAAACGCACGGAGACCGACAGCAGCGCCAGCGTCGGCGCGCGCAACCGGCGCCAGATCGCCGAGTCCGGCGTCACCACGCTGGAAGACGTGGCGGCGCAGATGGCCAACGTGGGGACGGCGGAGAACCTGTCCATCCGCGGCGTGCAGGCCTACGGGCCCACCGGCGGTTCCAGCCGCACCATCGCGCTGGTGATGGATGGCGTGCCGCAGGATGGCTTCGGCCAGGACATCGCCAACCTCAGCGTGTGGGACGCCGACCGCGTGGAGGTGCTGCGCGGCCCGCAATCGACCAACCAGGGCCGCAATGCGCTGGCCGGCGCGGTGGTGCTCAAGACGCGCGACCCGTCCGACGTACCCGACTTCAGCTACCGCGTCAGCGCCGGCAACCAGCACGCGCAGCGGGTGGCGCTGGCCGGCGGCGGCGCCATCGTCGAACAGGTGCTGGCCGGCCGCCTGTCGCTGGAGCAGCGGCGGCGCGACGGCGACGTCTACAACCCCACCCGCGACGACCGGCGCGTCAACCATGACGATGGCCACACCCTGCGCGGCAAGTTGCGCATCACGCCCTGGGGCGAACGCTACCAGGCGCTGGTGACCCTGGTCGACGACCTCCAGGACACCGGCTTTCCCCAGGTGGAGGCGGTCAAGGTGCCGGCGCAGGCGCGCCAGAACCTGTCCAACGAGCCGCGCACGGCGCGCAACCATACCCGCTCGGCCGCGCTGGAGCAGACCTTCCGCGTGGGCGGCGCCGATGTCACGCTGCTGAGCACCTATTCGCACAACCGCTACACCCGGGTGCAGGACTACGACGGCACCGAACTGCCGCAGGGCTACCGCAGCGGCGAGAACATCGACCGCCAATGGGTGCAGGAAGCGCGCGCGAACTTCGACACCGAGCTGGCCGGACACCGGCTCAAGGGCGTGGCCGGCCTGTACTACTCGCAGCAGTATTACGCCGGCGACGACGCCTACACGGTGCCGGTGTCCTATGTGCTGGGGCTGACCGGGCAGTGCCGGGTGCAGACCGTGTGCGACGCCACCTATGGCGCCGAGTTCATCGACCGCCGCCAGCTGCAGGACAACCGCAGCAAGACGCGCGCCGCCTACGGCGAGGTCGATTACGTGCTGGACCGCCTGACCCTGACCGCCGGCATGCGTTTCGATGGCGAACGGCAGCGGCGCATCCTGACCTC
The DNA here is from genome assembly GCF_053572355.1 of Duganella kummerowiae. Lineage (NCBI taxonomy): Bacteria > Pseudomonadati > Pseudomonadota > Betaproteobacteria > Burkholderiales > Oxalobacteraceae > Duganella > Duganella kummerowiae. The sequence continues at coordinate 454,741 of NZ_JBKFEH010000010.1, forward strand.
GGCCACCAGCGGCACCACGCCGCTGGCGCGCCAGGTGTTCCAGCAGCTGATACGGGGCGGCGTGTTCGCGGCCGACAGCGTGCAGGACCTGGGGACCGACAACACGGTGTGGCTGCCCAAGCTGGGCCTGCGCTACGCGCTGGCGCCGGCCTGGGTGGCCGGCCTGACGGCGCAGCGCGGCTACCGCACCGGCGGCATCGACTACAGCTACCAGCGCGGCCCGCATCCCTTCGGGCCCGAGTACACCAAGAATTACGAGGCCTCGCTCAAGGGCGTGCTGGACAACGGCCTGATGGTGGCGCTCAACGCCTACCGGGTCAACTGGACCGACCAGCAGGTCAACGTCGGCCGCAACACGCTGGACACCTATTTCGTCAATGCCGGCAGCTCGCACCTGCAGGGCCTGGAGGCGGAGGCGCGCGGGCGCGTGGCGCGCGACCTGGAACTGTTCGGCGCACTTGGCATCGCCCGCACCCGCTTCGACAGTTTCGTCACCCCCACGGCGGACTACAGCGGCCACCAGTTCGCGCGCTCGCCGCGCCAGACCCAGTCGCTGGGCTTCAGCTGGACGCCGGGCCGCTGGATGCTGAACATGAACCTGGTGCGCAGCGGCGCGACCTACACCGGCCCGGAAAACGTGGACCGCAACGATGGCCACACCACCCTGGGCGGCAAGGCCAGCGTGGCGCTCACCAGGAACGTCACGCTGTTCGCCTACGGCAGCAACCTGAGCAACCGCAGCTACATCACGGCCAACAAGCTCGATACCGTGACCGGCCGCTACGCCGTCATCCTCGGCAATGCGCGCCAGTTCGGCTTCGGCCTGCAGGGCCAGATGTGACAGGGGAGGGCGCATGAACTGGATCTGCATGACGGTGGCGGCCCTGGCCGGGCTGTGCCTGTACCTGGCCTCGCCGCACCAGACGCTGTGGCGGGCCGCACTGCGGCGCAAGGCCCTGCTGCGCTGGCTGTCCGCGCCGCTGCTGGCCGGCGCCGCCGGCGGCGCCGCGCAGCCCTACGGCGCCTGGAGCGCCGTGTGCATGGCGCTGGCCGGACTGATGGCGGCGCTGGTGGCGCTGCCCTACCTGGACGCCTGGCTGCACGGGCCCGGGCCGGACCGCAAGGAGGCCCGCCATGTGGGGTAAATCGACTGCAGCCGCTTTGCTCGGCCTGCCGCTGTCGGTGGCGCTGGTCGGGCTGGCGGCGCTGCTGGGCGGCGACCAGGCGCGCACCACGCTGCCGCTGCTGCTGCTGTTCTTTCCGGTCTGGATAGGCGTGATGGCGGCCGCCTTCCTGTTCCGCAGCGGCCTGCGGGCCTGGCTGTGGATGGGCGGGCTGACCGTGGCCGGCCACGCCGCGCTGTACCTGCTCAAGGCCGCCGGCCTGCTGCGGGTGGCCGCATGAAGGCCGCCACCCTGCGCACCTATTTGTCGGTGCACACCTGGGTCGGACTGATCGCCGGCTTCGGGCTGTTCATCGCCTTCTACGCCGGCGCCATCACCATCTTCCACGAGCAGCTGCAGGCCTGGGAAACGCCGCCGGCCCGTACCGCCGGGCCGCCGGTGGCGCCGCAGGCCCTGGTGGACGCCGTGCTGCGGGCCCATCCCGAGGCGGCGGCCGGCTTCATCCTGCGCCTGCCAACCGCGCACCAGCCGGGCACGGAGCTGGAGTTCGGCCAACGCCATTTCCGCCTCGATGCGGACGGGCGGCTGGAGGAATTCCGCGAGCGCTCGCAGCTGGTCGACTTCATCTACCGCCTGCACTACACGGCCGGGCTGCCGCGCAGCTGGGGCATCTATGTGCTGGGCGTGGTCTGCATCCTGTACGGGCTGGCGCTGGCCAGCGGCGTGGTCATCTACGCGCCCACGCTGGCCAAGGACTTGTTCGCGCTGCGGGTGGGGAAGAACGTCAAGCGCATGTGGCGCGACGCGCACAACGCGATCGGCATGCTGTCGCTGCCCTTCCACCTGATGTATGCCTGGAGCAGCGCCGTGCTGGCGCTGGGCCTGGTGCTGCTGGCGCCGTTCCAGTTCCTGGTGTTCGACGGCAAGCTGCTCCAGCTGGCGGGCGCGGACATCTATGTCTCCCTGCCGCCCAAGCCGGCCGGCGTGGCGGCCCCGCTGGCGCCGGCCGGCCTGCTGTTGGCCCAGGCGCGCCAGGCCGTACCCGGCATCGAGGCGGAGACCATGTCCTACCAGCGCGCCGGCGACCTCCATGGCCAGGTCCAGGTGGTTGGCCAGGTGCAGCAGCGCACCCTGGCCGGCATGGCGGCGGTGGTGCTGGACGCCGCCAGCGGCAAGGTCGGACGAGTCGTCATGCCGGAGAACTTCAGCCCCGGCACGCGCTTCCTGCGCAGCCTGCAGTCGCTGCACTTCGCCAGCTTCGGCGGGGCGGCCGTGCAGTGGATGTACTTCATCCTCGGCCTGGCCGGCGCCTTCCTGTTCTACAGCGGCAACCTGCTGTGGATAGAGTCGCGCCGCAAGCGCGGCACGCTGGCGCAACCGCGCAGCGCACGGCTGATGGCCCAGGCCACGCTGGGCGTCTGCCTGGGCTGCGTGGCCGGGGTGTCCGCCGTTTTCCTGCTCAACCAGCTGGCGCCGGCCGCGCCGGGCGCGCTGCCGCTGTGGGAGGAGCGCGGCTACTACGCCGTGTTCCTGTTGTGCGTGGCCTGGGCGTTCGCGCGGCCGCCGGCGCGCGCGGCGCACGAGCTGCTGATGCTGTGCGCCGCCCTCTGCGCTGCCATCCCGCTGGCGCACTGGCATGCCGGCGGCACGGATGCCTTGCGCGCCATGGCCGGCGGCGGAGTGGCCACCGGGGTGGCGGCGGTGGCGCTGCTGCTCGCGGCCCTCTACTGGCGCATGGGGCGCGCCGTGCTGCGGCGCGGCCGGCACGGCGATCCATACAGCGTCTGGTCGCTGCAGCCCGCACCGGTGCCGGCGGCCAGCCCGCAGCCGGCCGCGCAGGCGGGTTCCCGGTCCGGCGCCGGATAGCCGGTGTGCTCCGGCGGCGCCCCTATCCAGCCGTGGCGTAGCCCGCTTGGTGTAAGCTGTGGTGCTGACAACGACTACCCTGTTCAGGCATGAAAGCTACCATCTGGCTGGTTGACGGCGCCGCCGTGGCCGACGCGCTGCTGGAATCGCGCCTGCCCTGGCTGGGCCAGGGCGAACTGGCGCGTTACCAGCGCTTCATACTGCCCGAGCGGCGCCGCCAGTTCCTGCTGGGCCGCGTGCTGCTGCGCATGGCCCTGGGCCAGCTGCTGCGGCAGGCGCCGGACAGCATCGTGCTGGAGGAGCAGGTCGGCCAGGCGCCGCGCCTGATGCTGCCGGGCGTGGCCAGGGGCGGCCGCAAGGCCGCCCAAGGGGGCCATGCCGCCCATGCCGTCCAGGCGGCGCTGCCCGGCTTCAGCATTGCCCACAGCGGCCCGTGGAGCGCCTGCGCCGTCAGTCCCGATACCGCGCTGGGCCTGGACATCGGCCTGATCGACGCCAGCCGCGACCTGGCCGCGCTGGCCGGGCAAGCCTTGAGCGCAGCCGAGTGGGAGGCCCTGCGCCAGCTGCCCGACGAGGAACTGGCGCCGGCCTTCTACCGCGCCTGGAGTGAAAAGGAAGCCCGCTTCAAGCTGCGCGGCGCGGCGGCCGGCGCCGGACTCCAGGTCGAGGCGCATTGCAGCACGCAGCGCCACGGTGCCCTTTGGGTGGCTTTATGCAGCACCCATGCGCTGGATCAGCCCCCGGCCATCGAATTGCCGTCCTTGTGAGGAGCCGGGCTGGTTATAATCGCGCCAATCATTCCTGAAATCCAAGATTGGATACCGCGACCATGAGCCAGCCGAACCAGTTTTCCCTCCTGACGCAACGCCGTTTCGCGCCCTTCTTCTGGACCCAGTTCCTGGGCGCCTTCAACGACAACCTGTTCAAGACCGCGCTGATCGTGATCCTGGCCTTCGAGGCGGCCGAGTGGACCAGCATGCCGGCCTCGCTGATCACCAACCTGATACCCGGCCTGTTCATCCTGCCGTACGTGCTGTTCTCGGCCACCGCCGGCCAGCTGGCCGACAAGCTGGAAAAGGGCGGCCTGGCGCGCCTGGTCAAGTGGCTGGAGCTGGGCATCATGGCCATCGCGGGGCTGGGCTGGATGACCCACAACGTCTGGCTGCTGATCCTGGCGGTGGCCGGCATGGGCATGCATTCGACCCTGTTCGGCCCCGTCAAATACGCCTACCTGCCGCAGCAGCTCAAGCCGGATGAACTCATCGGCGGCAACGGCGTGACCGAGATGGGCACCTTTGTCGGCATCCTGCTGGGCGAGATCCTGGGCGCGGTGCTGGTGGCGCGCAAGCCGGACGGCGTGATGCTGGTGGCCGCCGGCACGCTGCTGACGGCGGTGCTGGGGCTGTGGGCCAGCTACCGCATCCCGCTGTCGCCGGCCGCCGCGCCCGATCTCAAGGTGAACTGGAACTTCGTGTCCGAATCGGTGCGCAACATCGCCTACTCGCGCAAGAACCGGGTGGTATTCCTGTCCATGCTGGGCAATTCCTGGTTCTGGTTCTACGGCGCCATCGTGCTGGCCCAGTTCCCGGTCTACGCCAAGGACTACCTGCACGGCGACCACAGCGTGTTCGTGCTGCTGCTGACCATCTTCTCGGTGGGCGTGGGCGCCGGTTCGCTGCTGTGCGAGCGCCTGTCCGGCGGCAAGGTGGAAATCGGCCTGGTGCCGTTCGGCGCCATCGGCCTGTCCCTGTTCGGCGCCGACCTGTGGCTGGCCAGCGAGCATTTCGCCCCGGCCGCCGCCGCCCTGCACATCCTGGCGGCCGCGCCGCTGGACGCCTGGGCCCTGTTGCCGCAGCAGGGCATGTGGCGCATCCTGTTCGACGTGCTCATGATAGGCATGTTCGGCGGCTTCTTCATCGTGCCGCTGTTCGCGCTGATACAGATACGCTGCGATCCGGCCCATATCTCGCGCACCATCGCGGGCATGAACATCCTCAACGCGCTGTTCATGGTGGCCGCCACCGGCCTGGCCATTTTGCTGCTGGGGCAGGGCTTTACCATACCGCAGCTGTTCCTGGTGACTGCGGCCCTGAACGCGCTGGTGGCGGTGTACATCTTCTCGCTGGTGCCGGAATTCCTGCTGCGCTTCCTGGCCTGGCTGCTGATCCACACCCTGCACCGGGTCAAGACCATCAACAGCGAGCGCATCCCCGCACATGGCGCGGCGGTCCTGGTGTGCAACCACGTCAGCTACGTGGACGCCATCGTGATCCTGGCCGCCAGCCCGCGCCCGATTCGTTTCGTGATGGACCACCATATCTTCAAGCTGCCGCTGGCCGGATGGCTGTTCCGCACCGGGCGCGCGATCCCGATCGCGCCGGCCAAGGAGGACCCGTGGCTGATGGAAAAAGCCTTCGTGGACATCGCCCAGGCCCTGCACGAGGGCGAACTGGTGTGCATCTTCCCGGAGGGGCGGCTGACGCGCGACGGCGAGATGAACGAGTTCAAGGGCGGCATCGCCAAGATCATCGAGCGCACCAAGGTGCCGGTGATCCCGATGGCGCTGCGCGGCCTGTGGACCCATCTGCTGAGCCGCAACAAGGAGGACCGGCTGGAACGCGCCTTCCGCACCGGCCTGCGTTCGCGCCTGTCGCTGGCGGTGGGCGCGCCGGTGGCGCCGCAGGATGTCACGCCGGAAGGGCTGCAGCGCCGGGTGCAGGCCCTGCGCGGCGCGCTCAAGTAGCGGGCCGCCTGCTTACCTGCGGGCCGCCAGCAGGCGGCCCTGCTGCTTGTTGACATACATGGCGCGGTCGGCGCGCCCCAGCAGCATTTCGATGTCGGCCGGATCGTCCGGGTGGTGGACGGCGATGCCGATGCTGGCGCCCAGCGTGACGCTGACGGTCTTGAGGCGGAACGGCTGCTGCAGCACCGGCAGCAGCTTGTCGGCCGCCTCCTGGGCGGCGGCGTCGCTGGGCAGCATTTCCAGGATCACGATGAATTCGTCGCCGGCCAGGCGGCCCACGGTGTCGGTTTTGCGCATGGCGGCCTGGACCCGGGCCCCGAACTGGCGCAGCAGCTCGTCGCCCTCTTCGTGGCCATAGCGGTCGTTGATTTGCTTGAAGCGGTCCAGGTCCAGGAAGAACACGGCGCAGGCCAGGCGCGAGCGGCTGGCGCGCTGCAGCGCCTCCGGCAGGATCTGCATCAGGGCGCGCCGGTTGGGCAGGCCGGTCAGGGTGTCGCGCAAGGCCATGCGCTCCATGGACGCGAACAGGTTCTTGCGCTCGCTGATATCGTGCAGGAAAGCGATGAACAAATGGCCGCTGCTGCGCGGGATGTAGGCCATCGATACCTCGACCGGGAATTCCTTGCCCATGCGGCTGCACAAGGTCAGCTCCACACGCCGGTTCAACACCGCATCCGCACCCTGCTCGGACAGCTGGCGCATGTCGCGCTCGTAGGCGCGCCGCAAGGCCGGCGGCAGTATCATGGCGGCCAGCTTCTGGCCTATCACTTCGCTGCGCTTCCAGCCCAGCAGGCGTTCGGCCTGGCGGTTCCAGTCCAGCACCACGCCGCCCGGATCGAGGGCGATGAAGGCGTCGTGGGCGTTGTCGAGAATCGCGCGCAGTTCGGCGGCGCGCTCCTGCAGCAGCTGCTGGGTGCTCTGCTCCTGGGCCAGGGCCTGCTCCAGCTGCAGGGCCTTGCGGGCCAGGTCGCGGGTGCGCTGCGCCACCGTGCTTTCCAGCTGTTCGTTCAGGGTGCGCAGCGCGTCCAGGTGGTGCTGTTCGCTGCGCAGCATGGCCGACAGCGCGTTGGACAGCACCTGCGCCTCATGGAAGCCTTCCAGCTGCGGGAATTGGGGCAGGGCCAGGGCGCCGGACGGAGTCTGGGCGCTTTGTTCGATCAAGCGGCTCATCTGCTTGAGCGGACGCACCAGGCGGCGCGCCAGCAGGGCCGCCGCGGCCGCCATGGCCAGGCCCAGGATGGCGCCCAGCAGCAGGATCTGGCGCTCCAGGGCGCGCGCGCCGGCCAGGGCCTGCTGTTCCGGCTGGCGCACCAGCACGGTCCAGCGCAGCGCGGCCGGATCGGCGCCGGCGCCCGTCTCTATTCCGGTGCGGGCATAGCCGGTCAGATAGCTGCGGCCGTCGGCCCAGGTTTCCTTGAGCGCCCCGGGTACACCGCCCTGGGCGCGCGCCAGGCTGGCGCTGGCGATCCTGGTTTCCTCCATGCCCGGCGGGCCCAGGATCACGGTGCCGTCGGCGCGCGCCACCAGGATCTCGGCGGCGTCCTGCCGTTCGCTGGGAGTGATCACGTTCTGCACCATGCGGCGCGCCCAGCCCCAGCTCATGTGTAGGCACAGCACCCCGCGCAGCCCGCCATCGGCGCCGCGCACCGGACCGGCCGCATCGACGAAGCGCCACTGGTCGCCGCCGCCCTGCTTGCCGCCCAGCGGCCTGGCGGGATGGACGTCGCCCGTGTACAGCCGTTCGCGGCCGGCCCGGAACCACGCCTGTGCGCCGGCGTCCATGCCTTCCATCTGGCCCTGGGTGGCGGCGGCCACCCGGCCGTCCGGCCGCGCCAGGCCTATCCAGGCATAGTCGGGGAAGCTTTTCTGCAGGCTTTCCAGCACCGCGCGGACCTGGTCCGGGCTGCGCGCTTCGCGCACCTGGGGCAGCTCGGCCAGCATGCGCATGTCGCCGGCCGCCTTCTCCACCACCCGGTCCAGCGCATCGCGCACCTGCCAGGCCAGCTGCTGCAGGCGCTGCTCCTCGCGGCTGCCGGCGTAATCGAAGGCGTAGTAATGCACCAGCACCAGCAGCGCCAGCACCGTCAGCAGCACGGTGGCGCCCACCCCGACAGTGACCAGGGTGGTCAGCCGCAAGCGCTTGGTATTGAGGGTATGGGGCATGGCGGCACCGGCAAAAAGATGATTCTAGGAAATAAATGATTGTAGCACCGGGCCGTGGGCGCGAGCGTGCAAACAGGTGAAGAAAATACCCGTCAAGCAACAGAATTGTCCTTTTGGGAATAAAAACTTGCTTGACAGTTTTAGAATGATCGTTCATTCTATCTCTTGTGACGGTCCCGAGATCGCCTCCGGACTCCCCAACACTTACAGAAAGCGCAATCATGAAAGCCAGTTTCTGCAAGCCGTCCCCGCGGACGGCCGGGACCCTGTTCCTGTTTTGCGCCGCCGCCCTCGGCGCCGGCTGCTCCAAAACCACGACCGAAGCACCTCACCAGCAGCAGGTGGCGGAAGTGGGCGTATACCAGGTCGCGCCCCAGGCGCTGCAGATGAGTACCGAACTGCCGGGCCGCACCTCCGCCTACCAGGTGGCGGAAGTGCGGCCCCAGGTCAGCGGCCTGGTCCAGAAGCGCCTGTTCACGGAAGGCGCCGACGTCAAGGCCGGCACCGCCCTGTACCAGATCGATGCGGCCACCTACCAGGCCAGCGCCAACTCCGCCAGGGCGGCGCTGGCCAAGGCCAAGGCCAACCTGCTGACCACCGGCCCCAAGGTGGCGCGCTACAAGGAGCTGCTGGCCATCGAAGGCGTCAGCCGCCAGGATTACGAGGACGCGGTGGCCGCCCATGAGCAGGCCAAGGCCGACGTCGACACTGCTGCCGCCGCCCTGCAGACGGCCGAGATCAACCTGCAGTACACCCACGTCAACGCCCCCATCAGCGGGCGCATCAGCCGCTCCACCGTGACCCCGGGCGCGCTGGTGACGGCCAACCAGACTACCGCGCTGACCACGGTGCAGCAGCTCGACCCCATCTACGTCGACCTGACCCAGTCCAGCGAAGACCTGCTGCGCTTGAAGCGCGAGCTCGATGGCGGCAGCCTGAAAAAGAATGGCCAGGCCAAGGTGACGCTGCTGCTGTCGGACGGCAGCAAGTACGCGCTGCCCGGCAAGCTGGAATTCTCGGACGTGACGGTCGATACCAGCACCGGCAACGTGACCCTGCGCGCGCTGTTCCCCAATCCGAAACACGACCTGTTGCCCGGCATGTTCGTGCGCGCCGTGGTCGATACCGGCCTCAATGAAGCCGCCATCGCCGTGCCGCAGCAGGGCGTGACCCGCAATGCCAAGGGCGAGGCCACGGCGCTGGTGCTGGGCAAGGATGGCAAGGTCGAGCAGCGCGTGCTGGTCACCGGCGGCACCCTGGGCGACAAGTGGCTGGTCAAGTCCGGCCTGGCCGCCGGCGACCAGGTGATCGTCGAAGGCCTGCAGAAAGTCAGGCCGGGCGCACCCGCAGTCGCCGCCAAGCCGGCCGCCGCCAACGCAAACAGCGCCCCCGGCGCCGCGCCCGCCCAGAGCGCCAACTGATCCCGGGAGAATTCCATGTCACGCTTCTTTATTGACCGCCCGATTTTCGCCTGGGTGGTCGCGATAGTGATCATGCTGGCCGGGGTGATGGCGATCACCGGCCTGCCGATCGCGCAGTACCCCAGCATTGCTCCGCCCTCGATCTCGATCACCGGTTCTTATCCGGGCGCCTCGGCCAAGACGGTGGAAGACGCCGTCACCCAGGTCATCGAACAGAAGATGAAGGGGATCGACGGCCTGCGCTACATGTCCTCGGCCAGCGACTCGACCGGTGGCATCAGCATCACGCTGACCTTCAAGAGCGGCACCAATCCGGACATCGCCCAGGTCCAGGTGCAGAACAAGCTGCAGCTGGCCACGCCGCTGCTGCCGACCGCCGTCACCCAGCAGGGCCTGGTGGTGGCCAAGGCCACCAAGAACTTCATGATGGTGCTGGGCTTCGTGTCCGAAGACGGCAGCATGAAGCAGAACGACCTGAACGACTATGTGGCGGCCAATGTGCTGGACCAGATCAGCCGCGTCGAAGGCGTGGGCGACGTCACCCAGTTCGGCAGCCAGTACGCCATGCGCATCTGGCTCGACCCGGCCAAGCTGCAAAGCTACCAGCTGACGCCGGCCGACGCGGTCGATGCCATCACGGCGCAGAACACGGAAGTGTCGGCCGGTGAGCTGGGCGGCGCGCCCGCCGTGCCGGGCCAGCAGCTGAACGCCACCGTGACGGCCCAGAGCCGCTTGCAGACCGCCGAGCAGTTCGGCGCCATCCTGCTCAAGACTAGCGCCAACGGCGCCACCGTGCATCTGCGCGACGTGGCCCGCATGGAGCTGGGCAGCGAGAGCTACAACATCGTGGCGCGCTACAACGGCAAGCCGGCCAGCGGCATGGCCATCAAGCTGGCCACCGGCGCCAACGCGCTCGATACCGCCAAGGCGGTGGAAGCGAAGATCGATGCGCTGAGCAAGCAGTTCCCGGCCGGGATGAAGGCGGTGGTGGCGTTCGACACCACGCCCTTCGTCAAGCTGTCCATCGAGGAAGTGATCAAGACCCTGGCCGAGGCCATCGTGCTGGTGTTCCTGGTGATGTATCTGTTCCTGCAGAACTTCCGCGCCACCCTGATCCCGACCATGGCGGTTCCGGTGGTGCTGCTGGGTACCTTCGGCGTGCTGTCGGTGCTGGGCTATTCGATCAACACCCTGACCATGTTCGCCATGGTGCTGGCCATCGGCCTGCTGGTGGACGACGCCATCGTGGTGGTGGAAAACGTCGAGCGCGTGATGACGGAAGAGGGCCTGACGCCGCTGGAAGCGACCCGCAAGTCCATGGGCCAGATTTCCGGCGCCCTGGTGGGTATCGCCATGGTGCTGTCGGCCGTGTTCGTGCCCATGGCCTTCTTCGGCGGATCGACCGGCGTGATCTACCGCCAGTTCTCGATCACCATCGTGTCCTCCATGGTGCTGTCGGTGCTGGTGGCGATGGTGTTCACCCCGGCCCTGTGCGCCACCCTGCTCAAGCAGGTGCCGAAAGGCCACCATGCCAAGGAGACCGGCTTCTTCGGCTGGTTCAACCGCACTTTCGACCGTGGCACCCTCAAGTACCAGGGCCTGGTCGGCACCCTGATCAACCGCGGCGGCCGTGCGCTGGTGGTGTACGCCGTGATCGTGGCCGCCATGGCGCTGGGCTTCCTGCGCCTGCCAACCTCGTTCCTGCCGGCCGAGGACCAGGGCATGGCCTTTTCCCAGGTGCTGCTGCCCACCGGCGCCACCCAGGAGCGCACCCTCAAGGTGATCGAGAAGCTGGAGCACCAGTTCCTGGTCAACGAGAAGGACTCCGTGCAGTCGGTGTTCTCGGTGGCCGGCTTCAGCTTCGGCGGCAACGGCCAGAATGCCGGCATGGCCTTCGTGCGCCTGAAGGACTGGAGCGAGCGCAAGGGCAAGGACCAGCGCGTGGACGCCATCGTCGGCCGCGCCATGGGCGCCTTCTCGCAGATCAAGGACGCCATGGTGTTCGCCTTCGCCCCGCCGGCCGTGATGGAACTCGGTAACGCCAGCGGCTTCGACCTGCAGCTGCAGGACGTGGGCGGCGTCGGCCACGAGGCCCTGATGAACGCCCGTAACATGATGCTGGGCATGGCGTCGCAAAACAAGCTGCTGATGGGCGTGCGTCCCAACGGCCAGGACGACACCCCGCAGTACAAGATCACCGTCGACCAGCAGAAAGCCATCGCGCTGGGCCTGAAGGTGGCCGACGTGAACAAGGTGCTCAGCACCGGCTGGGGCAGTGCCTACGTCAACGACTTCGTCGATCGCGGCCGCGTCAAGAAAGTCTACATCCAGGGCCAGGCCGATGCGCGCATGGTGCCGGAGGACCTGGGTAAGTGGTTCGTGCGTAATGCCGATGGCGAGATGGTGCCATTCTCCGCCTTCGCCACCGGCCAGTGGATCTATGCCTCGCCGCGCCTGGAGCGCTACAACGGCCTCGGTTCGGTCGAGATCCTGGGCCAGCCGGCGCCGGGCGTGAGCTCGGGCGTGGCCATGGCCGAAGTCGAGAAAATGGCGGCCAAGCTGCCGCCCGGCATAGGCTACGAGTGGACCGGCCTGTCGGTGGAGGAGCGCGACTCCGGGTCGCAAACCCCGCTGCTGTACTCGATCTCCATCCTGATCGTGTTCCTGTGCCTGGCCGCGCTGTATGAGAGCTGGTCGATCCCGTTCTCGGTCATGCTGGTGGTGCCGCTGGGCGTGGTGGGCACGGTGCTGGCCACCTTCGTGTTCAAGCTGTCCAACGACGTCTACTTCCAGGTGGGCCTGTTGACGGTGGTCGGCCTGGCCGCCAAGAACGCCATCCTGATCGTGGAATTCGCCAAGGAGCTGCAGGAGCAGGGCGTGGAGCTGAAACAGGCCACGCTGCAGGCAGTGCGCTTGCGCCTGCGTCCCATCCTGATGACCTCGATCGCCTTCGGCCTGGGCGTGCTGCCGCTGGCCATCAGCAGCGGCGCCGGTTCCGGCAGCCAGAACGCGATCGGCGTCGGGGTGCTGGGCGGTATGCTGTCGGCCACCTTCCTGGGCATTTTCTTTGTGCCGGTGTTCTTCGTGCTGGTGCGCGGCTTCTTCCGCCCCAAGCACGTCCCGGCCGCTAACGTAGCTACGGAGGCCCATTGATCATGGCGTATCCCATCCTGACCAAATCGCTGCTGGCGGCTGCCGCGCTGGCCGCGCTGGCCGGCTGCTCGCTGGCGCCGGTGTATGAGCGCCCGGCTGCGCCGGTAAGCCAGTCCTGGCCCAACGGCCCGTCCTACCAGGCGCCGGCCGGCGCCGCCGAGGCCAAGCCGGTGTCGCAAATCCTGTGGCGCGACTATTTCACCGACGACAAGCTGCGCCAGGTGATCGCGCTGGCGCTGGCCAACAACCGCGACCTGCGCGTCTCGGCCCTCAACATCGAAAAGGCGCGCGCCACCTATGCGGTGGACAGCGCCGGCCTGCTGCCGCACGTGTCGGCGGGCGTCAGCCAGAGCGCCGCGCGCACCCCGTCCACCATGACCGGCACCGGCCAGGCGGCCATCAGCCGCAGCTACAGCGGCGGCCTGTCGCTGTCGGCCTATGAGCTGGACTTCTTCGGCAAGGTGCGCAACCTGTCGGAGCAGGGCCTGCAGCTGTACCTGGGCACCGAGGAGGCGCGCCGCGCCCAACAGATCACGCTGGTGTCCGAAGTGGCCAACGCCTACCTGACCCTGGCGGCGGACCAGCACCGCCTCAAGCTGGCCCAGGACACGCTGAAAAGCCAGCAGACCACCTACGACCTGAGCAAGCGCCGCTTCGATGCCGGCGCCGCTTCCGGGGTCGACCTGTACGACGCCCGGACCACGGTGGAGTCGGCGCGCAACGACGTCGCCACCTACACCGCGACGGTGGCGCAGGACTTGAACGCGCTGGTGCTGCTGGTCGGCAGCGAGCTGCCTGCCGGCCTGCAGCCCGCGGCCGGCCTGGGCGCCGTCAGCCAGCTGCCTGCCATACCCTCCGGACTGCCGTCCGAGCTGCTGCAGTCGCGTCCCGACGTGCAGGAAGCCGAGCGCACCCTGCGCGCCGCCAACGCCAATATCGGCGTGGCGCGCGCCGCCTTCTTCCCCAGCATCTCGCTGACGGCCACCGGCGGCAGCGCCAGCAGCACGCTGTCCGGGCTGTTCAAGGCCGGTTCCTCGGCCTGGACCTTCGTGCCCAGCCTGACCCTGCCGCTGTTCGACCATGGCCAGAACCGCGCCAACCTGGATATCGCCAAGGCCGAGCGCGACATCGCCGTGGCCCAGTACGAGAAGGCGATACAGACCGCGTTCCGCGAAGTGGCGGACGCCCTGGCCACGCGCGGCACGCTGGACGAGCGCCTGGCCTCGCAACAGGCCCTGGTCGAGGCGGCGCAGAAGAGCTACGACCTGCACCAGGCCCGCTACCGGCAGGGCGCCGAATCCTACCTGACGGCGCTGGTCGCGCAGCGTTCGCTCTACAGCGCGCAGCAGGCGCTGATTTCGGCCCGGCTGGTCCAGTCCAGCAACGCCGTCACACTGTACAAGGTGCTGGGCGGCGGCTGGCAGCCGGAGCTGGCGCCGCCGCGCGGTTGATCATGGCGGCGGGCCGCGCGCCCGCCGCTATAATCCCGTGTTGAGCGACTACCCAGGCAAAACCAAGGACGACAACCATGAGCAGCATCGGCAGAAGGCACCAGGACCCGGAAAAGGCGCAGAACCGGCGCAACCAGGTATTGCAGGCGGCCTCCGTGTGCTTCGCGCGCAGCGGCTTCCACGGCGCCAGCATGGCGGAAATCTCGAAAGAGGCCGGCATGAGCGCGGGCCACATCTATAACTATTTCGACAGCAAGGAAGCCATCATCATGGCTTTCGTGGACATGGAGGCCGAGCATGTGATGAGCCAGGTGCGCGAGCTGGGCAGCCGCGCCGATCCGCTCCAGTCCATGATAGACGAGGCGCCGCGCCACATCGACGAAAGCCTGGATCCGCAATTCTTCCAGCTGCCCATGGAAATGTTCGCGGAAGCGGCGCGCAACCCCAAGATTGCCGCCGCCATGCGCGCGGCCGACGCCGTCACCACCGAGCACTTCCGGCCCATCATCAAGCGCGAGCGCGAAAAGCGCGGCCTGGCGGTGGACGATGAACTGCTGGACGGCCGCATCGACACCCTGGTCTCCCTGTTCCACGGCCTGCCGGTGCGCGCCCTGCACCGGCCGGAGATGAACCGCGCCGCCCTGGTGGAGGGCTACCGGGTGGCGCTGGCGGCGCTGCTGCTGACCTGAGCGCTTCCACCTGATTGCCCCGGCTGGAGTAAGATAGTCCGATCTCCCATCATGGACATCGGAGCATCATGACTTCCTACGTTATACCCGCCCACCAGGTCACCGGACTCCCGGTGGCCGGCACCAACGCCCTGTTCCCCGTGCGCCGCGTCTACTGCGTCGGCCGCAACTACGCCGCCCATGCGCGCGAGATGGGCTATGACCCGGACCGCGAGCCCCCATTCTTCTTCTGCAAGCCGAACGACGCCCAGGCCGTGATTGCCGTGCCTCCAGGGCAGACCGTGGAGCTGCCTTACCCTTCGCTGACCTCCAACCTGCACTACGAGTGCGAACTGGTGGTGGCTATCGGCAAGGGCGGCAGCAATATCGCGGTGGAGGATGCGGCCAGCCACATTTTCGGCTACGCGGTCGGCCTGGACATGACCCGGCGCGACCTGCAATTCAAGATGCGCGACGCCGGCCGGCCGTGGGAGATCGGCAAGGCCTTCGACTACTCTGCGCCCATAGGCCTGATCCAGCCGGCGGCGCAGGCGGGCAACATCAACCAGGCCGCCATCACGCTGGCGGTGGATGGCGTGACCCGGCAGTCGGCGACCATTGCGCACCTGATCTGGTCCGTGAGCGAAACCATCGCCAACCTGTCGACGCTGTTCCGGCTGGAGCCGGGCGATTTGATCTTCAGCGGCACGCCCGAAGGCGTGGGCGCCGTGGTGCGCGGCCAGACCCTGAGCGGCAAGGTGGAGGGGCTGGCCGGGATCACCATCAAGCTGGTGTAGGAGCCGCTACGGCGCCAACCGGCGCGTGGCTTGCGGCTTCCCGCCGCGCTTATGCCGTGGCGTTTCCCAGCGCGGCGGCGATGGCCTGCAGGGCCGCCGCCGATCCCACCGCCAGGCCGACGTCGCGCCGGTCCGCCACCTGCGGCTCGCGCGGATTGATGCGCACCAGCCGCCCGCCGTGGCGCAGGACGACCTGCTGGCTGAAGTGACGCACCGACGGGATGGCCGTGCCGGCGCCCAGTTCGATCACCAGCGGACGTTGCGCTTGCCGCAGCAGGGCCGCCAGGCGCGCTTGCTGGGCGGCGGCGCGCTGCTCCAGCCATTCCCCGTCGCCGAACATCAGGATGTTGGGCCGCGCCAGGCCGCCGCAGTGCGGGCAGGCGGGCGGCGGGTTGAGCAAACGGCAGGCCGCCGTGTCGATCTGCGGCTGGAAGCCGTCCGCCGCCCAGATATCGTCGCCGCATGGCTGCATGCATTGCAGGTGGTGAATGGAGCCATGGCATTCCAGGATACGGGCCGGGTCGTAGCCGGCTTGCTGGAATTGGCCGTCCACGTTGCTGGTGTAGACGCCATAGCCGTGCGGCATGCGCTCTCCCCAGGCCTTGAGCAGGGCGAAGCCGGCATGCGGGACAGTGTCGCGGTACAGTTGCAGGCGGTGGCCATAAAAGCCCCAGGCCAGGGCGGGATTTTCCCGGAAAGTCGCGGGCGAGGCCACGGTGGCGAAGTCCATGCGGGCGTGGCCCAGTGCGGGGTAGGCCTGCCAGAAACCCTGGTTGCCGCGAAAGTCGGGCAGGCCGGAGTCCACGCCCATGCCGGCGCCGGCGGCGATGAACAGGGCGTCGGCATCCTGCAGCAGCGCGGCCGCGCGGGCGATGTCGGATGAGGTTTGCATGCACCCATGATAGCGATGAAATGATTGCTCAATCAACTATGGCAAAACCCCAAATGGGCTGCTATAATACGTGCCTTCAGTCGGGGCGTAGCGCAGCCTGGTAGCGTACTTGCATGGGGTGCAAGGGGTCGTGTGTTCGAATCACACCGTCCCGACCAATAGAATCAAAGACTTAGGCCAACCGTTGAGGTTGGCCTTTTTCTTTTTTCGGCTCCGTGCCTTAACCGTGCCTTAAATATTTTTGGACTCCACGGGACCGGCCTGGGCAACAGCGGATACAACACCGCCAAGTCCCGTCTCTTCTTTGCAGGTGTGTGGGGACTGGTTCGCCGGTTCGGCCGGGCAGGTTCCATGCTCGTCCGCGATCCGGCCGAGAACATTCCAATCGGGAGAATTTGAGATCGCGCGTGCTTGCGGCGCGCGTGCCGCGATGTGCGCGCAGCGCCGGGGAGGTCGCGGTGAGCTGGCGGCTCCCCAGCGTGGGGAAGGGCTTGCGGCAATGCCGGATTGCCGCTACTGCGAACGAGGGCGATGCTGGCTGCGACGTGAGGGGATGGACCCGGCTTACCTGGAGCGCGTAGTGGTGATGCGGCCTTCGGCCCAAATCAGAATCTCGCTTAGGACCCACGCGGACGTGCGCTCGCCCAGCTTCACGGGCGCTGGAAATTCGCCCTTTTTGACCGCATCGTAAATGCTGCTGCGCGACTTGCCGCACATGGCCATCACGTCCCGTATCCGCAGGAAGCGGAACTCGGTGTTCTGTGCGCGCCGGTCAGTCCCATGGTCTGTCAAGAGCGCGCAGCGTCGGTCAGGAATCCGCCGCTCGCCTGGAGGCCGTGGGGCGTTAGTAGTGGTGTCCATAGGATCTCTCCCAGCGTACCGTCAGGACGCTGCCAGGCCAGCGACGACATGCTGGCCACGACGCAGTTCATCCCGCACCACCAGCGCCTTGCGGTAGCCCTCATTGAACTGGCTCACGGCCCGCATCGGGATCTTCTCGCGGTGCGAGCGGGTATGCGGCTTCTCCGCCGCGTAGGCCGTGTGCACCGGCGTCATATCGCGCTCCAGCGCCACCACCAGGGCGTAGGGTTCGCCGTCCGAATGAAAGCTGAAGGTGCCGCCGGCGCCGGTCCGCAGCGCCTCGTCGATGGCCGCGCGCAGCTCCAGCAGCGCCACGCGGTCGCCGACGATGGCGCCCACTTCGTCCCAGCGCGATGCGCTCATCAGATGCAGCATGCGTTCGCTCATGATCGTCTCCTTGCGCGCGGTGCCGCCGCGCAGCCGGTATGTCGAAAGTGACGCCTTTAGTATGGATAAAGCGAACCCGGCAACCAAGCAAAAGGTGGCGGAAATATCGAATGGATCAATGCCATGCGGGGCTAATTTGCCGTACACCTTTAGCCGCTAAATCCCTCGCGGCGAGCCCGTTTGATGCACATCAAAGCCGAGGTGGCGGGCAGTGCAGGATGGGTGCGGTGGTCAGTAATTTCGGACACAGATGGGCACCTCGATTTACCGGCAATCTGAGTCGCACTGGATGAAATCGACGGCGCGAATGTGTAGCGCCTGCCTCTGCCCCGCCTCTTGTACGGAATCATTACTGCCGGACTACCGCTTCCTGTCCGGAAGGACCTCGTGCGTCAGAACGCCTCGAAACTGGGCTCCTTCAGGTAGCACAGGCGTCGTACGTTGTAGAACGCTGCTTCCATGGCGGCGAAATCACCATGCTGCTCCAGCCCTTGCAGCGTGTCGCCCAGTTTGGTCAGCGTGGCTCCGCGCTCCTGGGCGGCAAACAGGTTTGGTCTCGTCATGTCGTTGTCGTCATCGTGTTGGAATTCACATCATGCCATCACTGCCGGGGTTTTCGAGATGCCCAAACGTGCAGCACGGAGACCGAACGATATATGCAATCGCTCGGCCTCGGGCAGCTTCTAGCTGCACTCACACCCCAAATAATACCTCTACTATGTATCAAATTGTAGAATAAGGTAACGTAAAGTAAAAGATAGAAAAGTTACAATTCGTGAGATTCAAAACAAAAATGCAAACTACAATTAGCTAAAACTTGTCATAGGGACTATATGAAACGCCGTTATTTTTTAGAAAGAGCTACTGCTGTTGTGGCTTTATGCGTTATAGGCGCTAATGGGAAGGCTTTTGCAGATGGCATTCCAAAAACTGATATAGTTGAATTCAGTCATGGGGTTCATTTTGCGAGGCAGAGCGATGGAACGTGGAACATATGGGTGCGAGCTGCTGTACTCGGAAAGAAGCCTAGTCATGAGCTCCCCATAAAGCTGGAAATCGCAACTGATGAATTCTTTTCTGAAATAATAGATTCTTGGCAATTTGAATCTTTGTGGAAAAATTCTTTTATCGTAAGAACTAGTTATTCTCCAAAGAAAAATGATCGGGACCTTTATTTTAGATTTATAGTACTGCAAACAGCAGGGGTAACAAGAGCAGGTAAAAATGGAGAAAAGGAAATAATAAGTCCAATAGGCAAACTTGCGGCGACAGATTAAATTAGGAAAAACAATGGGCGCACCTGTTCAGTTAATAGTTGGATTGACCGCGAATTTTAATAATGTTGCCACGTTTATGGACAATTTGGTTACTGCGATCAATACACAACAAAACTTCACACTTACTAACTCGGTAGGACAGCTGATTGCTGTTGTAACTGCTGCAGAGAAAATTCTCCAACCCATATCAGTACAGGCCAATACTTTTGCAGCCGCGACTCAATTTTTGAGTATAATGGTTAAGATCCAAGAAGGAAAAAAAATTGAAAAGGCGGATGTATTGACATTGGCTGGAAACGTCCTCGGGGTTGTTGGACAAATTGCAATTATGGCTGACGCGCCGGTGGTGGGCGCGGTGGCAATAGGCGCAGGGGTGGTGGCAAGTCTTGCCTCAGTGGCGTATGGCGATAACTTATCTGCTCTATATGAATTTGTTTTGCGCAAGGCCAATGATTTTTGGGGGCAAAAAACTCCAGTGGTAATTATGATTCCACTGTGGTGGACCTTAGAAGATGTTCTTGCGACGCAGCAACAAATAATGTATGAAGGATTGACATTAGGTGCATTTAATTATGACGTCGGCGAACCTATGGCTTGCCCTGCCTCCCTTATATCATGGGAACCAGATGATGGAGTAATCACAATACCGCCATGAATTCTCAATTTTTCTCGAAACGTCATGCAAATCAGCATCGAATCATTATCTTGATTGGTTTGTTATTTTTATGTTATGCTGGAATTAGGCTATGGGAAAAATGGCATTTACAAAATTGGCACCGTACAATTGCAATACTGCAAGAAAGCAAAATAGATCGACGTGAAGGGCGAGGTCCACATTACTGCCTTAATGTTAAATATGATTATATGGTCAACGGTGTAACGTATGAAGGTGTTTCGACAAGCCCGATGACCGTGACTGATGAGTCATGTCGCTCGAATAGGGATGACGCAGTTGAGTTGATGATTGAAGCGAGACAGCAAAATCCATTTTTTATTTACTATGACGCCCAGAATCCTTCCAATTCCGCGTGGAGGCTAGAAGCGGTTAATTCGTTCGATATCTTGTTGCTAGCCATTGGTTTTTTTGTGTTGATATTAGGCGCCGTAGTTTTACCTAGGTTCCAAATCGATGTGTATAAGCTTTTGACGGCATTAGGAAGGCGCTGAATTCGCTGATTTTTATCGGGTCACCTCGATTAACAGATAGTCTAAATCGCGCTTGAGTAAAAACGATGTTCTAAAGCATGGCGTACCTCGAAAAACCTCGGCATGGGTGGCTTGGTGTAGGCCCATCAACAATGACGACAGGGCACCTCGATTTACCGGCAATCTGAGCCGCACTCGATGAAATCGACGGCGCGAATGTGTAGCGCCTGCCTCTGCCCGCCTCTTGTGCGGAATCTTTCCTGCCGGACCTCCGTTTCCTGTGCGGATGGACCTCGTGAGTCAGAACGCCTCGAAACTGGCCTCCTTCAGGTAGCACAGGCGTCGCAAGTTGTAGAACGCTGACTCCATTGCTGCGAAATCAACATGCCGCTCCAGCCCTTGCAGCGAGTCGCCCAGCTTGGTCAGCTTGGCTTCGCGCTCTGGTCGGCAAACAGGTTTGGTCTCGTCATGGCGTTGTCGTCATCGTGGTGGAAATCACATCATGCCATCACTGCCGGGGTTTTTCGAGGTGCCCTACACTTCCTTAGAGTCAAGCGCTGCATTGACGGCATGCTAAGGCGCGCCTTACGCCTTCCGAGTGGCCGTGTACAGTTCGAGCGGCGCCAAGCGGTCGCCGACGATGGCGCCCAGTTCGTCCCAGCGCGATGCGCTCATCAGATGCAGCATGCGTTCGCTCATGACCGTCTCCTTGCACGCGGTGCCGCCGCGCAGCCGGTATGTCGAAAGTGGCGTCTTTAGTACGGATAAAGCGAACCCGGCGACCAAGCAAAAGGTGGCGGAAATATCGAATGGATCAATGCCATGCGGGGCTAATTTGACGTACACCTTTAGCCGCTAAATCCCTCGCGGCGAGCCCGTTTGACGCACATCAAAGCCGAGGCGGCGGAGCAGGGCAGGATGGCGGTAGCTGGCGATCCAGCGCAGGAGGCCGACATGGCGCGCATCATCCAATTCCCCAAGATCCACCCCGCCTACCGCGCCCTCAAGCGGCCCGCCCACGGGCCTGTCGTACAACCCTCCGGAGATGAGATGGACTGGCTGGACTATGTGCTCGTGCTGCTCTCGCTACCCTGCGTGGTCATCATCGTCCTCGCTCTGTGTCTCGGTCCGCTGCTGCCGCTGGCGCTGCTGATCGACGTCATCGTGCAGGTGGTGCGCATCCATGGTGGCGGCATGGCAGCGCTCCATGGCTGGCTGCACCTGGGCGCCCTGGTGGCGGTGCCGGGCATACCGGCGCTCTTCGCCATCCGGTCCGATTTGCGCGAACAACGCGCCAAACGCAGGCGCTGACATGGACGCACCGCTTCCCGCCGAACCAGGCGCGCCGCTGCAACTGCCGCTGGACGCCATCGACGAAGACCCACGCCAGCCGCGCGGTCCGGACAATCCAGGCTTCGCCCCCGACAGCCTGGCGGAACTGGCCGATGCGATCCGCCGCCGTGGCGTCAAGACCCCGATCTCGGTGCGCCTTCATCCGGGCCAGCCTGGCCGCTACCTGATCAACCATGGGGCCCGCCGCTACCGCGCCTCGCGCCTGGCCGGCCGCCGCTTCATTCCTGCCTTCATCGACAACGACTACCACGAGGCCGACCAGGTGGTGGAGAACCTGCAGCGCAACGAGCTGACCGCGCGCGAGATTGCCGACTACATCGGCCGCGAACTGGCGCGCGGGCTGCGGCGCAAGGAGATCGCGCAGCGCATCAGCAAATCTGCCGCCTACGTTACCCAGCATGCGGTGCTGCTGGACCTGCCCGATCCGATCGCCGCCGCGTTCAATACGGCCCGCGTGCGCGACGTCACCCTGGTCAATGAGCTGGTCCAAGCCTACAAGGCCGACGCACAGGTAGTGGACAGCTGGCTGGCCGAGCCGGCGCAGGAGATTACGCGCGGCACGGTGCGTCTGCTGCGCGAGTTCCTGACGGTCCAGGCCAACATCACCGCCGGCGCCGGTGAAGCAGTGGAAAGGGCGGGCGAAGATCAACCTGGCCAAGTTGAGCCGATGTTGCGGCAGCGACCCTTTTATGGCGTACTGCTGGCCCTACATGCTGGCAAGCTGTGTCAGCTCCTGCTGATGCGCCGCCCGTCCAGGGCCGCGCTGGCGTGGGTGCGCTACGCCGACGGCGCCGATGCGGAAATACCATTAGCCGAACTGGATCAGCTGCGGTGGCAGGAACCACTGGCCTGACGGTCCCGGTACTAGGTCTGAACTGGCGGGACGGGTAGCAAAAAAGGACTACACTACCACTTGATACGAAGGAGGTGCATCATGGTAAAGCCGCTGCAAGTCGATGTATCGCATAGTGACCGGGAATTGCTGGAGCGGGCTGTTCTTGAGCTGGACCCGTGCGCGGATACCGGCAACATGACGTCCAATGAATTGATCACCACGTTACTCAAGCACAATCCCCATCTTCAGTCCGCCCCGGTGCCGGTAGAGCCGGTTGAACCGCTCGACAATAGCCCGGAAGCAGTGGAGGCCCGCCGTGCCCACCGCGCCGCCGCCGTGCTACGCAGTTTCGGGATGTGGAAGGACGATCCGACCAAGCAGCAGGATGGGGTCGAGTTCCAAAAAGAATTACGCGCCAAATGGTAAAAGTACTCTTCGATACCAACATCCTGATCGATTACGTGCAGGGCCTGCCCGAGGCCAGGGCCGAGGTGGCCGGTTATGATGATGCCGTGATCAGCGTCATGAACTGGATGGAAACCTGCTGCCGGATGACCGCGCAGCAAAAGCAAGATTTCAGGATGGACCTGCTGTGCCTGGGCGTCCTTATCGCCCACACGAATGACGACATCATGGAGCGTGCCACCATCTATCGCGGCCAAAGCATCGCCGCCAGGGCGAAAGTGCCGATCCCCGACTATCTGATACGGGCCACAGCGGACTCCCAAGGGCGCGTCATCGTGACCCGCAACCCGGCCGACTTCGGCGGTGAGGGGCCGATGGTGCGCGTGCCCTACAAGCGCCATCCCAAGACCGGTGCCGCCTACGACGTCAAGCCTGTTCCCTGATTCCGCCACCGCGCCGGATGGTACAAACGCAGTACTGCCCCGAACGGTAATAAGAAGAATATTCCTCTTATTCTTCCTATTATTCTTATCGCCGTTATTTGATTCCGCACAAAGCCCATACGCGCAAGGAGAATAATATTCTTCTCATGGAGGTGCATCATGGCGACAGACAGCGAGATAGCAAAACGCATCCTGGCGGCGGCCGACAGCCTGTTCGAGCAGGGTGGCCAGTCCCAATTCCCCACTGTGGACGCCGTCCGCAAGGCGGCCCGTGTCAACATGAACGATGCCAGCGCTGTGATGAAGGAATGGCGCCGCAACCATCTGGCGCGGCGCCAGCCCGCACCCGTCCAACTGCCGCCGGCATTGGAGCAAGTCCACCGTAGCGCACTGGAACATTTGTGGGCAACTGCGCAAGACTTGGCCGGCCAACATCTCGCCAGCCTCAGCGCCGCCTGGGACACCGAGCGTGCCGAGTTCGAACACATGAATGCTGAAATGGCCGAGGCCTTTGAAGCGCAGGCGGGCGAGCTGGCCCAGGCCCGTCAGGCGTCGGACCTGCTCAAGCAACAGGCTGCCGACGCACAGGCGAGCGCCCAGCATTGCCGCCTGCTGCTGGAGTCCAGCCAGGCGAAGCTGGCCCAGGCAGAATCCCGTGCCAGCACGGAGGCGGCACGGGTGGCCGAGATCGAGCGCAGGGCGACGGATCTGCGGGCCGAACTGGACCGTGCGCATGCGTCCCTGGCCGAGCAGCGCCGCGTCGCCGCCGCGCTGGATGCCGAGCATGCCGCCGCACTAAGCGCCGCGAGGGAGAAGGGCGCTGCCGAACAGGCTGCGCTCGAGCAGCAACTGCAGGCCGCGCAGCACACCATCGCCGCGCTGCAACTGCGCGAAGCCACATTGCAAGGCGAGGTCGCCGCCGTCCGCGACGAATTCCACGGTTTGATACAGATCGTGTCCAGCGTCACTGGCAAGGGTGTGCGCGCCGCCAGCGGCTACAGTGAAAGCAAACGGCAATAATCACGCATTCGTGGAGAGACCACACCGATGACACAGCGGCTCTTGGTCATGAACGGGCAGCGCCTGCTGCAAAGCGAGCGCGATGGCGCCTGGACCACGGACAAGGTGGACAAGGCGGGCCAGATCAAGCCTGGCATCTACCGGCTCGATGCGGCGCAGACGGCGGATCAATCGAAATCCCACCTTGGCGTCATCGTCCATGTGGACAAACAATCTGTGTACCAGCAATCCGGCATGAGCCTGGTGCGCCACGATGCCGCCGCCTTCAGCCAGGCGCTGCAGATTGGCACTCCCGCGCGCATCGACTACGAGGGCGGCCGGGCTGCGGTCGCCCAGTCTGCACGCCAGGGTAGACACGGGCCGAAACGATGATCACAAACAGCGGCACGCTCGCTTGAGCCAGCTCAATAACTTCAGCGGATAAATCAGGGCGCACCTTACTGGACCACCGTGTACAACCAGATCTTCTTCACCAATGTGCTGCGCCTGCTTGACGAGCAGCACATGACCAAGAGCGAGCTGGCCGATAAGGCCGGCATTTCGGTGTCGTTCCTGTCCGACCTCACCAATGGCAAGGCCAATCCTTCGCTGAAGATCCTCGATGCGATCGCGCGCGCCCTGGGCACGGCCTTGCCCGCGCTGCTGGAAATCACCGACCTGGACGAAGCCACGCTCGGTGCGTTGATGGAAGGGCAGAATCCCACCAGCCTGCCCAGCGGCTACGTAAGAGTCACTGCCGTGCTGACGCCGTTCCAGGCATTCACGGTGCGGCGCTGGAATCAGGAAAACCGCAAGAAGCTCAAGCGCTAGCGGGCTGCTGAAATGCGGCGTCAAAGCCTCGCAGGGCGGTCTATTGAGGAGATCCCGAATTTCCCACCTGATCCGGAGCAGCGACGCGCGGTCTCGACACGCTCACCGAAAGCCTTTTCACGATGCGCAGGTGATGGCGCGGCCTGCGAAAAGTGCACCAGATGTTCGCGCTTACCTGGCCGCTTACCACCGGACGCCGGAAGCGCTTGCTGGGCAGGTCCGTCCAGCG
The DNA here is from genome assembly GCF_053572355.1 of Duganella kummerowiae. Lineage (NCBI taxonomy): Bacteria > Pseudomonadati > Pseudomonadota > Betaproteobacteria > Burkholderiales > Oxalobacteraceae > Duganella > Duganella kummerowiae. The sequence goes on from NZ_JBKFEH010000010.1 coordinate 479,785, forward strand.
CACTGACTTGGATTAAGCGCTAATCAGCTTGAAACCGCTTAAATAGTCCCTAGAAATCCCGCTGCGATGTAAGCCAGCTGCCACCGTCGTCTGATAGTGGCATAGGCCGGCGTCACGAGTATTTCAACAGGCTGGTAGTCGATGCCTTGGGCACTGCTATTCACTCTAGTTAGACAAAGCCCTCTGCCACAAGCCGGCCGCCTTGCGACGTAATTTCATGACGCTGCCCGGAACCCCCAACGACTCGACACCAGCTTTCAACAATTAGCTTGGCCTCGACCCCGGTGGCGTCGAGCCAATAATTGAACCCGCCATACATTCCCGGGACCGGGAACCACGTTTGAGGCCTATCCAGTTCCAGTAGCGGTTCCAGTTCCGGAAGCCTCAAGAAATGATTTGGAAGCTCGCGATCAATTCTCCCTCGAATAACGTTGTGGAAGTTGGACTGGATTTTCAATAACACGCCAGTTGGGACCTGATGGTTTAGCACAGGACTAAGAATCTCTCGTAGCTGATAGTGACCCTTCCTTTCGGCCACATCAAGGGCGCGCTCCCCGCGTGCATTCTGAAGTGTTCTCCATGCGCCAAGTTCTATAAGACGCCTTATTACCTCGGTAGACGCTCCAGCGTAGGCGGCCTGATGCAGGGGGGAATATAGCGCGCTCCCATCTGGCCGACAGGAGTTCACAAGTTCGCTATTTTCAGAGAGGATATCGAAAACCGTCGGCCACTCGTAGTCCCTCGCAGCATCAGCAAGTCGAATGCGAACACTCGCCGCGTCGTCGGATAATGCATCAGAGCGTATGACGCCGTCCCAAGTAACATCCATAGATAATCCGTCTTACTCGATTCAATTATTTTTTCGCTGGCGTGGTGTCAAGGAGGCATCGCACGGCACATCTGGCAGTTGTGCCAAGGCCGATGGCCCCTCCCACCGCTTCGTTTAAACCTGGGAATCTGCTTTTCGTAAATTTCATCGGGATAGTCCTGCACGCTTGCAGAAGTACCATCGTCAGTCTAATAGCTGAACGTGCCAATGTCCATTAGGCAATTTTTGGGCATTTCGCTAGAAGTCGGCAGTCGCGCTAGGAGACTGCTGAAATACCGTCGCGCAGCGTCGCTGGGCGGCGTACATTGTGCAGCAGCGTTTCGGCGTTTCAAACGAGGAAGTCGAAGACGCTATCTATTCCAGGGAGGCCATAGGCGGTTTTGGGCATCGGCTTGCCCGTCGACTCGGCGCCCAACGCGACGACGCCGCTCTACGTCCCGCGCCTGCTGGAACAGCGCAATTGGATCAAACGAATCTTCGACAAAATTAACTTCCATGCCAGCGATGGCTCAACGCTGCGCGAAAGGCATCATCTAGCCATTTTGGAAACTGTCAGCCGTCGACCGAACTGCTGCACGGCGTGATCGGCAAGGCCGGCAACTTGGCCGACGTCACCCCAGCATACGTGCCGCTGCATTGCCGCAAAAGGTCATCATGGGCGACGCCGAGCATCAGGATGTCGGCGAACGGCCGGCAGCGAAAATACCGATATCACCTGGCGCACATTCGTGCGGCCCGTTTGCACAAGACTCCCAAGAAGAAAACGTGGGCCGCGCCACCGAGAAGTGAAGCAGACAGACTAACGTGCGCCCCAAGGTCGAGCACTACTTCCATTATCGGCCCTGGATAAAATGACCCAGAAACAGATTTCCAAACAGTAGCTTTTCCTGATCTCAATAAACCCGGCGATTGGATTTGCGCTTGCTCAAACAACGCGCACATAGGCCCCGGCGAGCCCGTCAAACATAGCGATTGCGCTTTTCCGCTGTATCTAGCGTGCGCTAGATTGGTCCTCATCGAACTGGGGACCCATCATGGATATATCGGCCGATAACGAGGTGCAAGCACGCGCACAGCGCAAGCTGGAACGGGACATGGGACCCGTGCTGCTGGCCGCGCTGCACGATCCGCGCACCGTGGAAATCATGCTCAACGCCGACGGCCGCCTGTGGCAGGAACGGCTGGGCGAGACCATGCGCTGCATCGGCGCCCTGCGCGCGGCGCAAGGCGAGGCCGTGATCCGCACCGTCGCCAGCTGCCTGGGCAAGGCGGTCACCGCGACCATGCCCATCGTGGAAGGCGAGCTGCCGCTCGACGGCTCGCGCTTCGCCGGCCAGGTGCCGCCCGTCGTCGCGTCCCCCACCTTCGCCATCCGCAAGCGCGCCATTGCCGTCTTCACGCTGGACGACTATGTACGCGAAGAGATCATGTCGCCGCGTCATCGCGATGCCTTGCGCGACGCGGTGCGCCGCCACCGCAACATCCTGGTGAGCGGCGGCACCGGCTCCGGCAAGACCACGCTGGTAAACGCCATCATCGGCGAGATGGTGGCCTGCGATCCCCGTGAGCGCATCTGCATCATCGAGGATACCGGCGAGATCCAGTGCGCCGCCGAGAACTTCGTCCAGTACCACAGCACCGTGGAAGTGCCCATGAGCGCCCTGCTCAAAGTGATCCTGCGCATGCGGCCCGACCGCATCCTGGTCGGCGAAGTGCGGGGACTGGAAGCGCTCGACCTGCTCGACGCGTGGAACACCGGCCATGAAGGCGGCGCCGCCACCCTGCACGCCAACAATCCCTGGTCCGCGCTGACCCGCTTGAAATCACTCATCAGCCGCAACGACGCGGCGCCCACCCACATTGAACCGCTCATTGGTGAGGCGGTTCACCTGGTCGTCCACATCGCCCGCGTTCCCGAAGGCCGCCGTGTGCAGGAAGTCATCGAGCTGGCGGGCTATGAGGACGGCCGCTATCTCACCAAGACCATCTAGGAGGACCATGCCATGACTGCCTTTACCTGTTTTACCCCCGCGCGCATGCCACACATCCGGCGCGTGTGTTACCTGGCCCTCGCCATCCTGCTGCTGGCGGTACTGATCCCGCACAGCGCCATGGCGGCCGAGGGCACCGGCGGCTCGCTGCCGTATGAAACCTGGCTGACCAATCTGCGCAATTCCGTCACCGGTCCGGTGGCCTTTACTTTGTCCGTGGTCGGCATCGTCATCGCCGGCGGCGTGCTGATCTTCGGCGGCGACCTCAATGGCTTCTTCCGCACCATGGTGTTCCTGGTGCTGGTGATGGCCTTCCTGGTCGGCGCCCAGAACGTGATGAGCACCTTCTTCGGCCGTGGCGCGGAAGTGGCGGTCGCCTGCGATAGCGCCACCAACTGCGCACCGGAACTGGTGCGCGCGGGAGCCTGACCATGGCGCTGCGCTCCATTCCGATCCGCCGCGTGGGCAACCGCCTCAACCTGTTCATGGGCGGGGATCGCGAGCTGGTCATGTTCGTCGGCCTGGTCGCCTTCGCCCTGGTGTTCAGCGCCCAGGAACTGCGCGCCTCCGTGGCGGGCATATCGCTGTGGTTCGTGGCGCTGTACTTGGCGCGCCTGATGGCCAAGGCCGATCCGCAGATGCGCCACGTCTACCTGCGGCACCGCCGCTACCAGGCCTATTATCCGCCGCGCGCCACGCCGTTCCGCGCCAACAGCCGTGAGCAAGGGAAGCAATACTCATGATGCCCGCACTCGTCACCGCCATTGCCGCCCTGGGCGCGCTCATGCTCGCGCTGCTGGCCCTGCGTCTCCGCACGGCCGGCAGCGCCCAGCGGCTGGCCCGCCATCGCGGCACCGGACCAGGCCTGGCGGACCTGCTCAACTACGCCGCCGTGGCGGAGGATGGCGTCATCGTCTGCAAGAACGGCGCCCTCATGGCCGCCTGGGCCTACCAGTGCGACGACAACGCGGGCAGCACCGATGCCCGGCGCGAGGCCGTCTCCCTGCACCTGAATCAGGCCCTGGCCCGCCTGGGCAATGGCTGGATGATCCATGTGGATGCGGTGCGCCGTTCGGCGCCTGGCTATCCCCCTCCGGAAGCCTCGGCCTTCCCGGATGCGCTGTCGGCCGCCGTGGACGAGGAACGGCGGCGGCTGTTCCAGCGCATCGGCACCATGTACGAGGGCGTGTTTGTCCTCACCGTCACCTATTTCCCGCCCCTGCTGGCGCAGCGCAAGCTGGTCGAGCTGATGTTCGACGACGACGCCAGTCCCAGGGACGGCAAGGCCCGCACGCACGGCCTGATCGCCCATTTCCAGCGCGAATGCGCCAGCCTGGAGTCGCGCCTGTCCGCCGCCTTGAAGCTGAACCGCCTGCGCGGGCACCCGGTCGCGCGCGAGGATGGCAGCGTGGCGCTGCATGACGACTTCCTGCGCTGGCTGCAGTTCTGCATCACGGGCGTCAACCATCCGGTGGTACTGCCCGCCAATCCCATGTACATCGATAACCTGATTGGCGGCCAGGAGCTGTGGAGCGGGGTGGTGCCACGCATCGGCCGCAAGTTTGTACAGGTGGTCGCCATCGACGGCTTTCCACTGGAGTCCACGCCCGGCATCCTGGCGGAACTGGCCGAGCAGGCGTGCGAGTACCGCTGGTCGTCGCGCTTCATCTTCCTCGATGCGCACCAGGCCGTGGCCCAGCTGGAAAAATACCGCAAGAAGTGGAAGCAGAAGATACGTGGCTTCTTCGACCAGGTGTTCAACACCAGCACCGGCAGCATCGACGAGGATGCGGCGAGCATGGCGAACGACGCGCAGGCCGCCATTGCCGAGACCAACAGCGGCCTGGTCACGCAAGGCTATTACACCAGCGTGGTGGTGCTGATGGACGAACGCCGCGAGCAGCTGGAGCTGTCCGCGCGTGCGCTGGAGAAGGCCGTCAACCGCCTTGGCTTCACGGCGCGGGTGGAAACCATCAACACCATGGACGCCTTCCTGGGCAGCCTGCCCGGCCACGGCGTAGAGAATGTGCGCCGGCCGCTGCTCAACACCCTGAACCTGGCCGACCTGCTGCCGACCAGCAGCATCTGGACCGGCCAGGACCACGCGCCATGCCCGATGTACCCGCCGCAGTCGCCCGCCCTGATGAGCTGCGTGACCATCGGTTCCACGCCGTCCCGCCTGAACCTGCATGTCCGCGACCTGGGCCACACGCTGATCTTCGGCCCGACCCGGGCCGGCAAGTCCACCCAGCTGGCCATGATCGCGCTGCAGGCGCTGCGCTATCCGGACATGTCGCTGTACATCTTCGACAAGGGCATGTCCATGTATCCGGTCACGCGCGCCGTGGGCGGAAGCCACTTCAGGATAGGCGGCGACGGCTCGCCGCTGGCCTTCTGCCCGCTGCAGTTCCTCGCCACGCGCACCGACCGCGCCTGGGCCATGGAGTGGATTGATACCCTGCTGGCCCTGAATGGCGTGGATACCACGCCAGAGCAGCGCAACGCCATCGGCGAGGCCGTCATCAACATGTACGAGAGCAGGTCGCGCACGCTGTCCGAATTCTGCCTCACCGTGCAGGACAAGGATATCCGCGCCGCGCTGCAGCAGTACACGGTGGATGGCCTGATGGGACATTTGCTCGACGCCGAAAGCGACGGCCTGGAACTGGCCGGCACCACCACCTTCGAGATCGGCGAACTGCTGGGCATGGGCGAGAAGTTCGCGCTGCCGGTACTGCTGTACCTGTTCCGCCGCATCGCACGCAGCCTGCTTGGGCAGCCCGCCATCATCATCATCGACGAGGCCTGGCTGATGCTGGGCCACCCGGTGTTCCGGGAAAAGATACGCGAATGGCTCAAGGCCTTTGCCAAGGCCAATTGCGTGCTGCTGATGGCGACCCAAAGTCTGTCGGACGCGGCCCGCAGCGGCATCCTGGACGTGATCATCGAATCGACCGCCACGCGCATCTACCTGCCCAACCGCGATGCCCGCAACCCGGACGCCGCCGCCCTGTACCGGCACATGGGCCTGAACGAGCGCCAGATCGACATCATCGCCGCGGCCGTGCCGAAGCGGCATTACTACGCGGTCTCGGAGCAGGGCAGCCGTTTGTATGAACTGGCGCTCGGGCCGCTGGCCATGGCGATTGCCGGTTCCACCGATCCCGATTCGATCGCCGCCATCGAGCAGCTGGAAGCGGAGCATGGCGACGCCTGGCTGCCCCTCTGGCTGGCCCGCAAAGGCCTGGCACTGGAAAACTATGGAGGTCCCGCATGAACATCGCCGACATATTCAAATCGCTCGCACCGGGCAAGGAGCAGGCCACGCGCCCGAATACCCAGGCCATCGACGGTGGCCGCCGCGCTGGCGAGCATGACAACCCCTATCTGGCGGCGCGCCGCACCTGGAACGACCAGGTGGCGGCCAATATCGCCAGCCGCCAGATGTTCCAGCTGTTGGCGGTACTGGCCATGCTGATCGCGCTGGCCGCCGTGGGTGGCATGGCCTACATCGGCAGCCAGTCGCGTTTTGTCCCTTACGTGGTCGAGGTGGACAAGGCGCGCCAGCCCAGCGCCGTCGGACCGGCGGAAAAGGCGGCGCCCGCCGATTGGCGCATCGTGCGCGCGGCGGTGGGCGGCTGGATCAGCGACGTGCGCATGGTGACCCCGGACATTGCCTTGCAGCGCAAGGCCGTCTTTCGCGTCTACGCCATGCTGGCGCCGAACGACGCGGCCACCGCCAAGACCAATGAATGGCTGAACGGATCGCCGGAGAGCAACCCGTTCAAGCGCGCCGAGAAGGAAACCGTGGATATCGAACTGACGTCGGTGATCCCGCAGACCGCCGACACCTGGCAAGTCGAATGGCTGGAAACCATCCGCGACCGCCAGGGCGCCATCAAGGCGGTACGGAACAGTTCGGGGCAGAGCGAGTCTAACCCACAGCGCTGGCGCGCCCTGGTGACGGTCTATGTCGCACCGCCATCACCGGCGGCAACCGAGGACGGCGTGCGTAACAACCCGCTCGGCATCCACATCCGCAGCTTTTCATGGACCAAGTTACTCTAGGAGACAGCAATGAAAAGACAACTGCTGGCATCGGCACTGGCGCTGGCCGCAATGGCGGCCCAGGGCGCCGACAAGGCCGATGCCTACTTCGCTACCGCAACCCCGAAGCTGAACCCGCAGGAAAAGGCGGCGCTGGCCATCGCGCAGAAATGGCAGGCGCCGGACGCCGACGCCATCAAGCCGCTGCCCGGCCCGCAGGGCGGCGTGCAATTCATGTACGGCGTGCAGCAGGTCAATGTGGTGTGCGCAGTGCTGCAGATATGCGATATCGAACTGCAGCCGGGCGAACAGGTCAACAACCTGAACATTGGGGACCCGCGCTTTACGGTAGAACCGGCGGTGAGCGGCAGTGCCATTGGCGACATCGTCCACCTGATCATCAAGCCCCTCGACGTCGGCTTGCAGAGCACGGCCGTGGTCACCACCAACCGCCGTACCTATCACCTGAACTTGCGCTCCCATCGCAGCGAATTCATGCCGCGCATCGCGTTTACTTATCCCGAGGAGGCGATGGCGAAATGGGAGGCAACCAAGGCGAAGGAAGTGAAGGAACGCGAAGCCCGGACCCTGCCGGAAACCAAGGAATACCTGGGCGACCTCGATTTCCGCTATAGCGTGAGCGGCACGGCAGCGTGGAAGCCGGTGCGGGTCTACAACGACGGCGTCAAGACCGTCATCCAGGTGCCCAAGGCCATGTCCCAGACCGACGCCCCGGCACTCCTGCTGCTACGCAAGGAGGGCGGGCTGTTCAAAGACGAGGAGGTGGCGCAGGTGAACTACCGCCTGCAGGGCGACCGCTACATCGTCGATGCGGTGTTCGACAAGGGCATCCTGATCAGCGGCGTGGGCCGCAGCCAGGACCGCGTCACCATCACCCGGGAGAAATGACATGGTTCGATCGATCACACCATTCCTGATGGCGCTGCTGCTGGCCGGATGCGCGGCGCAGCCGCCCGCACCGTCTAGCGCCTTGCTGCCGGACACAAAGCACAGTGGATGGCTGGCGGAGCAGGCGGCCGACCAGCTGGCGCGGCTCTATCCGCCCGCCAGCACGCGCTTCGCGCTGCAGCCGCAGTCCGGAGATCCCTTCGGGCCTGCCCTTGAATCGGCACTGCGTGCGCACGGCTATGCGCTGGCCACGCAGGCTGCGGCGGCAGCACCGGGCAGCCCGCAGGATGGCGCGGGGAGCCTGCCCCTGGCGTATGTGCTGGACCAGCCGCTGGACGCCGCCACCTATCGCCTGACGCTGGACGTGAACCGGGCCCGCCTGTCCCGCTTATACCAGCTGCACGGGGACGGGATGGCGCCCGCCGGCGCCTGGACCCGCAAGGAGTGACGCCCATGAACAAGCATGCTGCGGATCTGATGTCCCCTGACGCCTCGCCTGGGCAGCCTGCCAAGCACGCCGGGGTGCGGCGCGTGAACAACCTGCCGGTGTACATCGTGCTGGCGGGACTGGCGGTGGTGCTGATCATCATGGCGCTGGTTGCTTCCGACCGCTCGGCGCGGCAGAACCGGCCGCCAGAACCAAATCGCGAAGAGCAGGGCGGCAGCACCGCGATGTTCGCCAAGGAGGTCGCAGGCGAGCAGCAGGCCGGCCTGGTAACGGAAAAATCCGCCAATCCGCCAGCCATTCCTGCCATCGAGACCGCTCCGCCACTTGCGCCGGAACTGCCGCCCCAGGCACCGGCACCCATGCCAGCGCCGCCGGTAGCGGCCGCGCAGCAGCCCAGTCCGGCCGCAGAGGAGGCCAGCCGTATCCGCGTCATGAAGCTGCAGCAGTTCGATGAGGCGGTCAGGGCCAGGTCGTCGGTCAACCTGGGCGGCGCGCGCGCGGGAACCGGGATTGCCCTGCGCGACGCGGGCGATACGGCATCCCGCCTGGCCGCCGTACGCCAGCAACTGTCCGCCGGCCCCGACGACACCCTGGCTGCCTACCAGGCACGCTTGCAATTGCTGCAGGGCGGCGCCGCGCAGGGGGAAGGAGCGGACCGGAAGCCGCCGGATACGACAGGCGCGGCGCCTTCGGCTGGAAGCGCCGCAGGCAAATCGCTCTACACCTTTGCCGGCACAGGGCAGGGGGACCGCTGGCGCCTCGACTCCCGGCCCGAAGCACCACGCACCCCCTACGAACTGCGCACAGGCTTCGTCATCCCGGCCACGCTGCTGACCGGTATCAACTCCGACCTGCCGGGGCAGATCAACGCGCAGGTGAGCCAGGATGTGTACGACACGGCGCTGGGAAAATACAAGTTGATCCCGCAGGGCGCGCGCCTGATTGGTACCTATTCGAGCGAATTGGTGTACGGCCAATCCCGCGTGCTGGTGGCTTGGCAGCGCATCATCTTTCCGGACGGACGGGCGATGGACATCGGCGCCATGCCCGGGGCGGACAGCGCGGGCTTCAGCGGGCTGACCGACCAGGTCAACGCGCATTATGTCCGGCTGTTCTCCTCCGCCTTCCTGATGTCGGGCATCACTGCCGGCATCGCCATGACCCAGCGCGACAGCACTGCCAGCCTGTACGGCCGTCCGAGCGCCGGTACGGCCCTCAGCGAAGCGCTGGGGCAGCAGCTGGGCATGACCACGGCCCAGCTCATTTCCAAGAACCTCAACATCGCACCCACGCTGGAGATCCGGCCTGGCTACCGGCTCAACGTTACCGTGACCAAGGACCTCACCTTCAGCCGTCCCTATGTGCCGTTTGACTATTGAAAGGAGAAAGCCATGACACCCATGCCGCCGCGCCGCACCGCCCGCAAGATCGCGATGCTGTGCGCGTTATCCCTGCTGTCTGCCGCACCGACCCGGGCTGCGCTGCCCGTGATCGACGGCAGCAACCTGAGCCAGAACGTCGTCACCGCGCTGGAGCAGGTGGCGCAAACCTTGAAGCAGATCCAGCAGTACCAGACCCAGCTGCAGCAATACGAAAACATGCTGCAGAACACGCTGGCCCCGGTGACCAACATCTGGGACGCCGCCAGCACTACCATGAACCAGCTGCGCGGTAGCATCGACACCCTGAACTATTTCAAGACCACGCTGGGGAGCGTGGACAGCTACCTGGGCAAGTTCCGCGACACCAGCTACTACCGCAGCTCTCCGTGCTTCAGCGTGAACGGCTGCTCGGCGGCGGAGTGGGCCGCGCTGTCGGAGTCCGAACGCATCGGCTCGGTGGCCCAGAAGCGCGCCAACGATGCCCTGTTCAAGGGCCTGGACCGGCAGCTATCCGCGATGGAGACCGATGCCGCCAGGCTGCAGCAGCTCCAGAGCGCCGCCCGCAGCTCAAGCGGCCAGCTGCAGGCCATCGGCTACGCCAACCAACTGGCCAGCCACAGCGCCAACCAGCTGTTGCAGATCCGGGCGCTGCTGATCGCGCAGCAGAATGCGATCACTACGCGCGATCAGGTGCTGGCCGACAGGGAGGCGAAGGAAGCCGCTTTTTCTGCAACGTTTCGCGCTAGCCGGTACAAGAAGAGCGCCGACAAAAAATGGTGATGAAAAGGAGATTAATCATGGATGCGAAAAAAAACTTCGTTCTCTGCGCCGGCTGGCTTTTCGTTCTTGCTCTTTTGGCTGGATGTAAGCCCGAACCATTGGTCGCTAGTCCGGCCTGTGTCGAGATGAACAAGACCACTGATCCGATAAAGAAAAAGGAGCTTGAGAAGCAGTGTCCGCGAGCCAGCAGGTTTAAACCTAGTCCACATGTGACCTGGTAGCCGATCAAGATGTGCAGAGGAGTTGAGATGAATACCAAGATTAGTGCCTCTTCCATGTGCTTGTTTGTCATGGTTATTGTTGGGGTAGGCTTCTCGCTCGAGGCGCACGCAGTTGTAGACAACGCTGGTGTCTTTGATAAGGTGCTGTCCCGCTATTCTGACATTGCGGAATCATGGGAAAGGACCATTACAGCGCGGGCCTCTTGGCTGTTCTGGACACTGGCGACCATCAGTATGGTCTGGACCTTTGGCATGATGGCCATACGGAAAGCGGATATAGCTGAGTTCTTCGCAGAGTTCTTACGGTTCACAATTTTTACCGGGTTCTTCTGGTGGTTGCTGGACAAGGGGCCAAAGTATGCTACCTCGATTATGGTCTCCATGCGCCGGATCGGTGCGGAAGCAGCCAAAACTGGAGACGATCTCTCGCCGTCCGGAATAGTCGACGTCGGCTTTGCCATCTTTGACAAAGTCGTTGATGCAACCAGTATCGCTTCGATGACTGATAGCATATGCGGGGTGCTGATCGGATTAGGGATATTGGTTGTGCTGGCACTAGTCGCAGTGAATATGCTGGTACTACTGATCAGCGGCTGGATACTTGCGTACGCGGGCATTTTCTTTCTCGGCTTCGGTGGATCACGATGGACTTCGGAAATGGCGATCGGGTATTACCGTATGGTGCTCAACATCGCTGCGCAGCTCTTCGCGATGGTACTGATTGTCGGGATCGCTAAGAAAATTGTCGATGACTATTTCATGGCGATGAGCGGCGGACTCAACTTGAACGAACTTGCCGTCATGCTGATAGTGGCCGTCATCACCTTCGTTTTGGTTCGTACTATTCCGGCTCAGTTGGGATCGCTTTCCAATTCCAGCACCGGCGCCTTGGGCACCGGCTTCGGCGCCGGCCATGCCATGGCTGCCGCATCCATGCTTGGCGCTGCGGCAGCCACTGTGGCTTCCGCTGCGGTATCCGCCGCCGCCAACATCGGCGGCGGCATCCAGGCGATCAGCGCTGCGATTTCCAGCGCCAGGGGAGGCGGCGGTGGGGGCGACGGCGGTGGCGGTGCGACCCCGCCTGCGGCTGGCACGGCGGGTGGCGACGGGCAGAGTGGGCAGTCAGGCGTCAGTCCATTTGCTGCCGCCATGGGCGACACCCCCGCCGGCGCGTCAAGCTCATCAATGAGTGGCTCAGCAGGAGGCGACCAGGACGGGGGCGCTGGTGGTGCGCCAGGCGGATTCGGCGATTCTGGCGGCACACAGGACGGAGGCGGGGCGGGTGCAGCGCCGGAAGCCGGCTCCAGCAGCGGTGAGAGCGGCCCGTCTGGCGATGGTGAGGCGGGTGAGGCCGCAGGCGCGGGACAGGCGGCGGGCGGCGATGCCGCTTCTCCGCCGGCATCGGACGGCGCTACTTCGGAAACGCCTGCCCCGCCTGATGGTGGCGGTGCCGGAGGCGGCAGCGCCAGCGCCAGCGGTACCGGCGACTCACCCCAGGCCTCATCATCACCGGTTTCCTCATCCCAGGGCGCCAGCGCCAAAGGAACACAGGAAGGCATCGGCAGCGGCGCTGCCAAAGCGCAGTCCAAGCTATCACTACCCGTACGTGCAGCCCTGGTAGGCGCCAAGACCCTGGGCCACCTCGTCAAGGGAGGCCTCGATGTCGGCCGCGACGCTTTTAGCAACCGGATGGCGCAAACCGTGGGCGGCAAGATCGCCATCGCAATCAAGGCCAGCGCCGCCGCGAAGGAATGGAAGTCCAGCTTGAACACCGTTTCCGCCGGCAGCGAGAAGCCCGATGCCGCATCTGAAATCGCCGCATTCCGTGATCGCAGTCCCAATCCGCAGCACCCTTAACCAAGGAGGATGTCATGAACGATGTGCTCGCCAAAACGTTTGGAGGCCTGTCCAAACAGTACTACTTCCGCCAGCTGTTCTTTGCCGGCCTGATCACCCTGGTCTGGTACCTGGCCACACAGTCGATGCCGCTGGAGCGGCGGCTCCCGCAGGCGCTATGGATAGGACTGAATACCTTGCTGTATCCCTACTCGCGCTTCGTGTACGAAAGCGTGATCCGCTTCATCGTCGGCCAGAATTTCTTCATTGTCAACGGCGTGCTTTTCCTGGCGACCAAATTGGTTTCCATGCTCATGTGCTATTTCCTGGCCATGTTCATCGCGCCTGTCGGGCTGGCCTATCTGTACTACCACCACAGCAAAGCCAGGACGTAGCTCCCGGTCCTCGAGACCATCCGGAAGTGCTCGGGCAGGCGCCGGGGCGTGAGCCCGGGATGGCAGCATCTCCCATTTCTTTACCCAGGTAGCGATCAAAGGAGCTTTCCATGCAGCCGACAGACGAAATCCCCAGCGTATTGCGCGCGATAGCGAATGATCTCCGAGCAGAGTTGCGCCAGGATTCCCGGTTCTTTGGCCCCTGTGGCGCGGTGGTGGGGTTGTTGATGCTGTGGCGTGACCGGCTGCGACCAATGGCATTTTGGCGCGGCGACACGTGGCCGCACGCGCTGTTCTCCGATTTTGTCGCCTTCAATGCCTTCTCCTTCATTTTCCTGGGACTCATGATGTTCGGCACGATGGCAGCAGTGGCCCGCCGCGCCGGCAGACCGCTGCTCAGGCTCGACAGCATGGTCGTCCACATCGAGTCACGGCTGCGCCAACTGGCAAGCTCCATCATTGCATTCACGGCGGGCCTGTCCGTGATCGCCCTGCTGCATGGCGTGCTGGCGCTGTCCGGTGGCGGGCTCATGCTGGTGCTGGCGGTGCTCTTATTGGACGCGATGCTGATCGTCGGCTTCCTCTCCGCCGTCCTCATTGCAAGACGCGTGGCGCCGTTCGATACCTGGTGGGCTGCGGTCGTGCTGTTTGTTGCCGCGTTTGGAAGTGCGGTGTACCTGCTGGTTTACGGCCCCGGGTAGACTCGTGTCGGGGAACGTTCTGGCTTGTTTATGACATTTTGCAAGTACTGCGACCGCGGAGTGATGCTATGCTGGACAGGTGTGCTTGTATGTGGCTGGCAGCGCCAGGAGGAGATGCTCCCTGGGCACTTGAGCGCTACGTGCGCTTCTCGAGACACGTTAAAACCAAGGCAATCATGGCTATCATTACACCGCTCTTTTTTGTTACAGGCGCCTTGCTGCTGATTTTCGGCTTCAAGAAAAACAACCGTGCCATGCTGACGTTGTCAGCGTTCCTGTGGCTTGCTTCCGGGACTTGGAACGACTTCTCCAACGGCTTTGCTGATGGGGTGCGCGACACCTACGTGGCTGTGGCGCCATCTCACCCGCAGTAAATGACCAGCAAGACGTGCCGTGCGATTGGTCCGTAATCGCTTAGATTTGGTTGAAGGAGCTTCGTTATGAGACATCGACTTCTCTACAATCCGAAGCGCTTCAGTTCTCCGACGATATTGGATGTGAACGTGTCTTTCTTTGGCGCCACCATCAAAGTATGGGACCAGGCATTTACTGGGAACATGGATAAAACGTTGGCTGAACTTAAGAGACGTGCAAGCATTGATGCAAAGATGCGTGACGCATCCAGCGCTCAGACATCCGATCTGGCGAGTAGCGAACGGAATAATTCGGTGTCCCGCCCATGATGATTGATGGAACAGTGCCGAGTCGACCCGGCACTGCGATTTGGCTCACGCCATCACCCGCCTCTGCCGCGATGATGGCTTCGACAATATTTTCCAAAGGGAACTGATCTCGCGCGATACGGCGCTCCAGATCTCGCTGCAGTGACTACAGCACTCAACAATCGCCCTCGCAGGGTGCTCGGATGGCGAACACCGGCAGAAGCATTTGCCGATCATTTATCATACGCAAACGCCAGTGTTGCGACCACCGGTTGAATCTGGGCAATACGTTTCGATCCGATATAGCTGGCGTTTGGCCGAAGCCGGAGTTGAGCCCTCTGTGGTTAGCAAGGGCGACAGCTATGACAACGCGCTGGCCGAGACCATCAACGGTCTGTACAAAGCAGAGCTGATACATTGCCGTGCTCGCTGGAAGACGCGTGAGGCCGTTGAACTGGCGACGCTGGAATGGGTTACCTGGTTCAATCATCATCGCTTACTCGAAACCGCTTGGCTATATACCGCCGGCCGAAGCTGAGGCAAACTACTATCGACAACTTTCCGAGCAGGCTAAGTCGCCTGACTCACACCAAACGGCCTCCTAATTTTCCGGGACGATTCAGTGCATTACGTTACCGCGGGGATTTGGCGTTTCTTGTCTCCGTTATAATCTCGAGCCAAGCACGCTAGGGCATACCTCCACGCCCATAAGCAGGACCCCTGCTGGGCTTGCCAGGGATCTTCGTAGCTTACAAAAAAGGATTGGTAAGAGATGGAAATTGCTCTGAAATCTAGTTTGCCGGAAATAGTTTCGTCAGTAATTTTAATACTCGGCGGTATAATAATTACTTTTTTGACGAGCTATGATGCAGAATTGAGGGGCATGCATGTTTTTTATTGGGCGTATTTATTGATTTTTTTTACTCTTCTTCTGTGCACTCATCTACTGATTCTGGTTTTTATAAAGAGCAAAACTTTTGCTTGGTGCGTTGTTGCCGGTTTATTTGGGTCGATCATTGTGGCACCTTTGGCTTATATTTTTTCTGTATGGTTTGATATATTTCATCTGGGCCATGAACTTGCAAATAAAAATAATGTTCGGCTCGTGGATTTAATTTTGGTTTCGCTAGGATATTCTTTCTTTGCTATGCACTCTTGGATGTATTCCCTTTCTCATGGATTTGTTATATTTATTTATAAATTCGTAAGAAAAGACAAAAATGGCTGCCGATAAAGCTAGAAAGTATTTTGCTATCATCCATAATTGCTGGCATAAGTGTCTTGGCATTGGAGGTATCTGCGGATGAGGTTCGAAATTGGAGAAAGATTGATGACCCGAAAAATAAGGATAAGGCGAAATTCGAGAAGTGCTTCGCCATAGCAAAAGCAGGGCAAAACGACTGCGCATCGGCTGCCTCTACCCATGATTGTTCGCAAAAAGGAGCAGTCGATTACGCTAGTTCCGATTGGAAATATGCTCCAAAAGGAACTTGCGAAAGATTAGGAGGTAAAATTAGCGCAAAGCAGGCCGAGTGCCCCGCGCTCATGACTCTAGGGCCTCCGTTTACGAACTGGGCCGACTCTGCTATTTAACCTAAATCAAGTTTGGTGCATCCTCACCCTTAGGTCGTGCGGAAATCCTGAGAACGGAAGTCTGGCAGACAAAGTGTTCCAGAGAAGCGGCAGCCCCTGGCGTACTCCAAGTCTTTTCGTCCCGATTTGAACCATTTATGCTCCCAGAGCACCGGGGAAACTAGGCCCTTTTATTGAACTGATGCTAGCTTTCGGTGATTCCAGCGCTACACTGTTGCATGGCCCCGCCGCAAATGAGATGGCATTTTGGCACCTTGAGGTAGCTCGACATGGAGATGGCGTTCAGTCTTCTGCGTGAGCATCAGTTCCTGCGCCGTGATAACCGCCGCGACGACTCGCTGCAACTGCCGCTCCACCGCCTCCATCCCCAGCACGCTGTGCGTGGCCAGGTCGTTGAAGTCGGTATGCCGCTTCATGCTGCTCAGCGCCTCCAGCTGCGCATCGCTGATCGTCCCATCGCCGCGCTGGTGGCGCTTGTACAAAGCAGGCGTTATCGGCGGCAGGTGATCAGGGTAGTTGTTCTCGCCCGGCCCGAATACGGGCAGCATCACCTTGCCGCCCACCAGTTCTGCCGCCGCCTCCGCCTTGCTGCGGCCTGGATTGACCCCTTGCGTGAGTTCCAGATGGCGGTCGTCGTCGCCCGCGATGATCACTGGCTTGCCGGGAAAGCGCTGGTGCAGGGACTGGGCGACCGGGGCCAGGTTGCCCGCGTCGAACGCCGCGACGGTCGCCTGGCCCAGCGCCTTGCCCAAGGTGACGGCCGTGGCGTAGCCCTCCGCAATGACCAGCACCGGCGCTGCAGCCAGCGCCTCCATCCCGCCGACGGCATGGAAGCAGCCCTCCTTGCGACTGTCGCGCGCGAAGCGCTTGCTTCCATCTTCCTGTATGTACTGCATGGTCCACTGCTTGCCCTGGGCATCGGTGGCGGGAAGATAGGTTTTCTCGCCATCTTTATCGGTCAATGCGCCCGGCTGCGGGGCGATGCCCTTATCGCGCATGTAGGCTGTCGGCTGCAGCACGGGCTTCAGCTTTTGCGCCTGCCGCGCCACGCGTGCCGCCGCCTGCTCATGCCGCTTGGCCAGCGCTGCCTCGCGCTCGCGCTGCCTGCTGGCCGACCCGGCGGCCAGCGCCGCCTTCTGCTGCGGCGTGAGCGCATAGCCCTTGGCCTTCCACGTCATCTCCGCGCCGGTCTTGTTGTTCTTGACGTAGCCGGCCGGATGGCCATCCATGTGTCCGACGTAAAACCCGGCCCCGGAGCGTTCACTGGGCTTGTCGCCCTCCACCTGGATGCGGTGCTTGCGGCCATCCATGATGGGATGTGCCCCGTCCACCACGCAGCCGGCAGTGCGCAGCGCCTCGGCAAACTCCTCCCTCGGCGAAATCGGCGGCGGCTGCTGCGCGGTGGTCACACTCGGCAGCCATTTCTGCAGCCGCGCCATGTCGGCTTGCTCGCCCGCGTACCAGGACCGGACCTGCACGTCCCACCTGGCGCCTGCCTCCTTGGCCTCGGCGCGGTCCCTGTACGGCACGGCGAGGTATAGCCGCTGCGCTTCGGCCGGCTGCCCGTCGCCTGCCGCGCTGCGCTCGCTGGTGCGCTCGGCCGCCGTTGACGCCGCGCGCTGCCACTTCACAAATGCCCCGGCATCCACCTCGGCCGGCACATACCAGGACTGCTCCTGGCGGTCCCACCTGGCGCCCAGCGCCTTGGCCTCGTCCTTCTGATTGTAGGGGACGTTGATGTACACCCGCGCCTCATCCATGCGCTGGGACGCCTGCTTGTCCCTCTCGGCTTCGATGCGGCGCTGCAGGTCCTCGTCGTTTATGGTTTGCGCGAATTCGGCATTCTTGCGCCGCTCCCGTGCCGCGCTGATATCCTCGTCGGTGCTGTCCGGATCGCGCCGCACCCGTTCCTCGTTGATGCGCGCCAGCTTGGCCGCCTTCTCGTATTCGTCCGGTGTGGAGCGTGCATCGACGAGGGCGAGCCGTTCGGCCAGTTTCTCCGCTTCCTGCTCGGTGTCCCGGTCGCCGACCCAGGAGCGAAAACCGTCCACCTGCTGGACGAACACGCTCCATGTGGCCTGCTCATTTTCGGCGACCAGGGCGATATGGATGCCGCCATTCCAGTGTTCCGGCAACTCGGCGCCCAGCGAAGCGACGGCAGCGCGCGCATACTCGCCTTGCGCAGCCTCCTGCTGGTCGCCCTGCGGGCCTGTCAACAAGTGCTGGCGGGCCTCTACCAACGGCGCATCGGCCACCAGCTGCGCGGCCTGCGCCTGCGCGCTGTGTATCTTTGTTTCCATGGCGTCGGCATCCTCGGGAAGTGGGTGGCGCTGCCAGAACAGGTTCTGCTCAGCGACGGGAAGAAAGGTCGACAAGGCGGCGTCGATGCGCTCCAGCTGGCCGATCGTGGCCCGGTCCAGGGCCCGCAGCAGCGTCCCTTCCAGCAGTTGCGCCAATAGCCACTCCTCGGTGCGCCGTGCCTGCGGCTCGGCGGTGTCCGCGCTGTCGGAGGACGGAGTGAACAGCGCCTGGCGCAATTCGCTATCGTCATCCGGCAGCGGCACGGTGGCCGCCACCGCCTGCTGCTGCCGCATGTCCTGCTCCTGCAGCAGCACTTGTTCCAGCCCGATCAGGTAGCCCTGGATCTTCTCCGCGTCGGCCGCTGCGCGGAAGATTTCCATCGGCTCGTCCTGCAGCGCCTTGATCCAGGAGCCGACATACGCGGCATGCTGGCCCGGGTCGTGGCCGATGCCCAGCGTGTCGCCCAGGATCATGCTGGCGATTTCCGCCCGCAGTTCCTCCCGGGCGTAGGCTTCGCTGCCGAACGGGTGGGCCAGGTCGCGGTCCAGGCGCGACGGATGGCCGGTCCAGTGCCCCAGCTCGTGCAGTGCGGTGGCATAGTAACGCTGCGCGTCCGGGAAGCGGCTGCGGTTCGGCAGGTGGATGGTATCGGCATCCGGCCGGTAGAACGCGCTGTCCTGCTGGCCGTGCGTGATGCTGGCGCCCGATGCCTGGAGGATGCCCTCCGCGCGCGCGATGGGATCCCACTCCTGCGCCTGGCGTGCCAGCGGCGGCATACCGTCGATCTGGGCCGCGTTGAATACCGTCGCAAAAAAGTGTTTGGGGCGCTCCAGCGCCACGGTATCCTTGACTGCTTTGCCGCGCGCATCCAGCAGCGGCTGGCCATCCTCGCCGGCGCGCACCTGCTCCTCGCTGAACTTCCAATACTGGATGCGCGTTCCCTTCTCGCCGGCGCGCACCTGCAGGTCCAGCGAGGCGGCCTGCTTGTAGGTCATCCAGCGCGGGTCCTCATAGCCCTGGCTCATCAGCTGCAGTGCATTGATGCCCTTGTAGCGCTGGTCGGTGACGGGGTTCATGGGCAGGAAAGTGTTGGGTTCTCCCGCCTGCCACGGCTTTTGCCATGGCGCGGTCCCCTCGCGCAGTTGCTCGATCAGCTTCTCCGCGACGGTCTCATAAAACGGCTTGGTCTCGTTTTTCATGATCAGGTCCTCCCGGGCATGGTCGGCTAGTCCGCCGGCGGGGTGATCGGGACGTCGTACGCGCTATCGAGCGCGTCGGCTTCGCTGAGCGCATCTTCGCGGAATGCGCCCGCCGCCTCGGCTTCGGCCGGATCGAACTCCGCCTGGAAGCCTGGCAGCTCGGCGTCGGCCAGCTTCTCCTTGACCGGATCGGGATACTGCACCGAGAGCAGGTCCGCGTCGTCGGCGTTATCCTGGTCTGCATGAATTTCCGGGTTCTGCATGTCATCCTCCTTGTGGTTGGTGGTGGAACTACCTGGTCACCGGCCCGGCCAGGTCAGGACGGGCACGATGACGGATTGGATCTGGCTGCGGTTGAGCGGACCGAAATAGCGCCCATCGAACGAGGTCGGGCTGGTGCCCGACATCAGCAGCACTTCCGAATTGCCGACGACGAAATCGGCGGCCTGGAAGCGGGGCAGGGGACGGCCGGCGCCGTCGCGCGCCAGCGGTGCGCTGAACGGCAGCAGCACGCCGTTCACGCTCACGCCCTGGTCGCGGATGGACACCGCGTCATTGGCCATGCCCACGACCTGTTTCATCAGATAGCCATAGCCGCCCGGGCAAAACCCCGCCGCCAGGTAGCCGCGCTGCAGCCCTTCGGCCATGACGCCGAGCGGGGGAGGGCAGACCAGCACGTAGTCGCCCTTCGCGACGGGCTTGGCGCTGGTCCAGTACAGGCCCAGCGGAATGCTACGGGTGACGTTTACGCGCGCGCCGATGGCGTAGAGGAACAGGCACTGCACCAGCAGCGCGGCGGCGGTGATGGCCAGGCCCAGGGCGACCTTGCGGGATAGCGGTTTCATAGCGTGATGACCTTGTCGGCGGGATGGATGGGATGGCGCAGGCGGTCGCTCTGGCCGGGCGGCGGCACCGCCGCGCGGGCCACGAAGGCCGCGTCCTGGAAGTACAGGGGCTGGCGGCCGTAGATGGCCGGGAAGCCGGCGACATACACGACCATGTCGCCGGGCGCCACGATCAGCTCCCCCTCCTTGCGCGGCCCCGGCATGCGCAGGCACTCGTCGGGCGTCAGCAGGGGGCGCTGCACTTCCTGCAGGGTGCGCGAGACTTGCCCCAGCAAGGCGCTGGCGCGCTTGCCGCTGGTGGTGATCTGCTCCTTGATGACGGTGGTGGTGCCGGTCAGCTTGGACAGGTGCTCCGCCGTCTCCACGCGGTTGGGCGGGAAAGCGTTCTGCACATGGCAGTTCGAGGTGATGGTCTCGTCCGGGCCGTAGCCGGTCTCGCGGCTTTTGAGCTGGTTGATGTCCTGGCAGATCAGGTAGAACTTGATGCCATACGCTGCCAGGAAGGCCAGCGACTCCTGCAGGATCTCCAGCTTGCCCAGGCTGGGGAACTCGTCCAGCATCCCCAGCAGGCGGTGGCGGAAATGGCGCTTCTGGCGTACCTGCACCGACACCGCCTGCCGCACGCCGGCGCCGTGCATCAGGCGCTGCCACCACGGCAGTGCGGCGGCCACGCGCTCGAACTCCACCCTGTCGGACAGTACCCGCACCACGGTGTTGATCATCACCCGCACCAGCGGCCGCAGCCTGGCCTTGTCGCCCGGGCGCGTGACGATGTACAGGCTGACCGGATGCTGGTGCGCCATCAGGTCCTGGACGCGGAAGGTGGACGAGCCGACGTTGGCGCCCACCACCGGATCGCGGTACAACGCCAGGTAGGATTTGGCTGTGGACAGCACCGATCCCGCTTCCTCGTCCGGACGGTCCATCATGTCGCGCCCGGCCGCCCCGACCACCGGATGGGTGGCGCCATCGACGTGGGCGTAGGTCACCATCTCCATCCACAGTTCGGCCACGCTGCGGGAGGGATCGGCCAGCAGGTGGTCCACATAGGGCAGCGTGGCGGGCGTGCCCTCGTTCTGGCGCTTGTACAGGGCGTGCAGGATCACGCCGACCAGCAAGGCCTGGCTGGTCTTCTGCCAGTGGTTTTCCAGTCCCCGGCCGTCCGGATCGACGATCAGCGTCGCCAGGTTCTGCACATCGCCCACCTCGTAGGCGGTACCGATGCGGCATTCGTCCAGCGGATTCCAGTGCACGTCGCAGTGCTCGTCGGCTGGCTCGAAGCGCAGCACCTTGTTGTTGGCGTGCTGGTGGCGCCAGCCCGCCGTCATGTTCCACAGTTCCCCTTTCAAGTCGGTGACCACTACGCTGCCGGGCCAGGACAGCAGGGTAGGGATCACCAACCCGAGCCCCTTGCCGGAGCGGGTGGGCGCGTAGGTCAGCACATGCTCTGGTCCATCGTGGCGCAGGTAGCGCAGGGTACCTGCGGCATCGACCCAGGCGCCGACGTAGACGCCACCAGCAGTGACCGGCGGCAGGCCGCGCAGGATCTGGTGCCAGGTGCGCCGGCGCGGCAGCAAACCCGCGTGCTCGATATCGCGCCGGTCGGCCCAGCGCGCGGAACCGTGCAGGTAGGGATGCGCCTTGTAGGTGTTGCTGGCCACCATGCGTGCGACCACCAGGACGATGAGCACCACCGCGCTCAAGCTGCTGCCGATGCTGCCCGCGCGGATGAAGGCGGCGGGCATGTGGCGGTACCATCGCCATGCCCACAGCAGGATGTCCCACGGTGCATACAGCTGATGCCACCGGGGACCCAGGACGGGCGCATGGCCGGCCTGGTGCGCGAAAAACTGCGTCGCGGCCTGCAGTCCGGCCACGAGGCCAAGCACGACCAATATCGGCACCACTTTGCCCGGCTGCTGCAGCTGCTCCCGGGCCTGCGGACCGGCGGCGTTGTTGAAGCGCGCTTTCATCTGCGTATCCCTTTCCACTGGATGGCGCCAGTGCCGCTGATCCCCAGCTGCTGACCTAGCGGTATGCGCCTCAACCGATTGGCCTTGTAGTCAGTGACGGGCAGCACCAGCACCTCGTCGCCGACCTTGAGCAGCGCGAGCGCCTGGCCGTCGACATGGCGCAGGCCGGCGTACGCAGCGCTCAGCGGCTTGGATCCAGTATAGGGACGGTGCTTCGGTATATCGAAGCCTTTGCACCTCTTTTGCTCCCGCTCAGACGCGTATTTGATCGCGGCCAAACTCCCTGCGGATTTCTTTTTTTGTGCGGAATTTTCTTGAGCTGTCGAGGTCGGTTTCCTGCTGGATTTGATGTTGGGCGAGCGCTCGATGTCCCTGATGGACGGCGTGTCGCCCAGGGCATCCAGCAGCGACAGCTGCTGCCATTGGTCCTTGCTCTTGGGCGGCGGCGCCGTGCCGGCTTTGGCGACCTTGGTCTTGTCCTGCTGCGCTGGCGGCTTCCCCGGCCTTACTCCAGCTGGCCGATGTACACGCCGTCGCACGCCGTGATCTGGCTCGGATCGATCGTGCTCCACGTGATCAGGTACATCACCCGGCAGTAGCACTTCACCTCGCGCGGGGTCGAGAACCACACGGAGTTGGGACAGGTCTGGCAGGCCGTCGGCGGTTGCGGACGGCGCTCTTGCGGGAGGTTGGCCAGGGTCGGGCTGGGAGCGGAGGGGATCTCCGCGTCGTAGCCCGGTGGGCGTGCTTCGTTGTCCGGCGCTTGTCGCTGCCCGGGCCCCAGGCTCTGCAGGCCCGCTGCGATCAGTGCCTCGTCCTCCCGGGACGGTTCGTGCTGGTGTTTCATGGTGCATCTCCTCTGCATGAATGGAACGGATAAGTTGCTGGCGCCGCTGTTCCAGGACGGCGTCATCGAAGCGCACGGCGATGCCGCCTTGCGCGGCGGCCAGCGCGATGTGCTCCCTGAACTGCGCGCTGCCGTTGACGGCGATGCAGCTGCCATAGCGCGCCGTCGCCAGGCGCAGCGCCTCCTGCAGGTCGGCCAGATTGGCGCGCTCGCCGATGCGCAGGCGGCTGCCTTCGTCCAGGACTGCGGGTGAGGACGCTTGTCCGCGTGGCCGGTCCTTCGCCTGCATGTGGCCAGGATGGCGGCTGGGCGGCGGCGCGAGCAGAGCCCGCAGCGCCGCCAACCCGTATGCGGGATCGGGCACGCCCTGGCGGCCCTCGCCAATCGCATGGCGGTGCTGCTGGTAGATGGCCTGCCTGTCCCTCGCGTAGTCGCGCAGGATGGCGCGGACTTCCCTGCGCAGCGCCCGGTTGGCTGCCGAGTAGCCCAGCCGCCTGGCGATGTACGAGGCGTTCGACAGGCGCAGGGCCGAGCGCACGATGAACCATTTGCGCTTGGCCTGCAGGATGCGCCTGTCCTTGTTCGACCTGGCCCGCGACCAGGCCTGTGCGCGCTGGCTTGCCGCCAGCTTGGGCGACCCGCTGGGTGTCTCGTGTGGCGTATCCGTGCTGGTGTGCGCAGCGACCGGCTTGCCGGTGTAGCGCATGCTGGGTGGTACTGGGGCCGCTGATGCCGAGGGCGGCTCGTAAGGGCCCAGCCGCGCCTCCAGCGCAGCCCTGGAAAAGCCGCGCGCCACCGTGCTGGCCTTGACCATGGCGCCATCGTCACTGCACAACACCAGGCCATTGCCGCGTTCCCGCAGCGACAGGCCATGTTCATGCAGCAGCTGGTGCATGGCCTGCCAGCTGGGTGCAGCCGCCATTTGCGGGGCGCAGGCGCGCCGTATCCACGTCAAGAGGCTTTCACGTCCGGCGTGGTGCTCCATGCGCACGGCCTCGCTCTCGCTGGCCTGTTTGCGGGCGCGGTGATCGACCCGCTGCAGGCCGTGCTCCTGTTCCAGCTGCTCGCACAGCCGGCCCAGCGCTCTGTAGGCGCGGTACGGCTCGTGGATCGTGTGCCGGGTAGGGTGGATCTTGTTGATGGCGATGTGCAGGTGCGTACTGGCCGTATCGTGGTGGACCACGCTGACACGCTGGTGCTCCTGAAAGCCGATGGCGGCGCACAGCCGGTCCTCGATGTCGGCGATGACCCTGGCGGTCGGTTCCTCGCCCGGCGCAAAGCTCACCACGAGGTGAAAGGTCTTCTCCGCCTTGGCGCGCGTGTTGCAGCGCTGGGTGTTCAACACCTCCAGCGCCGCCAGCTCCGGTTGGTCGGAAAGACAGTTGGTAATGCGAATATCCCCGACCCGCTCGGTCTTGCCCTGCGAGCCCGTGAGATAGGCGACCAGGTGCACGAAAGATGCCTTCTTGACCGAGGCCATCGGGATGTGCCGGACGATCATGGTGAGCTCCCACTTTAGCGGCTGAAATCAACGCCGACGCGAGCGTGGCAGGAGCACGTGCTGCAGCTCCTCGTGGATCTGGTCCTGCGTCGCTTCGATCTTGCCCAGCAGGGCGCGGATGGTGGTGGCGCCGAACGCGGCGGTGCGCTCGTCGTTGGTCAGCCAGAGTTTCAGCAGGCCGCCCAGGCGGCCCTGGTCGGCGTTGAGCTTGAGCAGATTCTCGACGCGCCGGTGATCGAACATGTTCGGCGGCTGGTAGCCCAGACCGATGGTGCGAAGGTACGCCGCCACCGTCTTGCCGGCGGCGCGCGCGTTGGCCTGGATCTGCAGTTTCTCCGACGGCAGGACCGGCACCCGTAGCGGCTGACGCCGGACGGTGCTGGACGTTGCTGGTTTCTTCATGGCTTGCTCCCGTGCTTGGGTTTCGCCTGTGGCGGCGGCAGCCGCCTGGCCTCGCAGAGCAAGATTCCGTTGAGCGCCGCAGGCGCGAATAAGGGTGGTGAAGAAGGGCATCCGGCGCGCCGGATGGCCATCTTCACCTATCTTGCCCCTCCCTGAATATCTACTTTTCGGGGTCAGGATAGCTTTTCGTTTTTCGACTTATCCACGATTAGATCAAGTAAATGCCACTTCTTTGATCCGAAATAACGAAGGCCCCAACAGCCCGCCTACACTGGCCTTGACAGCACGCCGGAGCTGTCGATTCGACGCAGACGGTAGGCGGGGGCAGTGCGGATGGCGAAGTCGTATCCACAGGAGTTGGCGGAATGGGTGCAGGGCCGGCCTGCGGCGCGGCATGCCCGCAACCACGTAGCCTTCCTGGCCGTGCGCGACGATGTCCAGCAGGCGCTGGATGCCGGCTACGCCAGGAAAACCATCTGGAGCAACCTGGTGGAAGGTGGCCGCATCGACTTCGGCTACGACATCTTCCTGCGCTACGTGCGGTTGCTGTGCGTCCGGCCGGAGAAAGCGAGGAAGGGGGCATCGCTGACCTTCCGCCAGACCGCCGGCAAGCAGGGTGTTCCGCCCCAGCCGATGAGGCAGGCCGACCGAACCCCGCCGACCAAGGATGGCAGCTTGCCCGGCTTCGTCTTCAATCCGGCACCCAACAAAGAGGAGCTCATCTGATGGCCAAAATTCACATGATCCTGCAAGGGAAGGGCGGTGTCGGCAAGACCGTGGCCGCCGCGTTTCTCGCGCAGTACAAGGCCGCCAAAGGCCAGCCGCTGCTCTGCATCGACACCGATCCCGTCAATGCCACCTTCCACGGCTACAAGTCGCTGCAGGTGCAGCGGCTGCGGATCGTTGAAGGCGACGAGATCGACCCGCGCAGCTTTGACCTGCTGGTGGAGATGATCGCCGGCGCTCAGGGCGACGTGGTGATCGACAACGGCGCCAGCGCCTTTGTGCCGCTGTCCCATTTCCTGATCAGCAACCAGGTTCCGCCACTGCTGAAGGACATGGGCCACGAACTGATCGTCCATACGGTGGTGACGGGCGGCCAGGCGTTGCTGGATACGGTCAGCGGCTTTTCCCAGTTGGCCAGCCAGTTCCCCGATGAGGCGCTGTTCGTGGTGTGGCTCAATCCCTACTGGGGCCGCATCGAGCATGAAGGAAAGAGCTTCGAACAGATGAGGGCGTACTTGGCCAACAAGGACAGGGTATCGGCCATCGTCCAGGTGCCCGAACTGAAGAAGGAAACCTACGGCCGCGACCTGTCCGACATGCTGCAGGCCCGGTTGACCTTCGACGAAGCCCTGGCACAGGACAGCCTCACCATCATGACCCGCCAACGTCTAAAGATCATCAAGGGCATGGTGTTCGGTCAATTGGACAAGGCGGCGGTGCTGTGATGGATACCGACGACAAGATCGCACAGCTGATCCGCGAGATCGCCAGCAAGCACGGCATCGCCGTCGCCCGCGATGACCCCATCCTGGTCCTGCAGACCATCAACCAGCGTCTACTCCAGGACAGCGTGAAAGCACAGGAGGCCTTGCTGGACCACTTCAAGGAAGAACTGGAAGGCATCGCCACCCGCTGGGGCAACGACGCCCGCGAGAAGGCGGAGCGCATCCTGAATGCGGCCCTGGCTGCCAGCAGGGATTCCGTCGAAGTGATGGCCCAACGCGCCGCTACGTCATCGGCAGGGGCTATATCGCAGCAGTTAGCCTCCTTGCTGGGAACGGTCGATACTGCATCTGCCCGGGCACACCGGGCAGCGTTATTGAACCTGGTGGCTTCCTGCGTTACCGCTGGTGCATGCGTGATGGTGCTGTTGGTACGATGAGATAGCGGTCCGGATAGTGTCAGTAGCCGCGCCAGGCGTTAAAGATGCGCACCTGCGGAACGGCGCCGGGTATGGGCATGCGTACGCGACCATAGCTCTTTGCCGGCTTGGCCAAAGACCACCCGTTCAATGTCCGGCGTGAGTGGGATGGCGACTTCAAACCGCCCACTCTTGCCCGGATGGGTCACCGCCATCTCAACCAGGATGCGCCTGGTATCGCCTTCCGCGACTACCTTGATGTTCTCGGCGACGATGGCACTATGGAAAATAAGTCCCCTGACGTTCAGCTCCGGCACGCCATTGGCAGCACTCAGCTTGGATGCGTCGAACTGGATGTCCTTAGCTTCAGCAATCATCGAACGCATGGCAACTCCTCCCTAGCGTTCATTGTAGTTAACTGATTCTGATTTGATAGCGGCCTCACTAACGAAATCGTGAAAACCAGTTGATGGTCCAGCTATCACTGGGTGTAGATCGAGATGCTGGGCGACGCGGCGCTGATGTCGCGCATAAGGGATAGGGGCGCTCACGTGAACAGAGCATGCTGCCTCAGCTATCTACGCTACGTCCGCGCTTTCATCCAAAGCCGATATTGGCAATCTCAGCCAAATGTAGTTCAAAGGACTTGCGAGACGGACTTCACTATAAGTTGCTGAATCTACTAGCTGTAGCTTTACGTACATCAAACGTGACAATGTGTGAGAATTTCCTCTTGATAAGATGATATGCTGGAGTGTATCGACAGCCCCTGAAACATAGGCTCGGAGCGCCCTGCATCAGTTTTCTCTAAGAAATCGATGCGCCGAGCGGCGGCAATTTGACTTATTTGAGATCCAAATTGGCAACAAACTATCGTAGGTCTAGATTGTCGTTGTGTAGGTGACGAGGTGGGAGCGCTCAAGCGAAATACGGGTAAAAATGATTCTGTTGTTTTTTGATCGTGCGTTAATCGCCTAAGTTTTTTTGAAAGCGTTGATCTTGAGCTACGAAAGCTGGAACGATGGCGGACTGACTCCACTGGAGCGAGCGGCCGGTCTTTGGAGAATCATATATGGCAGGAATAACGGCGAATGTTCATGTGGCGTATGTGAACAATGCTGGAAACTGCTAGACGCTAAGATAACTCAAAAAAAGAAGGAGTTGGAAAGCTCTGCGAGATTCAAGGATGCAGCGAAGATTGTCGCCGGCCTGAGCGGCAATCGGGAAACCAAATTGGCATTATTGCAAAGGATGCATCAGGAAAGTTTGGACTCGGCGATTGTGCGATACATGGCCGAAGAAATGCTGCCTGACTATTACGCTTCTATTCTCAAAAGCCCGAATTGTATCGCCAAACTAATGGAAGGCGTTATCTATAAGATATGCAAGATTCGGC
Source organism: Duganella kummerowiae (assembly GCF_053572355.1). Taxonomy (NCBI): domain Bacteria; kingdom Pseudomonadati; phylum Pseudomonadota; class Betaproteobacteria; order Burkholderiales; family Oxalobacteraceae; genus Duganella; species Duganella kummerowiae. Next base: position 507,910 of record NZ_JBKFEH010000010.1, read on the forward strand.
CAGAGCAGAGTCTAACTGAGCAGATTGGTAATCTGAGTAGTGTGTTGCGCCGAAATCCTGATGGACTCACTGCATATGATCGCGTTACTAAAATCCAGCGCTTTATTCATTTCACCGTCGACCAACACCTTGGGATGGGTGCGGCTCAGACAATTCCAATTAAACCAATGAAGAACGCACTGTCTGCAGCCCGCTTACACCTCAGCATTCTCGACGTGCTCGATCATCGGCCGGGCTATGTTGCTTACATTGATGCTCTGAGCAACGCCGTGATGCAGTTGGAATACAACGAGCCACGTCTTTCTTCGGCGCCGATAGGAAAGCGTTCCTGGCCGAGATGGAGGGTTAGGCATTATCGACCTCTCTCCTATTACTTCCCGCAAAAACGTCGCGCGATTCTGGAGGCATTGAAGAACTTGGACGAGGGGTGTCCCTGGGACGAGTTTGTCTATGAGGCCCTCCTGCTGTACGCGGAAGCCTGATGATGTTTGACTATATTATCTGCGGCAAACTTGATAATCGCATCGATTTGGGGCCATTTTCCCCGCGTGCCGTGGCGAAAGTTAGGTTACCTGAGCCCCGCAAGGCGCGAGGCAGGCAGCCCGCGACTTTGCCGATATCAGTCGACGAGCGTGTGATCCGATTCGATGGGGCAACCTGGGAGCCCGAAGGCTTCTTGTCGATGATTGCGTCTAAAGGAGTAGGTCGCTTGCTAGTCCTCACTACTCGCGAGTATCTGCACATCGTGGAGCGTGCCGCCGCATACGGGTTGCGTGTAGATGTATTCGAGACCAGTTTTCCGATCTTTGCCGATATTAGATACAGTTCTTGTCTCCGTACTAATCTTGATGTTTTAACAAAGAATTTACGCAAGTTACACCAACTTGGGATTCATTCTAGTAGTCTCAGTAAAGATCTCTCACAGCGCTACTTACGTACGGCTGCCCGAAAGCTGCGATTCAAAAATGGTTACGACCGCGAATTCTTCTTCGCGTACAAGGACGGATATCAAGAGGTTTTCAAGCTAAAGGAAGAACGGCCCGACCGAGTCATCATTGCGCTGGATTTTAACTCAATGTACCTAGACAGCATGAAAGGCCAATTTTGCGATCCTGCCTCAATCGAATATCGGGATTTCCGTGACTCCCCCCACATTCCACATGATCTGAGCAACGGTATTTATCGTGTCCGCTTGCAAGGTGCCAAGCAGAGTTTCCTGCTGGATCATCATCCATTCCGCTACAAGCGCTTGGGGCGCTCCTATTACTTCCGTATGCACTGCGGCGACACCATCGAAACATTGCTGCACAAGGACGAAATAAGCTATTTTGCTTCGTATTTTGAACGCATCGAAATCATCGAAGGCCTCTGCAGTTCCGACACGATCGAGCATCCCCTACTTATGAAGGGGGTTGAGCTATACGCGCAGAGACTTTACCACCGGAAGCGAGGCGACCGGGTCAGGGAGAGGCTGTCCAAGGTTTCCCTGCAGCACATGCACAGTGCAACGAACCAGAAGCGGTTTGCCAAAAGATGCTTCGGTAGTATGGAGGAGGTCAGGGATTTTCTGTCGGTGCGATTCGCAATGAATCTTGACTCAATCGGCCTGGAAGGTGTAGCCGACTTCGTCACCCGTCACAAGTATTTTGAACTGACCCGCATACACCAGGGGTATCAGTTGTCCTATCTTGATGTCGATGCGCGTAACAACATCTTTAGCCTTTCAGCGCAGGTCGTAGCTAATGCGCGGCTAAAGATGATCCGAACACTGGAGTGCTTCCTTAGTCATCCTTCCGTTGAGTTGTGCTACGCGAACGTAGACTCGATACACCTTTCTATCCACCGTGACGAGGTCGGCGCCTTTTTCGATCAAAACCACGAAATGATTTCTGACCAATTGGGCGCTTTGAAAATCGAAGCGATCGCAGATCAAGGATATTGGTTCGATGTAGGTAGATATTGGCTAAAAAAAGACGGCGAGGTTGTTTTATTCAAGAATAAGGGATTCAACCACAACGCAGTGTCCGCACCGTTTGTATGTCGTCGTAAAGTTAGTGATTTTAGCGAGACACCGGCATTCTCACATCTCCGGACTTACGTGACGAAACTAGAGAACACCTTCACTTACCATAAAATGCTTCAGCATACTACCGGCCAAGAATTCCGCTTTGTCAGGTTCAAGTATGCAGATATCAGTGAACTGGATATTGCAAATCTGACCGAAGCGCGTGAGCAGTTGAACTCGATGAAAACCAAAGTCGCGCTGTTTCGAAGCATATCCAACCACACGCCAAGCGTGGACGACGAAGGATGAGAAATCTCCAGAGATACCAGGTGACGTGGCGGTCTGGAGATGGCAGCAAGGAATGTCATGGCCGGAGGCCCGCGCGAAGCACTATTGCAGCATCCTAATGGAATCACCTGCTGCCGCACGGCTTGCTAGCTGTGCAGCACAAAGTTTAGCATATCCGCAGTTCTGTTTAGATGTGGACTTTTCTCTAGTCGAAAGACACACTACGGTACTGCCGCCTGAAAATCTGCAAAGCGGGCGCTTCGGGTCGGCTGCTTGTAGTGGTCACCCCTCCCCGGATACTACGCTAAGTTTTTCTTCGATGGCGGCCGGTGACTATACCTCATTGAACTGATGTGGCCGTATCCAGTTATGCCGGTGCATCAAGTAGTGGCTGATGTCCCGCTGTGCTTCCTGTAATTCGAGATCCGCACCAGCGTGCGCGGCGATACCCGGGTGATCGTTAGGCTGTCGTCCGTGGCCAGGCACGGCGCTGGAGAGGACAGCGGGACAGCTGGCATCCTTAGCGCTCCACGAAGCCGGCCGCCGACACCATGACGGCCTGGCGTTGTCCGCGCTGCAGTGCTTCGAGCGGAGTCAGGCCATTCAAGGACGCCCTGGGATTGGTGAAGAACTGCCATTTGCTGGACGCGGGAATGTCGCCCAAGGCGCGCGTGACTGCCTCCAGGTCGCGCCTGGACATCTTGCCGTCCGCGTAGAAGGCAGGATAGAGCAGGCGGCCACCACTAGCATCGAGTGCGAACAGACGGCCGGCCTTGAGCGCCTTGCTGACGGCCTGATTGGACACCTCTAGCCGCCGGGCTAATTCCTGCGCTGCGATCAACTGCCCGGTTTCCTCCTGCTCGACACGACGTGCCTTCTCCTGCATTACCATCTTGCGCATGAACGCGTCATTCTCGGCGGGACGCACCCGCGGTTTTTCCTTGGTCAGAGCGCCGCCGCGATTGAGCGCTGCGACTAGTCGCTCGCGCGACATGATCGGCAATTCGGCGGCACGAGCGGCGCCGCCCTTGCGGCGCACATCGCGCAGCTTGATGATGACGTAACCGGCGCCCAGGTCGGCAGCCTGCTCGATGTTGTCAGGAATCAGGGCGTCGACGCGTGCAGCTTGAGGGCGCCATGCACCAGCGGCGGGTGCCGCAGCACGTTTTACCGCAGAGACTTTAGTCATGAAACACCTCCGGAATCGACCGTTTTCATTGTATTCCGATGGCGTAGAGGATCAACCAAATCAACCAAATGATTCCTGGTTAACTATGCGCTCGCTGCGATTCTGGTATCACCGCCCTCCCAGGATGACAACGTTTTGACTCACCCGTTCATGCAGCACAGTTCTCCAATCCTGATCCAGCCAGTGCGCGACTTCGCCAAAGCCGGCCTCGATCCGTTCCAGAAGCGTATCGAGGTAAGCTGCCGCTTCCGCCGCACCCGCAAACCCGAAACGCTGTGCGTCAGCCAGCACCGCCTCCCGCGAAATGTCGAAGCGTCCCCGCGACAGCTGCATGTGCAGGCGCACTGGCGTTTCCACCGGGTTCGGTACGACGTCAAAGGCGGGAGCGAGCCGCCAGCGGCGCTCCTCCGCGTGACAGACAATGGCATGATTGCGCACATGGTCGTCATCGTTGCCGCATACCGCATTGAATACCATGCGCCCGAACAGTTCGATGCGGTCCTCGGCTGGCGCCCCTGCCAACCGCAGCTCTTCGGCCAAACGCGGATAGCTCCAGCGGTCGGTCTGGTGACGCCCCGGATATTCAGCCTGCAATAAGGACGCTGCGCTCACGCACAGATGGCGCTGCTGGCCGGTACGGTCAAAGCGGAGAACCCGAACCGCAGTCCTGCCACCCGTGGCGGGATGAAAGACCGTGGGGGCAAAGTTCAAGCCACTGGCGGCCCCCCATTGCTGGCCCACGTGCTCGAGCAGAGGAATATTGGCAACGTCTGTCGCCATCTCCGGCTTGACCAGCCAGAACTGGCCGTGGTCCCCTTGCACCGTGGCTTTGGGACGCGCACCGCCCATGCTGGCCGTCTGGATCAACCTCGCGCGAAATTTTGGGCGTATCGCAGGGCGACGCTCCGCGAGCGCATCCAATTCTTCTATCACCTCGCCGAGCTGAGGCAACCCCGGGGTATTCATCTTCGCGGCGGGCGGCTTGGCGCTTGGCCCCACGGCAAGCGCCCCCCAGCGGTCCAGGTTACTGGCCTTTAGCAGGTATTGCAGCGGCGGCGCGTCTTCCGGCAGATTGTGTTCCCGGCGCAGTAGCGCTTGTCCCCATGCATCCGGACAGGCATCGCGCAAGACGTCATGCAAGCCTTGATAACGGGTGGCGGCGACATCCATCCCCGGCAAGAACGGCAGATTTCGCGGATCGATGGCCCAGGCAAAACCGGCGTCGATGTAAGAAGGGGCATACTTGAAAAAACCTTCTCCCGGCTTGCCCGCCTTGTATCGGCCCACCGTGACCCACTCACCGTTATCGGGCCGTTGCAGGTAAATGTAGATGGGTTTAGAAGTAGTCAGCATCGTCCGCCCCTTTTTCCTGCGCGCTCAGCTTTACGCGCTGGCCGTAGCCGCCTTGCCAGAGCTCAGCAGGAAGGGCAGGTACGGCCTGGTCGAAGATGCCCAGGGCAAGTAGCGCTGTCAGATACGCGCCGACTGCAGCACCAGGGTCGCCTTTTTCCAGCCGCAGCAGTGTCGTCCGGGAGATGCCCAGGCGGGCTGACAAGTCGGCGACCGTGATACGCTGGCGCAGGCGCTGCGTGTTGATGCATTCACCCCAGACAGTCAGGCGTTCCTGCACCAGCGTGGGCCAGGATGCGGCCGTGGAGAGCTTCTTTGGCATGGCGTATCTCGTTCCATAGATAGGTCATTATGGCATATAACGCCTTATCTATGAACACCCAACTGTCCGTTGAGATACTGACGAGAGTGTTTGAGATTGAAAGCCGCCGGCCTGCTTAGAATAAGTCCGCCTGTACAGGCACCGGCTTCGGCGCTGCCGTCTTGGTCTTGCCTGCAGCCTGCCGAGGAGCGGGATAGGCGTGCAGCAGCTCAGCGGGATACAGCTGCAGATAAGTCCTTGCCAGCTCGGGATTCTTGCAAGAGAGCCAGTCATCATAATCCTCCGGCCGCACCACCACCACCGAGCGCTTCTCGTCCCCTGGCCGGTGAAAGCGGTTCATGACGGGATGATCGTCCGCATTCACGGTCAACTGCGTGAACGAATGACTCAGTGTGCCATCTTCCTCCTCCCAGGAGCGCCACAGCCCGGCCACGGCGAACGGCGACTTGTCAGCCATCCCGATGGCCCAGCGCACATGGGCGCCGCCTTCCCAGTTCGGCTCGAACACGGCCAGCGATGGCACCAGGCACAGCTTTGATTCGGCCCAGGCCCGCTTGTAGGTGCGCAGTTCGCCCACGGTTTCCCCGCGCGCATTCATGGTTGTCATGGTGCGCCCCAGCGGCAGCTTGCGCTTGGGGACGAAGCCGTAGGAGCCGAGCATGCCCTGGCGCCGGCCCTGGTCGTCGTGAATGATGAAGGGCGCCTTGTAGTCCTGATAGATTTCCTCGCGCCAGTCCTCGCCGCTTTCCAGCGGCGTACGGAACCAGTCAAACGCCATCTGGCGCGATACCGTGATGTAGTTGACGCACATGCTTGATCCTCCGGGCGGCCATGCCTATCTGAACGCTAAGCATGGTAGCACCAGGATGAGCTAACCGCGCACATGCTGAAGACCAGGCGCAGCAGTCAGACCTTCCTAGCGCTCTAGCTGCATGGCGTGGGCCGTCGGATCCAGGCCGGCCGGCAATTTCGTATGCCGGTCATACCGCGCACCAGTGAATTTCGCACCCTCGATGCAGGCGCCGGTCAGATCGGCGCCGCACAAATCGGTGCCGCCGCCCAGGTTGTCGCGGGAGAGGTCGGCACCGCGTAGATCCGCCCCGACCAGGCACGCTTCCGTTAACGTCGCGCCGTTCAGCAGGGCGTTTCTCATGTTCGCATGGCTGAAGTCCGCGCGAAACAGGAAAGCCCAGTATAGGTCAGCCTGCTCGAAGTCGGCATGCCGCAGCCGCGCTCCCGCGAACGTCGCCCCTTCCAGCACCTGTCCCCGGAAACTGGCGCCGTCCAGGTGTTGATCGTCAAAATCCAGCGGCCCACGCTTGCGAAGGCTTGGCTTGCTACCCCGATGGTCATCATCCATATTCACTCCCAGCGTAGCGGTGATAGTCAAGGTAGCACAAAAGCAGCATTGCCGTTCAGGAAACAAATCGACCTTGCGTTCCTGCCCAAGCAGGCTCTATACTGACACTGTGTTTTTATACAGTATTCTTGCGCAGCAACATGATAGCCACCGCCTACACCCCGACACCGGAAGACCAGCAAGCCGCCCAGGCGGCGATGCGTCACGTCTGGCGGGCCAGTGAGCTGAGCCGTGGCCGTATCATGTCCATACCCACCGGGCACAGCCTGCTGGATGCCGAGCTGCCCGACGGCGGCTGGCCCCAGTCCAGCCTGGTGGAGCTGTTGCTGCAGCAGTCCGGCATCGGCGAAATGCATTTGCTGCGGCCCGCGCTGGCGGCGCTGTCGCAGCGGCGCCGCGTGGCCCTGGTGCAGCCGCCACACCGGCCCAACGTGGCGGCCTGCAAGTTCCTCGACCTGGCGTGCCCCAACATCCTGTGGATCAAGGCCAGCAGCACTGCCGACGCGCTGTGGTCCACCGAGCAAATCCTACGCAACGGCGGCTGCGGCGCCGTGCTGCTGTGGCAGCGCAACGTGCGCAGCGAATCGCTGCGCAGGCTGAACCTGGCCGCCCAGAGCGCGGATGCCGTGTTCTGGCTGCTGCGTCCCCTGAGCGCCGCCTCCGATGCCTCCCCGGCGCCGCTGCGCGTTGCGCTGCGTCCTGCGGTGGGCGGCATTTCCGCCCACATCATCAAGCGCCGTGGTCCCCACCACGACGATCCCCTGTTCATCCCGCTGGCCAGCATGCCGGCACGTCAACGGTTTCTCAACGATGCGGTACTGGCTCAGCGTTCACCTTCCACTACTGCCGCTCGAATCCGTCCGGCCGCGCTGGTGTGATCCGGCGCCGCATGCGGTGGTCGAGAAGGGCAGGGTGGTCGCGGTCTCGCGCGAGGCCTATGCGGCGGGCGTGCGGGCCGGGATGCGGCCTGGTGGTGTGTCGGCCGTGTCGCCGGCCACCGTCATCCTCGAACGCGACGCCCAGCGGGAGGAGATCATGCGCAATGCCGTGGCGCTGGCGCTGCTGCAGTTCACGCCCGAAGTGGCGCACGCGGACGACTTCAGCGTGCTGCTGGACGTCACCGCCAGCCTGCGCCTGTTCGGCGGCCGCGCCGCGATTGGCCGCCGCGTGCGCGCCAGTACCCAGGCGCTGGGCCTGACAGTAAGGCTGGCCTCCGCCCCGACCGCCATGGGCGCCTGGCTGCTGGCGCGCCTGGCCCTGAACCGCCGCCACATCCTGCTGCGCCGCACCGTCAAGATGCTGACCATGGCGCGCCAGCTGGACCGCGTGCCCTGCGGCTACCTGCCGTCGGCACAGGCGCATCTGGAGTGGCTGGCCGGGATAGGCGCTGAGAACCTGGCCGCGCTGCGCCGCCTGCCGCGCCAGGGCATTCAGCGCCGCATGAGCAAGCAGGTCTTGAGCGAATTGGACCGCGCCTACGGCGCCGCGCCCGAGATGTTCGACTGGATCGCCGTGCCGGAGACCTTCTCGGCGCGCATCGAAACCTTCGACCGGGTCGAACATGCCGAAGCCCTGCTGGACGGCGCCGGCGGCCTGTTGCAGCAGCTGGTGGGCTGGCTGGTGGCGCGCCAGCGCGCGGTGAGTACATTTGCCTTCCTGCTGGAGCACGAGCGGGGCCGGGACGCGATCGCGCCGACGGAACTGGAAATCCGCCTGGCCGAACCGGGCTGGCATATCGACCACATGCGGCGCCTGCTCAAGGAACGCCTGGGACGCCTGGAACTGGCCGCGCCGGTGATCGCCGTCCGCCTGGAGGTGCGGCTGCTGGCCGAGATGGCGCCGCCTACCTACGACCTGTTCCCCGAGCCGGGCGGCAGCCCCGCCGATTTCAAGCGCCTGCTGGAACTGCTGTCCGCACGCCTGGGCAGCGACAACGTGCTGGTGCCAGTGGACACCCACGACCACCGGCCGGAGACGGCCAACGCCTGGATGCCGGCCGCCGCCAAGCCACCCAGGCCGCAGGCCGGCGGCGAACCGTTCGAGCGTCCCTTCTGGCTGCTGGACCAGCCCATCGCGCTGCTGATGCGCGACGAGCGTCCGTTTTATGGATCGCCGCTGCGCATGCTGCGCGGTCCCGAGCGCATCGAGGCCGGCTGGTGGGACGACCAGCTGGCCGCGCGCGACTACTACATCGCCCAGGGCGCGGATGCCAGCTGCTACTGGGTGTACCTGGAGCGGGTGCCCGATGGCCGCTGGTATTTGCATGGCATGTTCGGCTGAGCATGGACGCGCCTACCCCAACGTCCGCGCTGCCGGATTACGCCGAGCTGCAGTGCTGCAGCCATTATTCCTTCCTGCGCGGCGCCTCGCCGCCCGAGCTGCTGGTCCACCGCGCCGCCCAGCTGGGCTACACGGCGCTGGCGATCACGGACGAATGCTCGCTGGCCGGCGTGGTGAAGGCCCACGTGGAGGCCAAGGAACACGGCCTGCACCTGATCATCGGCAGCCAGATGACGGTCACGCCGGAGGATGGCTCGCCACCGTTCGACGTGCTGGCCCTGGCCATGAACCGCAACGGCTACGGCAACCTCAGTGAACTCATCACCCTGGCCCGCACCCGCGCCGGCAAAGGTCAATACCTGCTCTGGCCGCGCGACATCGCCAGGCCGCCACCGGATCTCGCCCATCTCAAGGGCCTGCCGGACTGCCAGCTGATCCTGTGCCCGCGCTACCGCGCGCCGTACGAGGATGTCGAGCGCCAGGCCGAATGGCTGGTGCGCTGCGCACCGGGCCGCGCGCGCATCGCGCTCACGCTGCACTACCGCGCAGAGGATGACCGGCACCGCGCCATGGTGGAGGCCATCGCCGAGGAATTCAGCCTGCCGGTCGTCGCCACCGGCGACGTCATGATGCACGTACGCTCGATGAAGATCATCCAGGACACCATGACGGCGATTCGCTTGAGCACCCCGGTGGCGCAGTGCGGCTACCAGCTGGCGTCCAACGCCGAGGCGCACCTGCGCTCGCGCGTGCGGCTGGGGAATCTGTACCCGCGCGCCGCCCTGGACGAGACGGTGCGCGTGGCGCGCCTGTGCACCTTCTCGCTGGACGAGCTGCGCTACGAATACCCGGACGAGGTGGTCCCCGATGGCACCACGCCCACCGCCTACCTGCGCGAGCAAGCCTATATCGGCGCGCACTGGCGCTATCCCGGCGCCATCCCGGCCAACGTGCAGGCGCAGCTGGAATACGAGCTGGAACTGATTGCCGACATGCGCTACGAACCGTACTTCCTCACCGTGTACGACATCGTGCGCTACGCCCGCTCGCAAAAAATCCTGTGCCAGGGCAGGGGATCGGCTGCCAACAGCGCCGTCTGCTACTGCCTGGGCATCACGGAGGTGGATCCGTCGCGCGGCACGCTGCTGTTCGAGCGCTTCATCTCGCGCGAACGCGATGAGCCGCCCGACATCGATGTCGACTTCGAGCACCAGCGCCGCGAGGAGGTGATCCAGTACATTTACCGCAAATATGGCCGCGCCAGGGCAGCGCTGACGGCGGTGGTGATCTGCTACCGCCCGCGCAGTGTGGTGCGCGACGTGGGGCGTGCGCTGGGCGTGGACTTGTCCGTCGTGGACAAGGTGGCCAAGGCCAGCCACGGCTGGGGAGGGCGCTCCGACCTGCGCCAGCGGCTGGAAACCTGCGGCTTCGATCCTGATTCGGCGGTGGCCGACAAATGGGGCTGGATCGCCGACCGCATGATGAGTTTTCCACGCCACCTGTCGCAGCATCCGGGCGGCTTCGTGATCTCGCGCGGGCCGCTGTCACGCCTGGTGCCAATCGAGAACGCGGCCATGCAGGACCGCACCGTGATCCAATGGGACAAGGATGACATCGACGCCATCGGCTTGCTGAAAATCGACGTGCTGGCGCTGGGCATGCTGTCCTGCCTGTCGCGCACCCTGGAGCTGATCTCCCGGCAGCGCGGCGAACGCTTCGAACTGGGCGATATCCCGTACGAAGACCCGGCCACCTACGAGATGATCTCGCGCGCCGACACGGTGGGCGTGTTCCAGATCGAATCGCGCGCCCAGATGTCCATGCTGCCGCGCATGCAGCCGCGCGAGTTCTACGACCTGGTGATCGAGGTCGCCATCATCCGGCCAGGCCCGATCCAGGGCGGCATGATACAGCCCTACCTGCGGCGCCGGCAGGGCGAGGAGCCGGTCACCTATCCCAGCCCGGAGGTAGAGGCGGTCCTGAAGCGCACCCTTGGCGTACCCATCTTCCAGGAGCAGGTGATGGCGATTGCCATGACAGCGGCAGGATTCACGCCAGGGGAGGCGGACCGCCTGCGCCGCGCCATGGCTGCCTGGAAGCGCAAGGGCGGGCTGGAACAGTTCGAGGACAAGCTGATGCAGGGGATGGCCGAACGCGGCTACACCACCGCCTTCGCCACCTCCATCGTTTCGCAGATACGCGGCTTCGCGGGTTACGGATTCCCGGAATCGCACGCGCACTCGTTCGCGCTGCTGGCCTATGCCAGCAGCTGGCTCAAATGCCACCACCCGGCCGAGTTCCTGGCCGCGCTCCTGAACAGCCAGCCCATGGGCTTCTACAGCCGCTCGTCGCTGGTGCAGGACGCGCGGCGCCATGGCGTGGAAGTCCGTCCCGTCGATGTATGCGCCAGCAGCTGGGAGGCTTCGCTGGAGCGCGCGGCCAGTGGCGCACTGGCGGTGCGCCTGGGCCTGAACAACATCAACGGCATGGAGCGCGTGGCAGCCTGGCGCATCGAAGAAGCACGCACCGTGCGGCAGTTCGACAGCCCGCGCGACCTGGCCGCACGCGCGGATCTTACGTCGGCGCACATGACGGCGCTGGCTTCGGCCAATGCGCTGGCTGCCATTGTGGGGAACCGCCGCAGCGCCATGTGGGATGCCGCTGCCAGCGTGCCGGAGCGTGGATTGTTGAAGACGGCAGCCATCGCGGAAGCGCCGGTGACCCTGCAGGCGCCGGCGGAAGGGGAGGAGATCGTGGCCGACTACCGCCATCTCGGCCTGACACTTGGCCGCCACCCGCTGGCGCTGCTTCGCGAGCGGCTGACCAGGATGCGCTTCGTCCCATCCGAAGTGCTCAACACCTTCGATGACGGGCAGCTGGCGCGTGGCTGCGGCATCGTCACGGTGCGCCAGCGGCCGGCGACGGCGAACGGGGTGATCTTCCTGACGCTGGAGGACGAATTCGGGACCATCAACATTATCGTCTGGCCGTCGCTGGCAGAGCAGCAGCGGCGCGAGCTGATGACCTCGCAGCTGCTTGGGGTGTATGGGATCTGGCAATCCAAGAGCGGTGTTCGCAATCTTATCGCCAAGCGGCTGGTGGATTGCTCGCATTTGCTAGGAGAGCTTGCAACGTCGTCACGGGACTTTCACTAGCTTGGCACCTGAGGTGGCAGAATAAAACTTAACGTAGTGTCCTAGTTGGGTGAACCACCACACCTTGCCCTCGAGAATCACATCTCATACACCACTTCCGGGGACGCAATCTATTGTTGGGAAAAATCGTTTCATCGATCCTTTGGATGGTCTCAAAAATGACGTGATAATTGGTGACTTTTTCGTTTTGATAAGATGTTATTCTTAACGACACGTTTAAGTGCAGTCAACATACCCCTAAAACGACCTTTCGTTAATGAATAGCCATGTCTAAGTCACTTTCGGAGTACAAGCGGTTCTTGGTCAAAAGCCAGGTTGGGTTTTCGGAATACGAGAAGAAGCTGGCGAGGCTTGTTCTGGACAATTTCGCAGCCGTCGAAGCGTGCGGAACAGCCGGTGGTAAGCGAGGGAAGTTGATTGCGAAATTGATATCTTCTGCAGGTGATTTCGCTTCGAGCGACTTGAATGTCAAGGTGGAAGCAGCTGGTGAGGATGCTGGGAAGATCGTTCAGCTGTCCAGTATGAAAGTGCAGAATTTCAGGGGCTTTTCCGCAGAGCACACGCTGGAATTTAAGAACCCCTACACGTTCGTCTACGGGCCGAATGGGACCGGGAAGTCCAGCCTTTGTGAGGCTTTGGAATACGGCCTTCTCGGGTCGATCAATGAAGCGGATGCTAAGCGGATCGATGTCGCCACTTACATCCGGAATTCGATAACAAGGAAATCGGACCGTCCGGTGCTGCTAGGGGTGACAGCAGATGGGAAAAAGAACGTCCAGGTTCAAACTGATCCGAAGAGCTACGAATTCTGCTTCGTGGAGAAAAACCGGATCGATGGCTTTGCGCGCGTTGCAGCGAACACTGCGTCGGCTCAGCAGGCCAGGCTGGCGGCTCTTTTCGGGCTAGAGGAGTTCAACGGATTCGCAACTCAGTTCAACGACCACTTCGAAAACTATATTGATACCGTAGGCCAGAAGACCAAGGAGCTGGCGGACAAGGAAAAACAGATTGCGGGCCAGCGGGCAATATTGCAGCAAATGCCGGAAAAAGATAAGGAAGTTAAAGCCAAACAGGACGTCCTGCTGCTCAAATACCCCGCTCATAAGACTCTTGCCGAAATCAGCGACTGGATATCTGGGCCGGATGGAAATGGTGGGGCCGTGAAGGCGAACCACGCGGAGATAGCTCGTCTCAACGGGCTGAAGCTCGCTCCCGACCCTGGCATAGACGCAATCTCCACGGAAGTGAAGAGCCTTGTCGGCTTGATCGAGGAGAGAAGGGCTGCGCGGCAGGCGTTGGTAGGTTACAAGGAACAGCTTTCGCTCGGCGAATTATATTCTGCCATCTTGAAGAGCAAGGAAAAGTCGAAAGACAAGTGCCCGGCTTGTGAGTCGGCGTTGTACGCTGGAGGTAAGCTCGCAGTACCGGTTGATCCCTACCAAAACGCTGAGGAAAAGCTGAAGCAGTTCCAAGTCGCGATTAAGCACGAGGCCCGCGTCAAGGAGATCACTGCGCTGCTTACCGAGCGCTGGCCGAGGCTGGCATCGAAGGTGGAGAGCCTGGCCCCTGCGGCCGCCTTGATCGCTTTTGTGAAGGTGCCCGAAATCGAAGCGCTTAAGGCCGCGAGTGAAAGCGTGACTGACTCGAAGACATTAGAGGAGACCCTGGCGCTACTAGCAGGGCAGACCGTCCTCTTGGCTGAGATGAAAGCGGCGGCCGTGGCATTCAACGGGACAATTGGGAAAGCGAAGGCAGAGGTGGCGAAGTTGGAAGCGCTGAACGCTGATATGGCGAAGCTATCGGCGGAGATCGTTTCGATCAGGACGACGGCCGACCTGAACGCGCAGAGCGCGCGCTCTGCGGCCTTGGCCATCGAGAAGTTCAAAGAGGAAAACGAGACGCTCATCAAGCTGGCAGAGAGTGAGAAGCCTGTTATCACGCGCAATGCGAAGTATCTAGCAGCGTACGAGGGCTTCCGTCAAAAGCTGTTGAAGTACAACGCAAATCTACCGTTGGCGCTGGCCGCAGACCTGAATGAAAAGACGCTCAAGTTCTACAACGCGATCAACAAGCATGACCACATTTCGGATCGCTTGAAATCGCTCGCGCTGCCTACTGCGACTGGGCAGAAGATAGATATCGAGTTCGATGGAGGTCAAAAGTGCGATGCACTCCAAGTGCTGAGCGAAGGACATATCCGTTGTCTGGGACTCTCCATACTGCTCTCCAAAATTGTCCGTGACGACCTCCCGTTCCTCATCTTCGACGACGTGGTGAACTCGATTGACGACGAGCACCGCGGTGGCATTGTGGACCTCATACTCGGCGACGATGAAATTAAAAAACGGCAATTGATAATCACGACCCACGGTGAGGATTTCGTGAAACGCCTTGAGAACGCAATTCCGAAGGCAGACTACAAGACGACAGTTAGCCGGATCGACTTCCTTGTGCCTGTCGACTCTAAGAGAATCTTCGTGAAACTCGACTCGCCTCGGCACTACCTGGTGGTCGCCGAACAGAGCTTCCAGGAGGGAAAAATCCGCGATTGCCTGAGCTACGTTCGGAAGTCGTTCGAGGAACTCCTTAACCGCTTGTGGAAGAAAATCGGCAACAGGGGGCATTCGGCACAGATACAGGTCGGACTGCGCGGCCCGGGTGGTTCACCCGATCTAATGGCACTGGCGAACGGTCTCTTAGCCTTCCTTTCGAAGAAAGAGGTAACTGTGTACCAAGGAGTCATTCCATCGCTCAGCCAAATGCTTGGTCGTGAGCATACCCACGCTGTCGAGTGGAATTACCTCAACAAGGGAACCCACGAGGAAGATCGCAGTGAAGAGTTCGACGCCCCGTTGGTTAAGGAAATGCTCGCGGCAGTGATGGCGATAGAGGTGGCTATCGAGGCCGATGGAAAGCCGCCGGCTGTTAGAAGTCATGCGTAACTCAGACCTGACACGACTGTAAGATGAGTTTGAGGCCTAATTGGTCCGAAACAGGCCGAAGGGACATTTACTGTGCTATGCCCGACTACAGCTAAGCACTGCACGACCTATTTTCCACAGTAATGCTTCTTGGAGCACTGTTGACACGACCAAGGGTGGCGTCAAAGAAGCCCCTGCTTTTCAATGAATAAGAGAGAATGACTTGAAGATTAGCTATCTGAGCCCAGAGGGCGTCCTGGAGGTCGAACAAGGCGCGTTGCGCGAACTCGAGCGCCGCTTGCCAAAAACGTGGGTCGGCTTCGCAGCATTCCAACTAGTCCAGCGTGGGTCTCCTGAGGCGCTCGACCTCGACCTTGTCGTTCTGACCAGCAACCGCATTTTGGTCATTGAGCTCAAGAACTGGAGTGGCGACATTGAGTTCACAAGCGGCCAATGGGTGCATAAGGGAGCGCCTAGAAAATCACCGGTCAAGGTGACGCAGCGTAAAGCTCAGGTGCTGAAAGACGTCATCCGCGAAAAATTTCCGAAGCTTAAAGTTCCGTACGTAGAGCCCATTATAGTCTTGTGTCATCCTCAGTGTAGGCTCAAAGGGTTCCCGCCTGAAGAGCGAAATTTCGTCATGACGCTGGGGGACTTTTGCGATGTAGCGTCGGATTCTGGCAAGTACAAGGTTCGCTTTCCAGATACTCCTGCAAAGTTCTCCTTTCCATCGGCGAATCCGCTGCCGGATAGGTCTCACTACGAAAGTATGTTTTCACTTTCAAGCCCATCCGTACTAGAGCGTAAGACGGTCATCTATGGGTTTCAACAGTCGTCGGCCTCGGCCGACTACGTGCACCCGCGCGGAATGTGGAGTGAGTACCGTGCGGCACATGTCGAAAGCCGCCGTTCAAAGGCGCTGCTTCGCAAGTGGGACTTTAAAGCCTTAGACGGAGGTGGAACAACTCCCACTGAGCGGGCAACCATTGGTTTGCGCGAGTTGCGATTGAATGAGGCATTGCGTGAACAGGCCCCCGATTTACACGTCGACCTGCTTGAACCAGTTGCGTCAGCCGTGGCTGATGATGTCACCACCAACTTTGTTGAAGCCTACCGCCTTCCAGACCGCGTCGAACGCTTGGCGGAATTGTTGGCGCGAAGGGCTGATATCCCGATTGAGGAACGCCTGGTGCTTGCGCAAAGTGTGCTGTCTCGATTCGCCAAGCTTCATGCGCTCGGAATCGCGCATCGAGACATTACGAAACGGACTCTCTGGGTTGTTGAACCCGCACGGGTAATTCTTTCTTCGTTCGCTGCGGCTCGCATTCCGGAAACTCGCACCGTCGGCGTGCATCGCGTAGAGCTTGAAACCGGCTCCATCGCACTTCCCGAGGACACCGATACTGCGGGAAAGAGTTTCGAACACGCGCCTTTTGTCAGGGACGTATTTCTGCTCGGGGTGCTCATCTTTGAGTTGCTCGAGCGCCGGGAATTGAGTCGTCTAGACGAAGTTCCGTTGTTTGATGAAGCGGTGCCCCTTGAGGTTACAAGCTTGCAGGGCTGGTACCGTCAAGCGATGGATTGGGACCCGTTGCGACGCTTTACTACTGCATCAGACGCGCTTGACGCTTTCAATAAAGCCTTCGCAAAAGAGTTGGGGCCAGTCGTTTCTGCAGAAGAGGTCCTAGCCTTCAAGACAGCCGCAAGTCCGCTAAACCTTCCCATGAAGCAGGAGGTCTCCTCTACGCCTGGGAAGTCTGTCTACATCTCGGAACGGGATGGGAGTAAAGTCCTCGTGAAGTGCTGGCCAATGCTTGGCTACGATAGTAAGCATCCCGCACGTAATTCAAGGCTACTCGGCTTTTTGCATCAGGCTCGGTCACTTAGGCAGTCCGCATTCGATGCAGCCCCAGAGGTGCTGGACTTTGGTCTTGGCCCATTCGGCCTCATGTTGGTGACTCGCTGGGAGCCCGGAAGTTCGTTTGAAGAATGGATGTCAGAGGAGCAGCCACCTAACGCAAAGGCTTTGTTGGCATTGTCCCTGTTAAATGCCGTACGACGTCTACATGCTCTCGGCCAGAACCACGGCGACCTGAAACCATCAAACGTTGCAGTTTGCTTAGATTCCGAAGGCCAACCTCGGGCACTGCTACTCGATGTTCCGGACCTCAGCCCCGATGGTGACATCGGCATCACTATCGGATTGCTGCCACCTGATATCGAATCAGCAGCCCCACAACATCGGGACCTGTATGCAGCCACGCAGTTGGTGCTACGTCTTCTATCGGGTACGGCGTACAAAAAGTCGTGCAATGAGGCAGAGCACGCGCTTGAATTGGGAGATGTACTGCCGCCGGTCGACCTCTTGGCTGAAACATTGCAGGGGGAGATTTTCCCGAAGATCGACGCGAAACCCAGCTACAGCTTGACCCTCAAACGAAGGGGGCGAGAAATAGAGCCGGCGGTGGAGTTCTACGGCGACAACGGAAGCTTCCCCGTCGGCGTAAAGGTCGACTCGTCAAGCGAGAGTATCGTATTCTTCTTAACCGGACTTCGACAGCAACTTGTTATCAAATACGATCGAGCGACTGAGCAGGTACAGGACGTATTTGCGAAGCCCATTGGGCATGAGCAGTACGTTTCATCAGCTCGTCGCGCGACCTTCCGCCTGTACGCGACGCTGGTCATTGAGCAAGGCGAATCATCCGACGCGGCAAACCTCGCCGATGTTCTCTTCAGCCGTTATCTCGCTACTGAGCCGGACCATGAGGAAGAGGGGGAGGGAAATACAGCTGACCCCTACGCCACTCAAAGCGAGTCCACTGAATTGGCCCGTCCGTTAGCAACGACTGATTTATGGAGGGCTCTTGCAGAAACCGACGAGTTGAACGCGACGCCAATAACGCTTCGCGCGGGTGCTCGCAAAGTTCCCGACGGAGGTGGCCTTTGGCTGGTCCCCTTCGACATTGACAGTGGCGTAATCGATTTTTCTGAAGATGAGCGCATTGAGCTGCTTGAAAGAGGCACCGATCCAATTGAGGGGAGCGAACGCTGGTATCTGACGGGAATCGTTTCCTCGGACATAGCGAACGACGTCATGCGAGTTCAACCGCTGACGCAAAAATTCAACCCAGTCGAAGGCCGTAGATTCTACTTGAGAGGCGCGCTGGAGCGGCACGCGTCCGCACGACGCGTAGCGGCTATGCGCCGTGTTCTCGAGAACGCCGCTCTGATTCCTCGATTGCCGGATTACTTCGATCCTAACGCCGAGCGAATGCCCACGTATGGTGCACTGCCACCGCTTGAAATCATTGCTAAGTACAACCTCAACGCGCAGCAGGAAGAAGCATTGCGGACAGCGCTCGAGTATGGACCAGTGTCGCTGCTGCAGGGGCCACCGGGAACTGGTAAGACCAAGTTCATCGCATCTTTCGTGCACTTAGTCCTGACACAAGGCCTTGCGCGGAACGTGCTGCTTGTCAGTCAATCTCATGAAGCAGTCAACAACGCGCTTGAGAAGGTGGCTGAACTAGCTGGAGCAAGCGGTACAGACATCTCCATGGTTCGGATTGGATTGCCGTCGATGGTGTCCACGCGCCTACGCTCGGTGCAGGAGGACTCGCGCCGGCAGCTCTACCGAGAGTCCTTCGACGCTGAACTGAAGGAGCGCGTCAGGGCCACGGGATACGGGATGGGACTGCCTCGTTCTTACGTCGATGAGGCAGTGGAACTACATATGAGCCTTGGCTCGGTGCTTACGCGAATCTCTCGATTACATCGTGATGAAGTCAACAGCGAGCAATCCGCTGGTGAGTCAAGTGTCCACATCGAGAGGTTGAGGCAAGTCTTTACCTCTATCGCGGGGGAGAAATTTGGGCTCGATGTGACGCCAAATGCGATGCTACCTGAATGGTTTGAAGAGCAGCTCTCCGCACTTGCCGCCCGTCATGGCGCCCCTAGTCCGGATAAGTGTCTACGTCTGGAAAAGGTCATTCATCTGTCGATTGAGTTCTCCAGCGTGCTTAGGAATCCACGCTCGAACTTCACGTCTTTCCTTGCGCGTAGTTCGAGCGTAGTTGCTGGAACCTGCGTCGGAATTGGGAAGCAAGCCCTGGGCATCGTGGATCACTCCTATGACTGGGTAGTTGTCGACGAGGCTGCGCGGGCCTCACCGATGGAGTTGGTCGTCGGCATGCAGGCGGGAAAACGGCTCTTGCTTGTGGGAGACCATCTTCAGCTCCCTCCTACCTATCCGGTGGAAGTTGAAGAGCAGACCGCGCAACTCCTCGGAGTTTCGCGCGCGGAGTTCAGACGTATGAACAACTTCCAGCGCGCGTTCTCGTCCTCCTATGGAAAACAGGTCGGAAGGACTCTTCTCATGCAGTACCGCATGGCGGACAACATCAACTATGTCGTTTCTAACTGCTTTTACAACGGAGCCCTTAAGGTAGCGCGCAAGCCGCCTGGCGATGAGTACAAGCTACTACCCGATTACCTATCGCAGCAAGTCGTATGGATTGATACCACCGACCAAGGGCGGAATGCGTTCCATGGAGAGGCTGGAACGCACGAAGGTGCACTCATTAATGAGGCCGAGGCCAATGCGGTCTTGGCTGTGGTCCGGGACATCGTGAAGTCAGCTTCGTTCCTAAGCGCCGTTCGCGCGGCAGATGGCAGCCGGCATATCCCGATTGGCATCATCACAATGTACGCAGCTCAGCGTGACCTGATACGGCGCAAGCTTGACCAAGCCGACTGGGCTGCGGACATACGCGACACTTACACCATTGGAACCGTCGATAGCTATCAAGGTAAGGAGAACCGATTCATTATCCTTTCGATTGTTCGCAACGACACTTCTAGGAAAGTCGGATTTCTAGCTGACCCAGAACGCATCAACGTTGCGATGTCGCGCGCACAGGACCGACTTGTCATCGTTAGTTCCTCATCAATGTGGAGCGGACGTCCAAGGACTCCGATGGCCGGAGTGCTAGAGAAGGTGAGGCAACTCGCTGAACAGGGGAAAGCACAGCTGTTCCCTTCACTTGAACTGAAGCGGAGGAGCGCAGATGCGTGAACGATTCAACACCGTTGCTGTGGCTATCCCCGCGCAGCAGTTTCTAGTCCGATGCCATGTCTCAGTCGAGCGGCAAGTTCCAGTCATGACGGAGTTTGCTGTGAGGCTCCTTCGCTTGACCGGGCCGTTGGAGGTCGAAGTGCTAGCCGCGTACTTTGAATTGAGCGGTAGGGAGGTCGGTGACTTTCTGGACCTGCTTCGAGTGGAGGGGTTGGTCGAAGACGAGGATGGCAAGTTAGTTCTGACCTCCTATGCGGAAGCGCGGTTTGGGAGCACAGAAGATGGAGTTCCTCGCTTCACACGAATCGCTGAACGTCAGGCTAGACCCGTCTTTGAATTGCTTACGTTCTCGCCCATCCCTAGAGCGCTCTCAAGCAATTATTGGGACAATGCTCTGGATCTCTCGTGGGACTCTGCGGCCGAGAACGGAGCACGCACAGTTGATCAGGCACAGGAAGCGTTTTACCGCCACTTTCACGACATCGAGCGGCATGACCGGGAGGATGAACAGAAGCGGGCTTTCGCGGTCTACAAGATTGATGACATCACGGCTGGAAGACGTTTTAACCTGCCTTTGCCTGTTCACTTCGAAGTCGACCTTGATGGCAACGTTGACTTCGACATTGAGGCCCAACTATCGGTATTTCCGGAGGAACTCCGCTCAACCGTATTCAAGCTGACGGCAGACCGAGTTGCTCGCCAAATTCAGCACCCTGACCATTTCGCTGCGTTCGTCGATGTCTTCAGCGATGAGGTATTGGCGCGGTTCTTGAGGCGTGAAAGTGTGCCCAGCGGCGATATTAACCTGTCCTCCCGAGTATTTCGAGAGGATGTAAATGAGCGAATCGTCGGGTCTTCAGCAGGAGGCTCCGCCGCCAGATTCGACTTCGGCAGCTACGTGCGCGAGGTCCATGGGAGCGCCTATAGTCTTGAATACGACGCAGGAAAGAGCCGAGCCCTTCTCGGCGCGCTATACATGACCAAGAACCAGGACCGCTTCTTGCAGGCATTCAGACGGTCTTTGAAGCGTTTCAAGACAAACAGTGGTGCGTCAACTGCCTTCCCATCGGAAATGTTCTGGGTTCTCCCAGAGTCCGACCTGTGGGGGCGAACAGAATTATTAAAGTCATTTGTCGAGGCGATTCGCAATACATCAGCAAGCGAATGGGGCGAGCCTATTGACCTGATTGCGATTTGCGTCGCTGGACAGGCCGAGCCAATTGAGCGTATCCGCCGTCGGGCGAACGTATTGCTTGATGCTGGGTTCAGTGACATCTTACTTGGTCCATCGCTCGCAACTTCCGAACGGTTTGAGGTCTTATTACTTCCAGGGGTGAGCGCGGCAGCTCTTTACCAGTGGAAGGTTCCAACCTCTGATGTGGTAAGTGTTCCGGTTGGCTTCATTTCGGAGAACGAAACAAAGCTCCGCAAACTCTTGGTCTTTCTAAGAAAGGTCTGCGAGCTGAAGATTTACCGCGCTTTCCGGGGTTCTGGCACTGATGGCGAGGACCGAAAGCTGAGGGTAGTAGACGCGTCAGCGGCCGACTTCATGTATTTGGATCAGTTCCTCGAAACTGGAGGCGGCTCTCAAACTTAATGGGTAAGTGTCCAGCCGCTCCACCTGTTCAGCGGATTTAGGACTGCGAAGAGTACGGAAATGGCAGCAGCGTATCGAGCTGGCTGTTGGGGCACGTCGGGAGACGTTCCAGTACGATGGCCAGCCAGTGCAGCGGATCGAGTCCGTTCAGCTTAGCGTGGCGAACAGGCTCTGAATAGCGGCGGCGCGGCGGCCGGCGCGCTCCGAGCCGTTAAACAGCCAGTTCTTCTTGCCAATGGCAATGGGACGGATGGCGTTCTCGATCGGATTGTTGTCGATCGGCAGACTGCCGGACTCGCATAGCGCGTCAGCGCCGGCCACGCTTGAGCGCGTGGTCAATCGCCTTGCCGTACCAGTACTGGCCGAACTGCACGCCTAGTTACTGGCCACTGAACGCACCGTGGCCACCGGCAGCGGGACGGCCAAGGCCGTCGAGCACGCGCTCAAGCGCTGGCCGGCGCTCGAACGTAAGCGGCCAGCGCATCCACCTATGAATCCATGTAGCCCCAGTCCAAACTCCGCATTTTTAGCTGGAGATGAGAA